>WFPM01000070.1 GCA_015487635.1 Rhodothermus sp.
TCCAGATCGAACAGCGGCACCAGCAGTCGCTCGAATTCCAGCCACTGGTCGAAACGCATGCAGTCGATCACGAAAAACAGTACGGGCCGTCCTTCGTCGAGCGCCGGCAGCACAAAGCGTGGCAGGACCTCGTGCGAGAGCACGGGCCGGTCCTCGTCGGGTTGGGACGACAGCCAGTCAGGGTACACGTCCTCGATGTAACGGCCGAAGACCCGGTTGGCCTCGCGGAACTGGTCCTCCAGAATCTGGCGGGCCCCTTCGTCGCCTTCCAGCTCCAGGTCGAAGCGGGTGAGCCGGCGGTACAGGTCCACCCACTCGTTAGGCGAGAGCGGCCCCTGCAACGCAGCCGCAATGCGGGCGAAGGCCTGCAGGTATTCCTGAGAAACTTTTTCGCTCCGGATGCGAGGCTGCTCGAGCAGACGTTTGCAGGTGAGCAGGATCTGGCTCGGGTTGACGGGTTTGGTCAGGTAATCGCTGATCTGGCGGCCCAGCGCTTCTTCCATGAGCTGCTCCTCTTCGCTTTTGGTGACGAGCACCACGGGCAGCTCCGGTGCGATCGCCTTGATTTCGGAGAGTGTCTCCAGGCCGCCCATGCCCGGCATCTGCTCGTCGAGCAACACCACATCGAAGTGCTGGCGGCGCACCTGCTCGACGGCGTCGGCGCCGTTCGTAACGCTGGTCACCTCGTAGCCTTTCGTTTCCAGAAACAGAATATGGGGCCGAAGCAATTCGATCTCGTCGTCGGCCCAGAGAATGCGTGGTTTTCCCGGCATGTGCATGCGCTGCTTGATTCAATCCCTGCAAAAAAACAGTGGATGAGGGAAACCCCCCGCCGCTTCCGGCTATAACGTACGCCCCGGACAGGCGATCCGGTTTGCCGGGGTTTTGAACGAACGGCCTGCTCATGATATTGCGTACCGGACAGTTTACCTTCCCGACGCCACCCGCGCAGCTCTTCGGCCGGGAGGCGCCGCTGATGCTGGAGATTGGTTTCGGCGACGGCGGCTTCCTGACGGACTGGGCGGCCCGCCACCCGGACTGGAACGTGCTGGGCGTGGAGATCTCGCCGGGCTCGATGCGCCGGGCGTTCGGACGGGTGCGCCGGGCCGGCCTGACGAACGTGCGGCTCTATCTGGGACAGGCCCGCTTTCTGGTGCGCAACGTGTTGCCGCCGCGCAGCCTGTCGCTGGTCTACGTGAACTTTCCGGATCCCTGGCCCAAAAAGCGTCATCAGGAGCGGCGGTTGCTGCAGGCGCCGTTTTTCGAACTGCTTTCCACCCGCCTGGCCGACGGCGGGACGCTTCGGCTGACCACCGACGACGCGCCGTATTTTTCTTTTGCGCTGGAAGAAGCCGAAAAGACCGGACTGTTCCGGGTCGAAGTGACCGATCCGCCGCCGGAGACGCTTCAGACCAAGTATGCACGCAAGTGGCAGGCCCAGCAGAAACCCATTTACCACGCCATCTTTACGAAGCAGGCCGAGGCTTCCGATCCGTTTCCACCCGCCATCGAACGCTACGACGTCATGCACCACGCGCTGCTGGAAGGGACGCTTCCCGAACTGGAACGCTTTGAGAAACTGGTCCACGCCTTCCCGGGCGGTCATGTGATTGTGCTCGAAGCCTATCGGACGCTCGACGGCACCGGGTTGCTGTTTCTGGTTCGAATCGAAGAAGAGGACCTGACACAGGAGGTGCTGGTCGAGGCGCGCCCGAAGGATGGCAAGGTGCTCGTGCGCGTGCTTCCGTTTGGCCTGCCGCTCTCGACGCGGGGCACGCGTGAGGCGATCCGGTGCCTGACCGAATGGCTTGAAATGCAGGGTATGCGCCTGGCCGAAGCGTTTTTCTGAATACTGAAAGTTGCCTTACAGCTGCGATTCGGGGAGGCAACGCAGGTAAGACGTACCTGCTTACAGGAAGCCTCGGAAGCGATAGCGGGCGTGGCGTTACCCGGGCGGTGCCCCCCAGGCGCTTCGGACCTGACGACGAAGGCGTTTTTGACTTTGTTGCAGCAGGGGCATCCCAAAGGCGCATGGTGTACGGCTCGCGGAACTCGTAGTAACGCCACCGGTAGCTTCACAGAGAATCGCTGAGTGGATGTATTTTGCGAATTATGAAAGATGAGCAATTGCTTCAGCGGATTGTTATCAATCCGAAAGTGATGGCGGGCAAGCCGGTCCTTTGAGGGACGCGGTTGCCGGTGGAATACATTCTGAAATTGCTGGCGCACGGGGCCACGGTTGAGGAAATTCTTCAGGAATACCCCGGCCTTACGCATGAGGATATTCAGGCCTGCCTCTTATTTGCTACAAGAGTGCTTGAAAAGACAGACTTTATGCCACTTATTGCGTCAGAAGAATAGATGCGTTTCATGGTGGATGAATGTACCGGTCCTGCTGTAGCGAAGTGGTTGCGCGCGCAGGGGTATGAGGTGTTTTCTGTGTATGACGAAGCGCGCGGGGTGGATGATGAGACGCTTCTTCAGAAAGCATTTGCAGAGAACTGGATATTGATTACGAACGATAAGGACTTGGGTGAAAAGATTTATCGCGAGCGGCATCCACATCGAGGCGTTGTGCTCCTGAGATTGGAAGATGAGCGCTTGGTAACAAAGATTGCAGTACTTCAACGTTTGCTCCAGCGCTACGGGGAACGACCGGCCGATCAATTCGTCGTGGTTAGCGAAACCGGCGTACGATTCGCCCGGGAATGAACACAACGGGGTTAAGCTATCGATGGGGTGCCGACTTGTTGCGTTGTTGCTGTTGGCCGATGGGCTGATCACCGTCGTCTGGGGCCCCGGTTTTTTGCGCTGGCAGCGTCGGTGGATGCCGCGCTGGTACCGGCCGGTGCTGGACGGTCTGCTCCGCTGGCCCGCGCTGCTCCTTCGCCTTGGCGCTGCCCTGGAAGCCGGGCTGGGCTGGTGGTTGTGGAGGCGCGCGCGATCGTAGCTCAGGCGCGTTGCAGGCGGAGCCGGCCGCGGCGGGGGTCGATCGCTTCGGGACGTACGGCGACGCGATCGCCGGGCGCCAGCGCATCGGCCGTGGCCAGCAGGCCGCGCAGGCCGTAGGGCTGCAACTCGACGAGATAGCCAGCCGGACGGCGGGCCACGACGATCGCCTCGAAGGTCTGCGTCGCGTGGCGTTCGAGCCAGACCAGCGCCCAGTAGCGGGTGGCCTGTTGCTCCAGCGCCCGGGCCTCGCGTTCGGCCGCCTCGGCCGTGGCCAGCACTTCGAACAGCCGGGTGGTGTCGTAAGGCAGCGGGGCGTCGGCCAGCGCCGCTACGATCTGACGCTGCAGCGCCAGATCGGCATAGCGCCGGATCGGCGAGGTGATCTGCACGTAGGCCTCCAGGCCGAGTCCGGCATGGGGCTGGGGATGCGTGGAAAAACGTGTGCGGCGCAGCCCGCGCAGCCGACTGGCCAGCAGCACGGGATCGTAGTCCAGTTTTCGGCCCTGCAATTCGGGATCGTCGGGCGGATCCTGCACGCGATAGATCATGGGCAGTTCGTTTTCGGCCGCCCAGCGGGCCGCCTCGGCATTGGCCAGGATCATCCATTCGCTGACCATGCGGCGGGCGGGCGTGTCGGGATCGATCACCTTGAGTGTGATCGTGTCGCCGTCCACCTGCACTTTGAGCTCGGGTCGTCGGATCAGCAGCGCCCCGCGCGCCAGTCGGGCTTCGGTCAGCGTCTGGCTCAGGCGGGCCAGTACCCGGAGCGCTTCGGTCAGCTCGTGCGGCGTCTCGCCGGACAGCACCGCGTCGGCTGCTTCGTAGGTGAATCCATGCGCCACGCGGATCTGTCCGCGCACGAGTTGCACGTCCCGGATCTGCTCCGAGGCGTCGACGGTCACCACGACGCTCAGCGTGGGGCGGATCGCGTCGGGGCAGAGGCTGGCCAGGTCGTGGCTCAGACGCTCGGGCAGCATGGGAATGGAGCCGGTGGGCAGGTAGCGGGTCAATCCCCGGCGTCGGGCTTCCTGGTCGAGCACGTCCTCCGGCGCGACGAAGTGGGGTACGTCGGCCAGATGAATCCCGATACGCCAGCCGCCCTCGGGAAGCGGCTCGACGGTAAAGGCATCGTCGATCTCGCGCGTGGAAGCGTCGTCGATGTGGAAGGCGGGCAGGTGCGTGAAATCAATGCGGTCGCCGGTGGGCTCGAAGGGTGCAATCGTTTCGGCGGCGGTCAGCACCTCGGGCGGAAAGGTGGGTTCGATGCCAGCCAGTAGTGCGAACGTATCAACGGAAGCGTCAAGGCGGCCCGCGCGCAGCAGGATCTCCAGGGCGGCTTCGCGGGTGGTGAGGCCCCGGTCGCGGGCCACCTCGGCCAGCACCTCGGTGGCTTGGGCACGTTGTTTCTGGCACAGGTAGGCTTCGAGCGCGTCCAGCAGCGCAGCCGGTACTTCGGGCAGGTCGTCGGCCTCGGCGTCGAGCAGCTGTTCGAGCTGTTCCCGCAGCGCCCGGCGTTTGGCCTCGCGTTCCCGGCGGCGGCGTTCGGCTGTCTGCAGGGCTTCCACCTGCTCGGGCGTGCGGGGGGAGAACGTCAGGCCCCGGCGGGCGA
>WFPM01000071.1 GCA_015487635.1 Rhodothermus sp.
AGCCTGGCAGGCCCATCGTCGCGCGCATCCCCTGGCCCGCTACTACCTGCTGGCCGCGCTGCCCTTCGTGCTTGGACTGCTCGTGTACGTGGTTACCTGGTGGGGCCTGTTGCCCGTCGCGCCCCTGACGCGCTACAGCGCCCAGTTCGGTTCGGCCGCCGAGGCGCTGCTACTGTCGCTGGCACTGGGCGCCCGCATCCGCCTGCTGACGCGCGAGCGCGAGCAGGCCCTGCTGGATCGCGCCCGGGCCGAGGCCGCCGAGCGTCACCTTCAGGAGATCAATGCGCTGAAAACGCACCTGCTGGGTGCCACCGCCCACGACCTGCGCAATCCGCTGAGCAGCGTGCAGGGATTGATCCAGACCGTGCGCGAGGAGCTTCCGCCCGACAGCCCCCACCGGGAACTGCTCAAACTGGCCGAGGCCGCCGGTCAGCGCATGCTGGGCACCATCGAGCAGCTGATCACTGCTTCGGCACTGGAAAGCGGTCGGGTTACCTTCCGGCGCATTCGCGTGGATCTGGTCGAACTGGTCGCCGAAACCGTTCGCTTCCATCAGGACCGCGCCACCCGCAAGCAGCAGCAACTCAGCTTTCAGGCACCGCCTGCGGGATCCTGCGTGGTGGAGACCGATCCCGAGCAATTGCAGCGGGCCCTGACGAACCTGCTCACCAATGCGCTCAAGTTCACGCCTGTCGGCAAGCGTATCGAAGTGCAGCTCGCCCGTCATACCGATGCGGTGCGGCTGAGCGTCCGGGACGAAGGACCCGGTCTGACCGAAGCCGACCGCGCGCGCCTGTTTGGCTATTTTCAGCGTCTTTCGGCGCAACCCACCGGCAACGAGCCGTCGAGCGGATTGGGACTGGCCATCACGAAACAGATCGTCGAGCGCCTGGGCGGCCGGATCGAAGTCGACAGCATCCCCGGCCAGGGCAGCACGTTTACGATCGTACTGCCCTTCGCTTCTACTCCTTCGTAGTTATTCGTCGTCTGAAAGCGCTGCCATAAGTTACCGGACGCGCTGCGACACCGGATTACGATGATGCCTCAGGCAAGGAAGCCCACGGCTCCAGCCGTGGAAGGAATGGCCGCTCATTCCGACGCAACCGGTACGTAATCGTGCACGGCTTCCACGAAGGCGCGCACGTGGTCGGGGTTGTGATCGGGGTGCAGACCGTGCCCCAGGTTAGCGATATGCCCGCGCGGCCCGAAGGCTTCGAGCATCCGGTGCGTCAGCCGGCGGATCGTTTCGGGCTCGGCGTACAGCGCGCAGGGATCCAGGTTGCCCTGCAGGGCCACGCGTCCGCCTGTCAGCTGCCGGGCCTGGCGCGGATCGATCGTCCAGTCGAGTCCCACCACGTCGTAGCCTGCTCCGGCCAGCTCCGCCAGCGATGCGTGGGCACCCCGGGCGAACACGATACGCGGCACCTCGGGCCGGGCCTTCCCGACCTCCTCGCCGATGCGGCGCAGGTACGGGAGCGCGAACGTGCGAAAGAGATCCGGACTCAACACGCCGGCCCAGGAATCGAATACCTGCACCACCTGGGCACCCGCATCGATCTGCGCGATCAGAAACTCCACGAGCACATCGGTCAGCAGCGAAAGCAGCCGGTGACTGGCCTCGGGCTGCCGATAGAGCCAGCCCTTGGCGCGGGCGAACGTCTTACTGCCGCCTCCTTCCACCATGTAGGCCATGAGCGTCCAGGGCGCCCCGCAGAAACCGATGAGCGGCACGCGACCGGCCAGGGCCTTCCGCGTCATCGTAATCGCTTCCAGCATGTAGTACAGCGCCTCGCGCACATCCGGCCGCCGGAGTCGCCGCAGGTCTTCGACGGTCCGCAACGGGTCCGGAAAGTACGGACCACGGCCCGGAATCATCTCCACGCGCAGCCCCAGCGCCTGCGGCACCACCAGGATGTCGGAAAAAATAATGGCCGCGTCGAGCGGAAAGCGTCGCAGCGGCTGCAGCGTCACCTCGGTGGCCAACTCCGGCGTGCGTACCACATCGAAAAAGGCCTCGTCGGCCCGAAGCGCCCGGTACTCGGGAAGGTAGCGGCCGGCCTGGCGCATGATCCAGACGGGCGTGCGCTCGACCGGCTCGCACCGCGCCGCCCGAAGCAACAGGTCGTTCTGAAGCGGGGGGAAATCTGCCATCGTGTTGTTCGAACGTCTTACGGAAGCGCTGAGCCTATCGAAAAGCAGTGGGCCGGGTTCCCTTTTCGTTAAATCCGAACCGAAGCACGTCGCATTTCGTTGACCGGCCGTATCGTCTGCTCCAGTGACCATGGCGGAAGCTCCAGAAACCGCATCCCTGTCCTACCGGGGCGAGCTGCTCCGCAAGGCGCTGCACCTGCTGGCCCTGAGCATCCCGATCGGGATGCTGCACGTGACGCGCCCGACGGCGCTGGCCGTGCTCTGGCCGCTGGCCCTGGCGGCACTCGGGGCCGACCTGCTGCGCGCTCGCTGGCCAGCCTTCCATCGCTTCATCCAGAGACTGTTCGGTGGCATGATGCGCCCTGAAGAATTGCCGCCGCCAGGCGGTCCCGTTGCCATCAACGGCGCCACCTGGGTGCTGCTCTCCAGCGCATTGCTGGCCACGCTGTTTCCGTTGCTGCTGGCGGCCACGGCCCTTGCCGTCTTCATGGTGGGCGATGCAGCCGCGGCCCTTGTGGGACGCCGCTTCGGACGCCATCGCTGGCCCGGTAGCCGTCGCACCGTCGAAGGGTCCCTTGCCTTCTTCGGGGCGGCGCTGCTCGCGGCCCTCTTTTTCCCCGTCCCCCTGTTGCACGGCGTGCTGGGCGCCTTGCTGGCCACCACGCTGGAAGTGCTACCGCTTCCCCTCAACGACAACCTGCGCGTACCACTTGCCGTCGCGCTCCTGCTCTGGTTACTGTATTCGACGACAGGAGTCTACTTTTTCACTGAATGAATCAATCAGGCCTTTCGGGACAAACGGCCGCACGCGAAAAAGGCAAGGCTGAGTCGGCTTCTTTTCTTGCGCTTTGTACTTTACTGCCGGAGGGTTCTCCGGCTCGATCGTGAAGCGTCCGGGCAATGCTCACGTTCTGGATTCATTTTCACGGCATTCCCTACTTTACCCGTACGCTCCAAAGCCCTGTGATCAAGGAGGCCCATGAGTGCGCTATGGATCCGACTGCGGGCCCCAGCCTTTCCTGAACC
>WFPM01000072.1 GCA_015487635.1 Rhodothermus sp.
GCAAAAGGCGCACCGACCAGCCGCTTACCGCCTTTCATTTCATACCAGAGCTCGGGCCGAAGGGCCAACCAGGGGGTCAGGGGGTAACGTAAGAACACGCCGGCCGCAAAGCCTGGTCGGTAGGCGGCACTGCCCAGATCGTTACCGGAAAACGTAGCCTGCACCCAGCCCGTGGAGAATCCCACAACGGGATACGGCTGGGCCGACAACGACTGCGCTCCCAGTAGCACCAGCGCAATTGCCAGGAGCATCCGTAACCCGAGGTTACGCATGGCTGCTTCCGGTCTGGTTTGACATACGGACGGTCTGCTTGATTGCACCCGGACCGGAAGCGTTTCCAGAAGGTTTTGACGGGCTTGTTAAATCTCCGATAGAGTGCTGCCTACGGGATTTGAAGAAAAAACCCTGTCACAACCGCATCGCCCACTTTCGAAGTGATGTCTGTTCCCTGGGCGTTGGTTCCGGGATTTCGGCGATATACTCCATCATCTTCAAGAGTGAGTCTCGCGCACCCATCGGGCGAAGCGTTCGACTTCGTGGGCCAGATGCATGCGCAGCGGCTCCAGGCGGGGATCGTCGTGCCCGGCGGCCAGCTCCAGCAAAGCCCGGTGGAAACGCAACTGGGCTTCGGGTCCGGCACTGAGCGCCCGTCGGCCGGGGCCATCCGAAAACACATCGACACCGGCCTCCAGGCTCTGGTTAATCGTCCACAGGTTGTGGAGCTTGTCAGCCAGACTGATGGCGACGGCGGCCGGCGTGGCCGTGCACAGCTGGGCCAGGTAATCGGCCTTGCGTTCGTCCCAGCTTCGACGCCGTCCCTGTTCGTCGTATTTCTGTTCGGTTACGTCGCGCACCAAGCGGGCCACCGCTTCGCCCATGCGTTCGCGCAGTACCTCGTAGCGAAGCTGCTGGCCGTGGCGGTTCGTGTCTTCCAGTGCGTCGTGGAGAAAAGCGGCCGCCACGGTCACATCGTCCCAGCCGGCCCGATCCACCAGCAGCGCCACGGTCATCAGATGGGCCATGACCGGCACGGGCACCAGGTCATCAGGGTCCGGCGAGGGCATCAGCGGCGGCCGCCACTGGCTTTTGCGGTAGGTTCCGTCGTGCCAGCGGGCGGCCAGTTCGATAGCCTGCTCCACCAGCGGACTGAACAGCACCCGTCCGTCTTTGCCTCCCACCATCATTGCAGATACACCACCTGCAGCGCTGACGTGTCGGTCGAGAGCACTTGTTGCAGTCGGCGCGGTAGCTCCGGCCCGTATTTGTTCAGAAAATACACGGGCGAGAGCACGCGCTCCTGCAGCACGCCGTTGGGGAACAGGCTGTTCCGCGCCCGCACGAGATGGTTTCGGAGCGTTTCTTCGCGGCGTTTGCCGGCCTTCAGCACGCGGGCCCAGAAGCGATCCAGCTCATGCTCCAGCCCGGTGGCCCAGGCCTCGGTAGCCGGTCCCAGCGACGGATCCACGCGTTCGACGAGCGGACGCAGTCGGACACCCAGTGCACGCAGTTGCTGTCGCGCTTCCTCAAAAGCAGCCTCCAGCTCGCCGTCGAGCTGTTCCTTCACCAGGCGATGAAACAGCCGATCCGGGTCTTCCTGCAGGGCTTCGGGGCGCAATTGGTAACGTTCCAGCCAGCGGGCGATCCGGGGTTCCACCAGCAGCATCAACGCCCGCGGATAGACGAGCGGCATCGGTAGCCCGGCCCATTCATACAGGGGTTTGAGCTGAGCCCAGTAAGCCACTTCGGCCGGTCCCGCCACGTAGGCGAGCGTGGGTAGCAGCCAGTCCTGATAAAGCGGCCGCAGCAGGGCGTTCGGACTGAAGCATTCGGGCGCCTTCTGCAGCAACTGCAGCGCTTCGGTCTGCGAAAGCACGCGGCCTTCGCCCCGCAGGTGGAATCCGTCCGGTTCGGCGTCCAGCGGAATGCGCCGATGATCCTCCAGCAGAAACAGGTGAAGCGGCCGGATCTGCACCTGCACGTGATAGTGGGCCGCCAGCTCCCGGCTCACCGCTTCGAGCCGGGCGTGTGCGGTTTCCCAGTCGGTCAGCTCCCGCTCAAAAAGCAAGCGGGCCAGCGCTTTCAGGCGGGCATCGTCCGGGTCGATCAGCACCAGGCCGACGTCCTCGGGCACCAGCCGTTTAAGCAATCGGGCAAACGCATCCTGAAAAGAGACACCGGGCCGGTAGGTCTCGTGCAGCAGCGCCAGCAGCGGCTCCCGGAATTCCGTGGGGGGTAGCAGATCGGCCAGTTCGTCCAGGAGCGTTCGGATCGTTTTCGGAAGCGGCAGACGTCCCACCGGCCCCGCATAGTCCGGGTCGGGTCGCTCCAGCCGAAGCGTCACCGGTTCGGCTCCCTGAAGCACCGTTACAGACGCGACCTCCTCGTAATCGTGATCTTCACCGGCCAGCCAGAAGACGGGCACCACGGGACGGGCCAGTTCGTCGGCCAGCTCGCGGGCCAGTTTACCCACAGTCAGCGCCTTGTAGAGCGTAAAAAGCGGCCCGCCCAGCACCCCCACCTGCTGACCGGTCACAAGCGCCACGCTTTCCGGATCGCGCAGCGCCTCAATGTGCTTTTGCGTGGTGTCATCCAGGCCCCAGCGTTCGTTCTGCTCCTGGAGTACCTCGACCAGCGTCGCCCGGTCGCGTGGATGCGCGGCCACCCGGACGGCCCGTTCGCGACGCACGGCCGGATCGCGATAGTCGCCGGCATAGAACGCCGCCAGCGGCTCGTACTCGGTGGCGTAGGTTACGAATAGCGTGGAAAAATCTCGCAGGGCGGCCAGCGGCACACGTTCGTGCGGCAAGACCTGTAGGTTGGTTTCCATGGGCATGCGGTTTCGGTCAGATAGAAACACAAAAAGCGAAGCTTCACGGCAGGGACCGGAAAGCTTCGCTTCTATGTAGCAACAACGCGGGCGAGCGTATCAGTTCTGGCCCTGTTCTTTTTTCAGGCGGGCGATTTCGTCGCGCAACTGAGCGG
This sequence comes from Rhodothermus sp., assembly GCA_015487635.1. Taxonomy (GTDB): domain Bacteria; phylum Bacteroidota; class Rhodothermia; order Rhodothermales; family Rhodothermaceae; genus Rhodothermus. The sequence goes on from WFPM01000072.1 coordinate 2,983, forward strand.
CCCGTTCGTAATCCTCCTCCTCGATGGCTTTCTCCAGCATGCGCTGCAGGCGCTCCAGACGCGACATGGGTGTTTCAGGCTCCTCCTCCGTGGC
>WFPM01000073.1 GCA_015487635.1 Rhodothermus sp.
GGGGCCCGAGCGCTGGGTTTTCGGGTGGTGGGCATTCTGGAGGATCGGAGTTGGGAGTTGGCGCGGCGCTATGCGGCAGTGATGGGGTTTCCGTTCGAGGTGTGGTGGGATTCGCTGGGGTGGTACGGACGGCATTTTGGGGAGGCGTCGTTGCCGCGGGCGCTGGTGCGTCGGGAGGGTCGGGTGGTGGGTGAGCTGGGTCCGGAGGTGTTGCGCACGGTGCAGGGCGCTGCATCGGTGCGGTTGCTGTTGCTGGACGATCACCGGTGATCGGATAGAGGGTTCATGTTTCACCAAACCAAAGGAGGTGTGCTATGAAGCGCTGGAAGGATCGATTGGCGACGTTGTTTCTGGTGCTGGCGCTGGGCCTGAGCCTGGTGCCGTGGGTGTATGAAGTACAGCCGGTGGAAGCAAACAGTCAAATATGTTACTCATTTGACTGGGTAGAAATTGATTGTGAAGAACCAGCTACCAACTGTGCGTGTGAAATTGTTATCACACCGCAGTGATGGCGTGGGGCGTTGTTAACAAGGGGCTCCGGTGGCTGTGGGTTGTGGTCGCCGGGGCCCTTTTGTGCGGGTGCGGTGCGGAAAAGCCCACCGAGGTTCGGGCGGTGCTGGTGCCGGTCGATACGATCCACCTGCAGGAGCCCGATACGCTCTTCCTGGGCGAGTTTCTAACAGTGACGGCCACGCTCAATCCGTTTCGGCTCTACGTACCGGACCGGCGGTTGCATCGGATCGTGGTCTTTGACAGCCTGGGCCGTCCCCTGCAGGTCATCGGCCGACCGGGTTTCGATGAGCCGGGTACGCTACGCCGTCCATCGTATGTGCTGGTGCATGGGGATCGGCTCTACATTCAGGAGACGCAAGGCCGCTTTGCCATTTTTCATCGAACAGGACGCTTCATAGGGTACCGTAGGCTTCCCGAGGGATACGGATCCACCGGACGAGGGGCGCTGCACAGCCTGGATACCGCACATCTGGTGGTGGGCTCGGTCGCCTACGCGGAGCCCTGTGCGTCATGGTTTGAACCGGCCTGTGAGGAGACCCGGGCTTTTTCGATCATCGACACGGCTTTTCAGCGCGTGACCGGTCGCTTTGGCGTGTTTCCGGCGCTGTATCAGGAAAAGGTCTTTGCCGGACGCTGGACGATGCTGGATGTGTTGCCGAAGCGAGGACTTGCGGCCGTCGTGTATCAACTCAGCCGCGAAGTGCACTTCTACCGGGTCTCGCCCGAAGGTGGTATACTCCTGCAGCGCGTGGCCATAGCACATCCCCAATGGCGACAGATCACGGAGGCCATGCCGCCGACGTTGTCGCCGGCGGAGATGAAGGAAATTGCGTTGCAGGTGTCAGGGATGAGTGGGGTGTATTTTGTGTCGGACACGCTGGTGGTGGCGCATTTTCGGAATTTGCGGCCGGGGTATTACGTGGGAGAAGGGATCGACCTGATGCAGGTCGATTCGTACGGGGTGGTGGTGTCGGTGACGGGTTCCTGGCAGCAGCCGGTGGAATTTCCGGGCCCGGTGCTGGGTCGGGATGCGGCCTATCGGTTGTACGTGCTGCTGTCGGACGAGCCGGATCGGCGACTGATCGGCCGCTTCCGGGTGGCAGTGCGACCATAGCGGGTTGCCTGTCCGAATTGTTTTTACTAAATTAGTCGTATCTCGGCACAACCATCTGATCTTGCCGGACATGTCCGTACGGTTCGTCTGGCCGATCGGGCTGTTGCTGCTCTGGCTTGGGTGCGGCGGCGCTTCGGAGCAAGGAAGCCTCCGGGCGGTGCTCGTGCCGGTTGATACGATCCACCTGCAGGAACCGGATACGCTGTTTCTGGGCGAGTTTCTAACAGTGACGGCTACGCTCAATCCATTCCGGCTCTACGTACCGGACCGACGGCTGCATCGGATCGTGGTCTTTGACAGCCTGGGGCGTCCCCTGCAGGTCATTGGCCGACCGGGCTTCGACGAACCGGGCACGCTGCGCCGTCCCTTTTACGTGCTGGTGCATGGAAACCGACTCTACATTCAGGAGACGCAGGATCGCTTTGCCATTTTCAAACGAGATGGCCGATTCATCCGGTGGCAGTACCTACCGGAAGGCTACGAAGCTACGGGTCTGGGTACGTTACATAGTCTGGACGCACAGCATCTGGTTGTAGGGTCAAGTTCACACTACGAGCCGTGTGCGTCATGGTTTGAGCCCGCTTGTACGGGAACGCGCGCCTTTTCGGTGGTTGACACATCACTACGTCGGGTGACAGGACGATTCGGGGAGTATCCCGCATTGTATCAGACGAAGATCTCGGGGGGACGTTGGAGCATGCTGGATGTGCTGCAACCGCATAAGATGGCAGCAGTGGTATACCAGCGAGCTGCAGAGCTTCATCTATACGCCGTTGCAGACACGGGCGGGGTACTGTTGCGGAAGATTGCGTTGCGGCATCCTTCCTGGAAACCACTTCAAGAGGCGGTAAGCCCCAATTTGCCAAGATCGAAACGGCGAGAAATCTCATTACAAGCTTCGGGGATGAGCGGGGTGTATTTTGTGTCGGACACGCTGGTGGTGGCGCATTTTCGGAATTTGCGGCCGGGGTATTACGTGGGAGAAGGGATCGACCTGATGCAGGTCGATTCGTACGGGGTGGTGGTGTCGGTGACGGGTTCCTGGCAGCAGCCAGTGGAATTTCCGGGCCCGGTGCTGGGTCGGGATGCGGCCTATCGGTTGTACGTGCTGCTGTCGGACGAGCCGGATCGGCGACTGATCGGCCGCTTCCGCGTGGCAGTGCGGCGGTGAAGAGCGACCTCGTTACGTTCAGAACCCCCGACGCTACAGATCCTTTTCCAGCCGCAGGCGATAGTCGCGGTAGAACGTGTTGTAGTCGGCGCGGGTGACCCGGAAGCCTTCGTTCAGGCCCAGCACGGCCATCCCGGGGTGCCGGTTCGGGAACGTGTCATAGGCAAAACGCCGGTAACCTTTCTGACGGGCCCGTTCCATCATCACGTACAGCAACTGGCGGGCGATGCCCTGACGTCGGTATTCGGGCAGCACCCCACCCTTGGCGCTGTAGAACGTGCGGCTGTTTTCGCGGTAGCCGATCTTGAAACCGACGGGCACGCCGTTCACCCGGGCCAGCAGGATCATCAGATCGTCCCGGTCGAACGTGTTGATGATACGTTCCTCGTCGAAAATGGCCCGGTTCAGCTCCCGGATCACGTCCAGTTGCTCCAGCCCGACCTCTTCGATGGTCAGGACGACGCCGTTCTGGACCGGTGCACGGTAAAGCTCCATCGTCAGTCGCCTGACGGTAACGCGGATGCGCTCGAACCTGGCAGTTCATCAGCGGAGGAAGCCATTGGTTCCTCCACAAGCACCCAGGGTTCCAGAATGTCTTCCGGCAGCTCCTCCAGAAAGCGGCTGGGGCTGGTCAGGTACGAGCCGGTGCCGGCCTGGTAACGCACCATCGGGTAGGAGATGAACAGGTACTCCCGCGCGCGGGTGACGGCCACATAGAGCAACCGCAGCTCTTCGTCGAGCGCTTCCGGATCGTTCAGCGCATAGGCCGAAGGCAGAATGCCTTCCAGTGCGTGAATGATGAACACCGTGTGGAACTCCAGGCCTTTGGCCGAGTGGATCGTCGAAAGCACCAGCGGCGGTTCGTCCTCGACGAGCGGCTCGACCTCCAGTGCGGTCAGCTCCAGTGGATCGAGCACAAGCGCTTCCAGAAAGGCGGCCCGGCTCTGGAAGCGGGCGCTCAGGCTGACCAGATGCTCCAGGTCCTGCAGCCGCCGCGGATAGTCTTCATAGTAGCGGCGCTCGCACAGCGGCCGGTAATAGTGCAGCAGCTCGGTCAGCTGCGCCTCCAGCGGAAGTTCGGTCTCCCAGAGCCGACGCAGCAGCGTGAAGAGCCGGATCAGCGCCTCGGCATAACGCGGGGAAAACGGCCGCTCTTCCAGCGTGAACGGCGTCGCATCGGCCGACGTGATCCATTCGATCAGTCGCTGCGCCGTGCGCGGTCCAATCCCTTCGATCAGCTGCAGCACGCGGTTCCAGGCGGCCGCATCCTTCGGGTTTTCGAGCAGCCGGAGGTAGGCCAGCAGGTCCTTCACATGGGCTGCTTCGCTGAGTTTGAGTCCGCCGTACTTCACGTAGGGAATGCCGCGGCGGTTGAGCTCCAGCTCCAGATCGAACGCATTGTGGCTGCTGCGGAACAGCACAGCCATCTGATGTAGCGGCACGCCCTGCTCGCGAAGCGCCAGGATCATCTGACAGACAAAGCGGCTTTCGGTGCGTTCGTCCGGCGCCGGGATGATGGCCGGTCGCTCGCCCTGCTTGCGCTCGCTGAAGAGCACCTTGTCGTAGCGGTGGTGCGCCCGCTGAATGATCCGATTGGCCAGGTCCAGGATGGGCTGCGTGGAGCGATAGTTCTGCTCCAGTTTCAGGATGCGCGTGCCCGGAAACAGCCGCGGAAACTCGAAGATGTTGCGAAAGTCGGCCCCGCGAAAGCGATAGATCGACTGCGCGTCGTCGCCCACGGCCATCACGTTGCCGTGCACGGCGGCCAGTGCCTGCACGATCTGCGCCTGCAGGCGGTTGGTGTCCTGGTATTCATCGACGAGCACATGGCGGCACCGGGCCGCCACCTGGCGGTGCACGTCGGGGTGCTGCTGGAAGAGTTCGGTCGTGCAGGCCAGCAGATCGTCGTAGTCCATCAGGCCGTGCTGGCGTTTGTAGCGGGCATAGTCCTCGCGCAGCGCCTGCAGCGCTTCGAGGTGTTCCAGAAACTGTGGATACCGGGCTTCCAGGATCGCCTCCAGATCGGCGTCGGGGTGGCTGGCCGCCGCCGAAAAGATGGCCTGGATCGTCTGTTTGCGGGGAAAGCGACGGCCGCTTCGATGCAATCCGTGGGCGGTGCGGAGCAGATCGATCACGTCGGCTGCGTCCGAGGCGTCCAGTACGGTGAAGTTCGAGGGATAGCCCAGCCGACCGGCGTAGCGTCGGAGCAGCCCCAGGCAGAACGCGTGGAAGGTACCGCCCTGCACCCGCTCGCACCGTCCGTCGAGCAGCGCGGCGGCCCGCGCCAGCATTTCGCGGGCGGCGCGGCGCGTGAACGTCAGCAGCACGATCTCCTCGGGCGGCGTGCCGGTCTCGACCAGATAGGCCACGCGGTAGACCAGCGTGCGCGTTTTGCCGGTGCCGGCCCCGGCCACCACCAGGATCGGTCCCCCGCCGGCCGTCACCACCGCATACTGCTGGGGGTTGAGCTGACCTGCATAGTCCACGGTCAGGCGGGAGGTGGGGACGTCGGCATCCGGCTTCAGTACAAAGCGACGCGCCATTGCAGGCAATGCGAGCGGGTTTTGCCCTTTCTCAACGCGAGGTTGCTCCTTGTGATCCGCTCCCGAACTTTTTTGCCGGGGGCTGGCTTATGCCCGCGTTTCTTTATAGATTAAAGCATCTGCAGGTTGCGCGCGTTGCCGCCTGTGCAACAAAGGCCGGCCGCCGTCCGTTTCTGCTCGGTTCGTAGATCCGGTGGCTGCAAGCTCACAGATAGCTCATGGGTAAAGTCATTGCGATCGCCAACCAGAAGGGAGGCGTAGGGAAAACGACCACCGCGATCAACCTGGCCGCTTCGCTGGCTGCCATCGAACATCCCACGCTGCTGATCGACATCGATCCGCAGGCTAACTGCTCCTCCGGGGTCGGCGTCAATCCGCGGACGGTCCAGAAGTCCACCTACGAGGTACTCATCGGCGACATCTCGCTGGAAGAGGCTATTCAGCAGACGGAGTTGCCGTTTCTGGAGGTGGTCCCCAGCCACATCAACCTGGTGGGCGCCGAGATCGAAATGATCGATGTCATGGAGCGGGAGCGGATTCTGGCCAATGCGCTGCGCCGCGCCCGCCGCAAGTACGATTTCATCATTATCGACTGTCCACCCTCACTGGGCCTGCTGACGCTGAACGCGCTGACGGCGGCCAACTCGGTCCTGATCCCCGTCCAGGCGGAATACTTTGCGCTGGAAGGGCTGGGGCAGCTCCTGAACACGATCAAGATCGTACGCCAGCACCTGAACCCGGAACTGGAAATCGAAGGGGTGCTGCTCACGATGTTCGATACGCGGCTGCGTCTGTCCAACCAAGTGGCCGAAGAGGTGCGTCGCTATTTCGGCGACAAAGTGTTCCGCACCATCGTGCAGCGCAACGTGCGGCTGTCGGAAGCGCCCAGCTTCGGCCGCCCGGTGCTGCTCTACGACATCACGAGCGTGGGCGCCCGCAACTACATGGCGCTGGCCCGCGAGATCATCCAGAACAACCAGCGCTTTCTGCTGCCGGAAACACCTACCGAAGCGCCCGCGACGAATGGGCTTTCCATTCCGGCCGGCCGTCGTTCGTCGTCCGACGCCGCACCGTTCCGACCGCATCCCGAACGAGACGCCTGAGCAAGCAACCAACGGTTTATGGCTACAAAGAAAGCAGCCCTGGGGCGCGGATTGAGCGCCCTGCTTCCGAGCGCAAACCAGGAAGCGACGCCACCCGAAGAGGTGACGGGCGTCGAGACGCCCAAGAGCCGGCTCTATCACTTCGAGGAGCGGCTCCGGCTGCTGGGGCGGGTGGCCGAGATCGATATCGACCGGATCCGGCCCAATCCTTACCAGCCGCGCAAGGACTTCGACGACGAAGCGCTGGACGAACTGGCCCGCTCGATTGCCCAGCTCGGCATCATCCAGCCGATTACCGTGCGGGCGCTGGGCAACAACGAGTTCGAGGTGATCTCGGGCGAGCGGCGCCTGCGAGCGGCACGCCGGGCCGGCCTGAAGCGCGTCCCGGCCTACGTACGCGAGGCCGACACCGAGGAAATGCTGGAGATGGCGCTCGTCGAAAACGTCCAGCGCGAAGAGCTGAACCCGATCGAGGTGGCGCTGGGCTACCAGCGGCTGATCGAGGAGTGCGGGCTGACGCAGGAGCAGGTGGCCGAGAAAGTGGGCAAGAATCGCGCGACGGTGGCCAACTTCCTGCGCCTGCTCAAATTGCCGCCCCGTATTCAGGCCAGCCTGCGCGACGGCACGATCACGGCCGGTCACGCCCGCGCCCTGATCGGCCTGCCCGAACCGGTCCAACTCCGGCTCCTGCAGGAAATCGAAACGAAGCAGCTTTCCGTCCGCGAAGTCGAGGAACGGGTGCGAGCCTGGCACCGCCGACAGGAGCGCAAGAGGGCGGGCGAAGCCGCCACCACGTCGGCCGAGCCGGATCCCGAGGCGCTCCAGATCCGCGACTACGAGGATCAGTTGCGGCGGCGGCTGGGAACCCAGGTGCGCATCCGGCACCGCTCGGGCCGGGGCGGTCGCATCGAAATCGCCTATTTCTCCGACGAGGAGCTGGAGCGCCTGCTAAGCCTGCTGCTGGGCGCATGACCACGCTGCTGCTGGCGTTCCTGCTGCTGCCGGTGGGAACTCCTGCGCCGCCGTCGCCCGACTCGACCCGCACCCATTCGCCCGAAGGGGCGCTCTGGCGGGCCCTGGTGCTTCCCGGCTGGGGCCAGATCTACAACCGCCAGTACTGGAAGGTACCGTTCGTCTATGCCGGACTGGGCGGCTTTGCGGCGCTGGCCCACTTCATGAACGAACGCTACCTGCTCTACCGCCATGCCTACCTGTACGCCATCGCCCCGGATCGCTACCCCCAGTATCGCGACGAAGGCGAGCGCTTTCGCGCGGTGATCGAAGCCGGCCGCGCCGACCTGCTGCGTCAGTACCGCGACCGCTACCGCCGCAACCGTGACCTTTCCTACATTGCGCTCGGCTTATGGTATGGACTGACCGTGCTGGACGCCTACGTACATGCCCACCTGTACGATTTCGACGTGAGCGAAAACCTGCAACTTCGCCTGCTGCCCCGCCCGAACGGGGCCACGCTGCGCCTGCAGGGACAATTTTGAAATTTTGATTTTCTTTTCTGCATAAATTTTACGATCTTCCGGCAAAATGCCCTGACCATCCGGTCTGCAGGGGGAGCTGAAGCTTCATGGCACGCATTGTTTACGCACTGAGCGGCCAGGGGCGGGGCCATGCGTCGCGTGTGCTGGCCGTCGCACGGGCTTTGCGCGCGCGCGGCCACGAGTTGCGCTTCTGCTGCGGGGGCACCGCCCGGGCGGTGCTTGAAGCCTGCGGCGAGACCGTCTGGCCTGTCCCCTCGCTCTGCCAGGTGCTGCACGGCAACCGTATGCGCCTGCTGGCTACCCTGCGGGCCAACCTTCCGGTGATGCGCCGACTGCGCCCGTTACTCGACGAACTGACCGAAAAGCTGGCCGATTTCCGCCCTCATCTGGTCATCACCGACTTCGAGGCGCTGACGCCTCGTGCAGCGGCCCGCCTGGGTCTGCCAGTACTGTCGTTCAACCACCAGCAGGTGGTAACCGAAACGCGTTACCGGCCCCCCTTTCGCTACTGGAAAGACGCCCTGCTGGCCCATCTGGCCATTCAGTTGATCGCCCCCCAGCGCCCGCTGCATGTGCTGCTGACCTCGTTTTACTTCCCGCCGCTGCGCCATCCCGAACGCGTCACGCTCATTCCCCCGATCATTCGCGCCGAGGTGCAGGCACTGCGGCCCACCACCGGTTCGCACGTGCTGGTTTATTTCAACCAGCCCGAAGGCGTGGACCATCTGCCCGAAGTGCTCGCGCACCTGCCGGCGTCGTTCGTGCTCTACAACGTCCCGCGCCCCCCTGAAGCGGAAAAGTATCCGAACCTGACGTTCAAAGCGCCTTCCATCGACGGCTTTCTGGAAGATCTGGCCAACTGCCGGGCCGTACTCTGCACGGCCGGCTTCACGCTGATGAGCGAGGCGCTCTATCTCGGCAAACCGTTGCTGGTCGTGCCCAACCGTGGCATCTTCGAGCAAACGCTCAACGCGCTGTTTCTGGAGCGCGAGAAACTGGGTATGGCCGTCTTCGACCGTGAACTCCGGAGCGAAGACGTTCGCCGCTTTCTCGAGGCCTGCCCGCACTACGAAAAACGCCTGCAGGAACGCCCACTGCGATGCGGCAACGAAATGGCCCTGAACTTCATTGAACGGCTGCTGCAGCGCCTGGAAACGTCCCGCTATCGCGGACGCCCTGTACGAACCGCCCGTGAAAATACCGCGCTTTCGTCCATCTAAACCGAATAAAAACGACGCGCCATAGATCCTTAATACAGTATGCTGCGTTTTAGCGCAAGTTTAAGAATACTGCCCCAGATGTAGAAACCATCCCAAGATATGCCCATGTCGGACGCGGCCCGTACGCCTCAGGAACGGCTGGAGACCCAGGTTTCGACTTCGGAGCCCAGCCTGTTTGCCAAGTGCCATAAGTTTTTCGTGCCGGATGGCGACTACGCCCGGGTGAAGGCGGCCGGCCTGTATCCCTACTTCCGACCCATTGAGCGCAACGAAGGCTCGCGCGCCATCATCAACGGCCGGGAGGTGATCATGGCCGGCTCGAACAACTACCTCGGGCTGACCTCAGACCCCCGGGTCAAAGAGGCCGCCATTGAGGCCATCCGCAAGTACGGAACAGGCTGTACGGGGAGCCGCTTTCTAAACGGTACGCTGGACCTGCACCTGCAGCTGGAAGAGCGCCTGGCCCGCTTCATGGGCCGGGAAGCCTGCATCGTCTTCTCGACCGGCTACATGACGAACATGGGGGTCATCCAGGCGCTCACCTCCAAAAACGATATCATCTTCTCGGATAAAGACAACCACGCCAGCATCGTGGCCGGTACCCAAGTAAGCCTGGCCGACACGGTGCGCTACCGGCACAACGACCTGGACCATCTGCGGCGCCTGCTCGAACGCGCCCAGGCCGAGCGGCCGGAGGCCGGCAAACTGATCGTCACCGATGGCGTCTTCTCCATGAGCGGCGTCATCGCACGGGTGCCGGAGCTGGTGGAGCTGGCCGAAGAGTTCGGCGCCGCGCTGATGCTGGACGATGCCCACGCCGTCGGCGTGATCGGTCCGGGCGGACGCGGCTCGGCGGCCTACTTCGGACTGGAGCACAAGGTGCACCTGACCGTGGGCACCTTCTCGAAAAGCTTCGCCTCGCTGGGCGGCTTCTGCGTGGGCGACCGCGACGTGATCGAATACATCCGCCACACCAGCTCGGCCCACATTTTCTCGGCGTCCATGCCGCCGGCCAACGTGGCCACCGTGCTGAAGTGTCTCGACATCATCGAGCAGGAGCCGGAACGGCTCGAACGCCTCTGGAAGATCTCCGACTACATGCGCGAGGGCTTCCGCAGCGCCGGCTTCAACGTGTGGAACAGCCAGACGCCGGTCATTCCGGTCGTAATCGGCGACATGATGACCTGCTTCCGTTTCTGGCGCGAGTTGCTGGAAGAAGGGGTATTCGTCAATGCAGTGGTGCCACCGGCCGTCCCGCAGGGTCAGGCGCTGCTGCGGACGTCCTTCATGGCCACGCACACCGACGAGGAGCTCGACTACATCCTCGAAGCCTTCCATCGCGTCGGAAAGCGACTGGGCGTCATTCAGGCCAATGGAAGCTATTGAAACGCTCCCGGAAGTTCGCGTCGCGCCCCCGGTGCAGGTGGTGCCGGTTCATGGTCGACGCCTGCTGCGCAAATTCATCGACCTGCCCTACCGGCTCTACCGGGACAACCCCTACTGGGTCCCGCCGCTGCGCCGGGACGTAGCCGAAATCCTTTCGCCCCGCAGGAATCCATTTTTCGAGCACGGCCAGATTCAGCCGTTTCTGGCGCTGGATGCGTCGGGGCGTGTCGTCGGCCGCATTGCGGCCATCGTCAACGGCATGCACCTGAAGAAGTACAACGACGACGTCGGGTTTTTCGGCTTTTTCGAGTGCGTGCCGGATTTCGCGGTGGCCGAGGCGCTCTTCAAGGCCGCCGCCGACTGGTTGCGCCGACAGGGGCTGCAGCGCATGCGGGGGCCGACCAACCCCTCGCTCAACGACGTGGCCGGCCTGCTGGTCGACGGCTTCGACCGCGCCCCCTCCATCCTAATGCCCTACAACCCCCCCTACTACGCCGACTTTCTGGAGCAGGCGGGCTTTACGCGCGTCATGACCATGTGGGCCTACTACGTCCACAAAAAATACCTGAAGGCCGAAAAGCTGGAGCGGGGCGTCAAGTTGGTCCGGCGGCGCAATCCTACCATCACGCTGCGCACGCTCGACATGCGCCGCTACGACGAGGAAGCACGGACGGTGCTGGACATCTACAACGAAGCCTGGTCCGAAAACTGGGGCCACGTGCCCATGACCGAACACGAATTCCAGCACCTGGCCCGCGCCATGAAGCAGATCGTCGATCCGGAGCTGGTCTTCATTCTGGAAGACAACGGCTATCCCATCGGCTTTTCGCTGCTGCTGCCCAATCTGAACCAGGCGCTGCGCCATGCGCGTGACGGTCGGCTGTTTCCCTTCGGACTGATCAAGATCCTGCTGGCCGCCAACTTGGGCGCCATCTACGAAACCCGCATGCCCCTGATGGGCATTCGTAAAAAGTATCACGGCCGCGGACTCGATGCCCTGCTCGTGCTGGAAACAATCCAGCGTGGCAAACGCCGCGGCTACGAAGCCTGTGAGATGAGCTGGGTGCTCGACACGAATAAGGTGTTGCTGAACGCCCTCGAACACCTGGGGGCCGTGGTGGACAAGGAATATGCCCTCTTCGAAAAACCTCTCTGAAACGATTCGCTTCGTCTATTTCGACCTGGACGATACGCTGCTCGATCATCGGGCAGCCGAGCAGGCGGCGCTGGCCGACGTGAAGGCCGCCTTCCCGGACGTATTCGCCCACGTCCCGCTGGAGCAACTGCATCACACCTACCACACGATCAACACCAAACTCTGGGAGCAATACCAGCGGGGCCAGATCGACCGGCCGGCGCTGATGCACGCCCGTTTTGCACGACTGATCGAAGCGCTCGAGCTGCCGGGCGTCACCTCGGAGCAGCTTAACGCCTGCTATATGGAACGTTACCGCCGGCACTGGCGCTGGGTACCGGGCGCCCGTGAGGCTTTTCTGACGGTGGCCCACCACCTGCCCGTAGGCATTCTGACGAATGGCTTTGCCGCCGTGCAACACGCCAAGCTGGCGCGCTTTCCGGAGCTGAGCCGATATGCAAAAGCGCTGGTCATCAGCGAGGAAGTGGGCGTGGCCAAGCCCCATCCGGAACTGTTCACCCATGCTACCCGGGCGGCCGGAGTCGCGCCGGAAGCGATCCTCTACGTCGGCGATTCGTTCGGCAGTGACGTGCTCGGTGCAAAAAACGCCGGCTGGCAGGCAGCTTGGTTCACGCCTGCCGCGCTGGCCTCCGTTCCCGAAGACGTCTTTGTCTTTGCGCACTGGCCGGAGCTGCTACGCTGGCTCGGCCTCGGCTGAAGCTAAGGCTTCTGTCTGCCGCACACCCCGTCCCTCCATCGGAGGCCGATCTTCCTGCGTGGCCGCCCGGAGTCGCTCGACCAGATCGCGGGCTGCCCGCACCTGGTCTTTCAGCCCTTCCAGCCGGACCTGCAGATGCGCCGCGTTACGCCACAGGTCCGGCCGCAGGTTCGTCTGCACGTGCTGGAGAAGTCGGCCACCGTCCGCATACGCCTGTTCGACTTCCTGCGCGAGCGCCTGCAGTTCGCGGGCCAGTTGCTCGAGTACCTGCACGGCCTCCTGCTCGGCCACACCGTCCGGCACTACCTGCGGCCAGTGGACATGCGTCGCACGGTTTGGATTTGCCTCGGCCATAGCGCCCCCCGTTTCAGGTAAATCGAAAGTCCTCTGTACAGACCTTCGTTTTCCCGTTCAGATCCTGCCACTTTCTGAAAAAAATTGTTGTGTGTTAGTTGGCGCAACGCCTTTTCTGCCAGAAATCCGGGGAATGATGCGCCAATAGTACTTTCTAGTTCAGCGCAAGACTGCGAGTTTTGCCAGAAAAGGCTGCCTCACCATATATGACCCACAGCGAAGTTAACGGGCAGCGTCGTTTGCTGCTCTTAGTAGATGCCGACACGGCCCTCCACCCTTTCATTCAGGCTGCCTTCCGCCGGGCACCCTACGCTTCGCTGCGCTACATAGTGTGCCACCCGGTAGTTGGTGGCGATCAACTCCGAGAGCAGTTGCAACAGCATCGCTACCACGTGGCGCTGATTTCGCTGGAGTCAGTCGGCCACCCCACGTGGCCGCTGGAAGAAAATGCCCACCGTACCATGCAGTTGATCCGGGAAGCACCGCCCGATCACCAACCACCCGCCGTTGCAATGACATCTGTGGGGACGCTACGCCATCGCGATACCGTGCTGCGCCTGGGATTTGCCGGCTATCTGTGCAAACCGTTTACGCTGTCGGCCCTGTTTCAGGAACTGGCAACGGCGCTGACGCTCAACTCCTGAGCTACAACGCGATGACGCCGCGCACGCGGGCCGCCGCCTTGTAGATGGCAATGATCTCGTCGCTGGACTGCACCTCCATGCGTGCCGTCAGGCTGATGTAATTGCCCTTGCGGGACTCGCGGATCGTAACCGGATAGTGTCCGAAAACGGCCCGAAGTGCCTCGCGTTCACTGGAAGGGGCAATGAATTTGAACAGATACTCGGCCGGCCATTCATTCTGATCATCCAGTAGCTCCTGAAATCGATCCCACCAGCTCTGCAACGGCAACGCGTCCATCGGTATCTACCTCCTGCTATTTTTTTGCCCCCCGTCATGCGGGGCAAAAAGTACGCCTTTTCAGATCGTTCGTTCGCGTCGGGGAAGGCGTTTTCCGGAATTAGCGCAAAGCTTTCATCCAGCCTGGCGATCCGGAAGTTTTTTCCGGGAAAACTGGATCTTTCGGGATGGAGTATCCATTAAATCGCCAACTTCTATGCATATTGAAAAGCGCTTCCCGAAGCCATGCTGCTGGGCACCAATCTCAAGTATGCCAAAGCGTACAACTTTCGAATCATTCTGGAGACAATTCGGCGGTTCGGACCGATCTCGCGCGCCGAAGTAGCCCGTCGCACGGAGCTGACCGCGCAGACGGTTTCGAATATTACCCGGGAATTACTGGAAATGAGGCTGATCTACGAAGCCGAACGTCGGCGGGATAAGCGCGGGGCCCCTTCTATCATGCTGGTCATTAATCCGGATGGCGCGTATTCCATCGGGCTTGACCTGGACCGTGACCATCTGACCGCGCTGCTCGTCGACTTTGCCGGACAGATTCGCCATCGCATCCATCAAGCACTGGCCGGCGTGCTTACTCCGGAGGAGGCTACGGAGCTGCTGGCCCACACTACGGAAACACTCCTCCATGAAACAGGGGTACCCCGTGAAAGAGTCTGGGGCATTGGCGTCGGGATACCGGGTCCTCTTGACATCTCCAAAGACGGTCACGTCACCAATGTGGCCAATCCCAGAGCCTTTCCGGGATGGCACCGCGTTCCAATCGCCGATATTCTCGAGCAACGGCTCGGACTCCCGGTTTTCCTGGAAAACAACGCCACGGCCGCAGCCATCGGCGAACGCTGGTACGGCGCCGGCCAGCACATCCCCACCTTTTTCTATGTGTTTTTCAGCGACGGGCTCGGCGGCGGCCTCATCTTCAACGGCCAACCCTACGACGGCCATACTGGCAACGCCGGCGAACTGGGCTACTGCTATCTTCCTTCGGAAATCTTTTCTTCAGAAGATCTGCGTGCTTTTGGGAAACCCCACCTGGGTATTCTCTTCGACGTGCCGCGCCTGTACCGCCGCCTCAAGGCAGCCGGCCACAAGGCCCGGAGCCTGGAAGATCTGGAACAGCTCTTCCAGGAGAAAAACCCGATCCTGCTCGACTGGCTGCACCATGGCCTGGAGCATCTGGCCCCCGTCATTCTGGCCATTGAGTATCTGCTGGATCCCGAAGCTATCTTTTTCGGCGGCCGACTGCCAGCGCCCATAATCCTCTACATTATCGAAGGGCTCCGGCAGCGGCTGGCCGCGCTGCGTATTGAAGAAAAGCCCCCGGTACGTCTGTTGCCGGGCACGGCCGGTGTCGATGCGGCCGCACTCGGCCTGGCCACGCTCCCCCTCTATATCCAGCTGGCCCCGGGCCTGCACGTGCTGCTGAAGACCGGGGATGGAGAAAACGCCACGCCACGCCGCACCTCCGGCATCGCCCGCTGAACCACGGGCGCTCTGCAACCTTTTCTCCATGAAGAATTTTTTATGTCCGAAACCCTGTAGTTAACTACAGGGCGTAATGAGGGTCTGCAAACCGTTGGCCGAACCTATGCTGACACGCGGCGAACTGGCGCAACGGACCGGCGTGCATGCCGAAACGATCCGCTACTACGAGCAGCGGGGGTTGCTGCCTCCGCCTCGCCGAACGGCTGCCGGCTACCGCGCCTACTCCGAAACGGATGTGGCCCGCCTGCGCTTCATCAAACGGGCGCAGGAACTGGGCTTCTCGCTCCGTGAAATCGAAGAACTGCTGACG
This sequence comes from Rhodothermus sp., assembly GCA_015487635.1. Lineage (GTDB taxonomy): Bacteria > Bacteroidota > Rhodothermia > Rhodothermales > Rhodothermaceae > Rhodothermus. The sequence goes on from WFPM01000073.1 coordinate 15,467, forward strand.
CTCGAGGCAACGCCGGGCGCCAGCAGCGGGCTGGTCCGCCAGCGGGCGCTGGCCAAAATCGCCGAAATCGAAGCACGCATCCGGGACCTGACCCGCATCCGCGATACGCTGCGCCGGCTGGTGGCCGCCTGCGACGGAAAGGCGCCCGTCGAACACTGCCCGATCCTCCATGCCCTGTACGACGACCATGGAACGCACGCCGACGCCAAACACCGTGACGGAAACGCCCACGCCTGAAGCGGAGGCGTCGCTGCGCCTGCCCGTCGAAGGCATGGAGTGCGCGGCCTGTGCCGTGCGCATCGAACGGCGGCTGCGCACCGTGCCGGGCGTCCGTCAGGCCAGCGTCAACTTCGCCACCGGCGAGGCGGCCGTGGCCATCGACCCGGAGGCCGTCGGGTTGGACCGGCTCGTGGCCGCCGTGGAGGAAGCGGGCTACGGTGTCCGCACCGAAACGCTCCGCGTGCCGCTGACGCGCACGCCTTCAGCCGACGAGCTGGAGCAGCTCTTCGGCCGCACGAACGGGGTCCTGACCTGGGAGGTCGCCGAAGCCGACGGGACACCCGTGCTCCAGGTGCGCTACGTGCCCGTCGTGGCCGATCCGGCCGCGCTCCAGCAACAACTCGTGACGGCCGGCCTGCTGGCCGAAAATGCGCGGCGGGCCGTCCCGACCGACCGCGAGGCGCTGCGCCGCGAGCGCGAGGCCCACTACCGGGACGTCCGCCGACGCTTCTGGATCGCGGCACTGCTGAGCCTGCCGGTGGTCGTGCTGGCCATGGCCCACGGTGCGCTGGACTTCCCCGGAAGCCGCTGGATCCAGCTCTTGCTCACCACGCCCGTAGTTTTCTGGGCCGGCCGCCCGTTCTTTACAGGCGCCTGGCGGGCCTTCCGCCATCACGCGGCCGACATGAACACGCTGGTGGCCATCGGCGTGGGTTCGGCCTACGTTTACAGCACGGTCGCCACCCTTTTCCCGGGATTCTTTGAAGCGGCCGGGCGTTCGCCGGACGTCTACTTCGAGGCGGCGGCCGTGATCGTCACGCTGATCCTGCTGGGGCGTATGCTCGAGGCGCGGGCCCGCGCCCGCACCAGCGCGGCCATCGAAAAACTACTGGATCTGCAGCCCCCTCTGGCCCGTGTGGAACGTAACGGCCGTCTGGAAGAAGTGCCGGTCGAGGCCATCCGCGTGGGCGACCGCGTCATCGTCCGCCCCGGCGAAAAGATTCCGGTGGACGGTATTGTCGAAGAGGGCACGGCGGCCGTCGACGAAAGCATGATCACGGGCGAGTCGGTTCCGGTCGATAAAAAGCCCGGCGATTCGGTCATCGGCGGCACGGTGAACCAGAGCGGAGCGCTGGTGGTGCGCGTGACCCGTGTCGGGCACGACACGGTATTACAGCAGATCGTCCGGCTCGTCGAAGAAGCCCAGGCCCGCAAAGCACCCATTCAGCGCCTGGCCGACCGTGTCGCCGGCATTTTCGTGCCCGTGGTCATGCTGGTGGCGATTGCCACGTTTGTGCTCTGGTTCGATTTCGGTCCGGAACCACGGCTGACGCACGCGTTGCTGACGTTCGTCTCGGTGCTGATCATTGCCTGCCCGTGTGCGCTGGGGCTGGCCACTCCCACGGCCATCCTGGTGGCTACGGGACGGGCAGCGCAGCTTGGCGTGCTCATCAAAGGCGGCGATGCGCTGGAGCACCTGCAACGGACCGATCTGGTCGTGTTCGACAAAACCGGCACGCTTACCGAAGGACGGCCGCGTCTGGTGCGGGTCGTGCCGCTTAACGGACAGGAGTCTGATGCGTTGCTGGCGCTGGCGGCGGCCGTCGAACAGCGTTCGGAGCATCCGCTGGCCCGTGCCGTGGTCGAAGCGGCCGAGGCGCGTGGGCTGACGCTACCGCCCGTGCGCGACTTCGAGGTGCAGGCCGGGCTCGGCGTGGCGGCCCGCGTCGACGGCCGCCGCGTGCAGATCGGACGTCCGGCCTTTCTGGCCGAACAGGGCATTCCGGTGCCCGAAACGCAGGCGGCAGCGCTGGCCGCCGAAGGCCATACGGTGGTGGCCGTGGCCGTCGATGGCCAACCGGCCGGTCTGCTGGCCCTTGCCGATACGATCCGTCCGTCGGCCGAACCGGCCATCCAGGCGCTGCATCGCATGGGCCGCCGGGTGGCCATGATCACGGGCGACAGTGAGGCGGCTGCCCGGGCCGTTGCCCGCCGTCTGGGCATCGACGAAATACGGGCCAACGTCCTGCCCCAGGACAAAGCGGCGGCGGTAGCCGCCTTTCAGGCGAAAGGACACGTCGTGGCCATGGTAGGCGACGGCATCAACGACGCCCCGGCGCTGGCCCAGGCCGACGTGGGCATCGCCATGGGGTCCGGCACCGACATCGCCATCGAGGCAGGCGACGTCACACTCATGCGACCGGACCTGCGGGCCGTTGTCGATGCCTTCCGGCTCTCGGCCCGCACGCTCCGCACCATCAAGCAGAATCTATTCTTTGCCTTTATCTACAACGTACTGGGCATCCCGATCGCCGCGGGCGTGCTCTATCCGTTTACCGGCCTGCTGCTCAACCCGATGATTGCGGCCGCCGCCATGGCGCTTTCGAGCGTCTCGGTGGTCACCAACAGCCTGCGCCTGCGGCGTTTTCAACCCGAACCGCTGCGTTGATCATGGATGCGACTGCCTGGATCGTGACGCTGATCGGCCTGGCCGCCATGGCCTGGGTCGTCTGGTATTTCTGGCTCTCGGAACCACAACGGCCACAACCCGCAACCCAACCCGACCAAACCGCCATGAAGACACAGGAAACGTTTCAGATCGAAGGCATGAGCTGCCAGCACTGCGTGCATGCCGTAACCAGCGCGTTGAAGAAGCTACCGGGCGTCGAGGTGCAATCGGTCGAAATCGGCCGCGCCACGGTGGCCTACGATCCGGCGCAGGTCAGCCGGGAGCAAATTAAAACGGCTATTGAGGCGGAAGGCTATGCCGTTGTTTCCTGAAACCGTGAGTCATTGACCTGGCTGAACAGCTTTTAAGAGAACGCTGAGCATCATTTAAGCTCGGGTGCTTTACCTTAAAGCAGTGAAAGAAAACGGCTGCTTTTTGACGGCAATGCGCAAGCTCCTTTACAGAGGGATACAGGGACTCGGGATCGGGCTGGCGGCCCTGGTGCTTACCGGATTGCTCCATTTACTGGAGCCCGCCTGCCTAATCCCGGGACTGCCCCTTTCAGAAGAGACGAGCGCGTTGCCCATAGGCTGCCTTCCAGAAAACACTCCGTCGTCCTTTCTGGACACCCTTTGCGCCCTGTCTGAACCGGACTCCTGCTGCCTGGAAGCCCACCGGATCTTCTGGACATCCCGTCCGACGAACCCGAATTCCTGCTGCCACGCCTCCTTTCCGCTGAAAGCTCTGCTGCAGACTACGCCTCAGAGGCTAATACAACATCAGCCGGCCGCTTCACCCCTGATGCACCGGCGACGTGCCGCTTCTCCAGCTCGTTACCTGGCATACGCCGTCCTGCGACTCTGAACCGGCCCCTCGCTCCTTCCGCATCGATCGGAAGGTCCTTTACGGTTTTTCGCTGCTTCCCTGTGTACCCGTACCCGTGTATCACTTTTAACCTGAGGGAATGGCTTATGCTCGGCAAATTAAGACTGATACGTACTTTTACTTTTATCCTTCTGGTACTACCTGTTGCGCTGCGGGCCCAGCCCGACGCGTCGATTCCCCGGCTCTCGTTACAGGCGCTGATTCGAGAGGCCTTGCAGGCCAACCCGGCCCTGCAGGCGGCCCGGCTGGCTGCAGCGGCCCGTAGCACCCGGCCTCCACAGGTGGGATCGTTGCCGGATCCCTCCCTGGAAGCCGGTTACCGTCCCCTGGCTATTGGCGGGTTTGATGGAGCGGCGCCGGCCACCTTCATGCTCATGCAGCGGCTGCCGTTTCCGGGCAAGCTCGGGCTGGAGGCCGAAGCAGCCCGGCTGGAAGCCGAAGCCACGGCTCAGGATGCCGATGCCCTGGCCTTGCGGTTGGTGTTTGCCCTGCGAGCCACCTATTTCGAGTTGTATCGGCTGCAGGAGACGCGCCGGCTGATCGAGGACTTTCGGGAGCGGCTGCGCGCTTTTGCCGAGGCGGCAGCCGTCCGCTACGAAGTTGGCCAGGGCTCCCAGGCGGCCGTCCTGCGCGTTCAGCTCGAACAGCATCGGCTGGCCCGTCAGCTTCTGGATTTGCAGGGAGCCTGGCAGGCGCAATATGCCCGGCTCATTCAGCTCACCGGTCGAACCGACCTGCCCGACACGGTGCGTCTGGAACCCCTCACGGCTCCGGTCATGCTTCCTCGGATGTCGCTGGCCGAAGCATTTCAGCGGCATCCCGAAGCGCTCTCCATTCGCCTGCGCGAAGATCGCGCCCGTACGCTTATCCGTCGTGCCCGCCGTGAGTACTGGCCCGATTTTGTGGTGGGGGTAGGGCTGACGGACATGATGCGCATGAACCAGCCGGTCGCACCGTTTGCTGCATTAGATGATCGGCTGGCCGTACGAGTCGGGATCATCCTACCCCTGCAACGGACACGTCGGGCTGCTCGGGTTGAAGAAACGCGCCTGGAGGCCCAGCGGCTGGAAGCCCGCTATACCGACCTGTTCAATCAGTTTCTCAGCCGCTGGCAGGCCCTCGAAGAGCGCTTTACCGCCGATCGTGCCAACCTGGACCTGCTCGAACGAACGCTCATTCCGGAAGCCCGCACCACCCGCGAGGCGCTACTCAGCGCCTATACTACCGGCCAGGCTTCCTACCTGGACCTGCTCGATGCGGAACGGGCACTCTTCGAGCTGGAACGACAGTGGGTCGATACCTTCACGCGCCTGCTTATCACGCAGGCCGAAGCCGAACAATTGCTCGGGTTGCTTCCTGCATTCGAAAACTAAATCGGAGAAAAAGCCATGCGTACGCGCATTGTCCTGTTTTCGAGCCTGCTGGGCCTGCTTCTGATTGCCTATGCGGCCCACTCTCTTTTGCGGAACGATACAGACACCTCGGCCGCCACGGCCGATACCGTTGCTGCCACAATGCCTTCCGGGGGCCTTGCGGCCTTCGATAAAGACGGCGACGGCATTGTCTATCAGGACCCCATGCATCCCTGGATCGTGCTGGACGCTCCCGGAAAAGCGCCGGACTGCGGCATGGACCTCGTTCCGGTCTCCATTCACGAAGGAATGGACATGGGCGAGGAAGGGACGGTTCGGATTGATCCGGTTGTTCTGCAAAACACGGGCGTGCGACTGACGACCGTTGAAGTGGCCCCACTGGCACCGACTGTTCGGGCCACCGCACGCCTGGAGGTCAACGAGCAGCAACTCGTAGCCGTCGCGCCTAAAATTGCGGGGTGGGTCGAGGTGCTCTACGTCGACTATGAAGGGGCGCGGGTTCGTAAAGGCGATCCTCTGCTGGAAATCTACAGTCCTGAGCTGGTTTCCACCCAGGAGGAATACCTGCTGGCCCTGCGAAACGTTCGCCAGCTCGCCGGCACCCCGGCGGAAGCCGACGCACGTCGGCTCCTGGAAGCCGCCCGTCGACGGCTGCTGTTCTGGGACATCACCGACGAGCAGATTCGTCAGCTTGAGACCACCGGCCGGCCTCGCAAGACGCTGACGCTCTACGCGCCGGCTTCGGGAACGGTGCTGGAAAAGCACGTGGTCGAAGGTCAGCAGATTAAAGCCGGACAGACCCTTTTTGTGCTGGCCGATCTCTCGACGCTCTGGCTGCAGGTGGACGTCTATGAGCACGACCTGAGCTGGGTGGTGCCCGGCATTCGGGCGGAAATTACGCTTCCGTACGATCCGACCGTTCGGCTGGAGGGCTATGTCGATTACGTCTACGACACGCTGGACCCAACTACACGGACGGCTCAGGCGCGAATCGTTGTGCCTAATCCCGGGCTGCGGCTTAAACCGGGAATGTACGCCGTTGCTACCCTGCATGGACGGCCTGCGCCACCCCGGCCGTTGGTACCCGAGGAAGCCATTGTACGCTATGGAGGTGATGCCTTTGTGATTGTCGCGCTGGGTGAAGGGCGTTTCCTGCCCACCAGGGTTGTGGTAGGCCACGAAGCCAACGGATACGCCCAAATTCTGGAAGGCCTTCAAGGCGGAGAGCAGATCGTCGCGCGTGCCCAGTTTCTCATCGACTCGGAAGCCCGCCTGAAAAGTGCGCTGGGGGCGCTTATGAGCGGCCACCAGCACGGCAGCGCGACCGAGACCGACGAACCCGGTACGCACTCCTGAGCTTGGATCTTCGCCACTAAACCTGAACGACAGCCATGTTAGAACGCATCATAGAGGGAAGCATGCGGAACCGCCAGCTCGTCCTTATGCTGGCGATTCTGCTGGCCGCGCTGGGCATCTGGGCCACGCTGAACATCCCGATCGATGCCATCCCGGATATTTCCGACGTGCAGGTGGTCATTCGCACCGAGTATCCGGGCCAGGCCCCCCAGATCGTCGAAGACCAGGTCACCTATCCACTGGCCACGGCCATGCTGGCCGTACCGGGGGCCCGCACCGTCCGCGGTTATTCCATGTTCGGGACCTCCTTTGTTTACATCATCTTTGAAGATGGCACCGACATGTACTGGGCCCGAAGTCGGGTGCTGGAATACCTGAACCAGGTAGCCGGCACCTTGCCGGAAGGAGCCAAACCTGCAATTGGACCGGATGCCACCAGCGTCGGCTGGATCTTCGAATACAGTCTGATGGACACCACCGGCCGGCATGACCTGGCCGACCTGCGCACGCTTCAGGACTTTTTCCTGAAATATGAGCTGCAGTCCATCCCCGGCGTCTCGGAAGTGGCCACGGTCGGAGGCTTCGTCAAGCAGTATCAGGTGGTGGTCGATCCCCAGAAGCTTCTGGCCTATGGCATTCCGCTGAGTCATGTGCGCATGGCCATTCAGCGCTCCAACCGAGAAGTAGGGGCCCGGTTGCTGGAGCTGGGCGAGCGCGAGTTCATCGTCCGCGGCCGGGGCTACCTGCAGGGTATCGACGATCTGCGCAAGATCCCGCTCAAAGCGCGCGACGGGACGGTCATTACGCTGGACGATGTCGCCATTATTCGGCACGGCCCGGAAATCCGACGGGGCATTGCCGAGCGTAACGGCGAGGGCGAGGTGGTCGGAGGTATTGTGATCATGCGCTACGGCGAAAATGCGCTGCGCGTGATCGAGCGCGTAAAGGCCCGTCTGGAAGAGCTAAAGGCCAGTCTGCCGGAAGGTGTCACCATCAACATCGAGTACGACCGTTCCCGGCTCATTCGCGACGCCGTGCGGACCGTCACGATCAAGCTCTGGCAACAGTTGGCCGTGGTGGCGTTGATTGTGTTCGTCTTCCTGTTGCACGTGCGGAGTGCCTTCGTGGCGCTGGTGACGGTGCCGCTGGGTGCCCTGACGGCGCTGCTGATCATGTATCTGCTCGGCGTCAACGCCAACATCATGAGTCTGGGCGGCATTGCCGTGGCGATCGGCGTGATGGTCGACGCCTCCCTTGTGATGGTGGAGAATGCTTTTAAACACCTGGAGCAGGCCCGCCTGAAGGCCGGAACTCCTCACCTTCCGACCGGCGAGCGGCTTCGCGTCTTGCTGGCATCTGCCCGCGAGGTGGGCCCCAGCATGTTTTTCTCGCTGCTGATCGTGACGGTCAGCTACCTGCCCGTCTTCGCGTTGCAGCAGGTCGAAGGCCGGCTGTTTCGACCGCTGGCGATGACCACCACGTTTTCCATGGCAGCGGCCTCGGTGCTGGCCGTCACGCTCATTCCCGCGCTCATGGTGATTTTCGTACGCGGCCGTATTCGCACCGAGCAGCAGAACCCGCTGGCACGCTTCTTCGCCTGGGCCTACCGACCGGTGATCCGCTACACGCTGCGCCATCCCTGGCGGGTCGTACTCGGCGGTGCGATGCTCCTGCTGCTTACGCTGCTCCCGGTGCAACGCCTGTTGCTGGGCCGGGTCTATGTCGATTTTCCCCAGATCGGCTCCGAGTTCATGCCGCCGCTCAACGAGGGCGACCTGCTGTACATGCCGACCACGCTGCCGGGCATCTCGCCTCAGAAAGCCAAAGAATTGCTCCAGCAGACCGACCGCATTATCAAAAGCTTCCCAGAAGTCAAGTCGGTCTTCGGCAAAGCCGGACGGGCCGAAACCGCCACCGACCCGGCGCCCCTGTCCATGTTTGAGACCATTATCATCCTGAAAGATCCGAGTGAGTGGCGGCCCGGCATGACGCTGGACCGGCTCATCGAAGAAATGGATCGGGCCCTGCGCATTCCGGGGCTGACCAACGCCTGGACGATGCCCATCAAGACCCGCGTCGACATGCTGGCCACCGGCATCAAGACACCGGTCGGGATTAAGATCGTGGGACCCGATCTGCCCACGCTGGAAGAGATCGGGGCCCATCTGGAGCAGGTGCTGCGCCAGGTGCCCGGTACGCGCTCGGTTTATGCCGAACGGGCCATGGGGGGCAGCTATCTGGACGTGGTGGTCGATCGTGCTGAGGCCGCCCGCTATGGCCTGACCGTGGGCGACGTGCTGGAAATCGTGCAAACCGCCATCGGGGGGATGAACGTCACGACCACCATCGAGGGCCTGGAACGTTACCCTGTGCTGGTTCGATATCCGCGTGACCTGCGTGATAACCTGCCGGCCCTGCGGCAGGTGCTGGTTCCCACCCCTTCGGGCGCCCAGGTGCCCCTGGGCCAGCTGGCCCGATTCGAACTGGTCGAAGGTCCACCTATGATCAAAAGCGAAAACGCCCGGCCCAATGCCTGGGTGTACATCGACCTGGAGCAGGGTGTCGACATCGGCTCCTACGTGCAGCAGGCTCAGGAAATCGTGGCGCGTGAGGTGGCCTTACCTCCCGGCTACTCACTGGTCTGGAGCGGCCAGTATGAATACATGGAGCGCGCTTCGCGTCGGCTGCGTTTTCTGGTGCCGCTGACAATCGGCATTGTTTTCCTGTTGCTGCTCATCCATTTCCGTAGCCTGCGTGAAACCCTGTTGCTGATGGCCACGCTTCCCATGGCGGCCATCGGTGCCGTCTGGCTCATGAGCATGCTGGGCTTCAACATGAGCGTGGCCGCTGCCGTGGGCTACATTGCCGTGGCCGGGTTGGCCGCCGAAACCGGCGTGGTCATGCAGGCCTTCCTGTCCGACACCATCGCACGTTATCGCCGGGAAGGCCGGCTCACCTCGCTGGCCGCTCTGCAGGCCGCCCTGGAGGAAGGCGCCTCGCGGCGCGTGCGGCCGCTGCTGATGACGGTCTCGACCTCGCTGATCGGCCTGCTGCCCGTCATGTTCGGCACGGAAACCGGTGCTGAAGTGATGAAGCGGCTGGCGGCTCCGATGGTCGGAGGCCTGTTCAGTGCGGCCGCCCTGACCCTCATTGTCATTCCGGCACTCAACATGATCATCCATCGGGCGCGCCTGCGGCGGGAGCTGCAAACAACGACCACCGACCATCAGCCGGAACCGGCTGCAACAACGTCGTCTTCCTGAGAAAACCCGGGAAACAGATGCTCTGGCCCGTTTCTTGTCCGGTGCCGCTTTGCTAACTTTGGGCAAAACCGCGACACCGGAGCCAACCTTCGATGCGTACGCAGACGGGCCTGACGCTGCTGGTCCTGCTGTTATGCGCCGTCGCGGGGGTATCGGCCCAGCCGGTACCCCCGCGCGGTACCCTGCTGGAATGGGGAGCCGGCCTGCGCCGCCTGATCCTGGATCGCACGCACGGCTACGGGGGCCGCTACTACGAGGGCGGTCTCTTCCGCACCTTTACCCGCCAGATGGACTACGAGTACGAGCTGGACCTGCTCACCTACCGGTTTACGATCTTCGACGACCCGATGTGGGTGCAAGCTTCGGGCGGCTACCGGGTCTACACCGGAAGTATCGACTACGGCGAGTTCGTGACCGAAAGCCAGATCAAGCAGGCCGTTCGGCTGGGTCGGCGGGGCATGTTCCATGTGCTCGGCGTGCAGGAAGAAAACCTCCGGGCCCGCCGCTTCTTTGTCGAAGTGGGCTATCGCTACCGGCTGGCCCCCGATCATCAGATCGGCGTGCGCCACACGCTGGGCATGAAAAAGGACGACCTGGACCTGTCGCTGCACTACACCTGGCGGTCGCTCACCCGGGGCGGCATCCATCTGGAGCTGGGCCTGCTCGACTGGACCAGCAACTTCGTCTATCACCTGATCGCCAACAGCAACCGGAGCTTCGATACGCGCCAGCGCTACTTGCGCCGTCCGTACTTCTGGGCCCTCGAAGCCACCACCCCTCCGCACTGGCCGGTCCGAATCGAAGTGACGGCCGGAGCGCAACGCCCATCCCGTGCCCGGGTGGATGAAACCGTCGCCCGCATTCCCGGCCGCGCGGGCTATGTGACCGAACACCTGGCCTCGTTCTACAATGAAGAGGCCGTCCGCTACCTGGGCGTCCTGCTGGAATATGCCGGCCCGTTCTTCACGCTGGGCGCCACTTATCGCGGAAGCTATGGCGCCATCACCCGCACACCCGGGGCCGACAGCACGGGCTGCTGGGAAGCCGCCTCCGGATTGGGACGCTGCTATGTCCCCTACCCCTACAACTTCCAGACCCGCGAGTACACCAGTGCCTTCGGTCTCCACGGCGCGTTGCGCTGGCACCGCCTGGAACTACGCACCGAGTGGATCCGCGCCATCAATGCGGACCGCCTGACCGGCACGGCTCTGCCGGAAGCGTTCGTCATGCCCTACAATTTTCGCGAACGCCGCCTGACCGGCAAAACACGCCTGAGCTATCTGGCACCCTCCGGATTCTGGGGTGCCCTGGAGTTCAACCTGGAAGACCGAAACGTGCGGGGTCCTCGTCAAGGAGGTACCATCAATCTCCCATTTCGTCGTAACTTCCCGGACCAGGTTGTTCCGTTCAACCGGCGGTTTACGTTGCTGCTGGGCTACCGACGTCCCGCACTGGAGCTGACCGTCGGGGTCTCCTACGACCAGGACGGTGACCTCTACAGCGGCTGGGGCATCCCCAGCCAATGGCGGGACCAACCAGCCCGCTTCGACGGTGGTTTCTTCCGACTTCAACTAACCTGGCTCTGAATACCATGCGTCTACCCGTACGAACCATCCGCAAGTTGCATCGCTACCTGGGACTGATCATCGGCATCCAGTTGCTGCTCTGGACGGGAAGCGGTCTGTTTTTCAGCCTGAATCCCATTGAAAAAGTGCGGGGCGAACACCTGATGGCCCCACCGCCTGTGCTTGCTCCGAACGACACGCTGCTGGCCCCCCCGACCCAGGCGCTGAAGGAACTCCGCGCGCAGTTTCCGACGGCCGAAGTGCTGCAGGTCACGCTGCGCCCGCTGCTCAACCGGCCGGTCTATGAAATCACGTTCCGCCACAACGGGACCCTTCGCTTTGCTCTGGCCGATGCCCGCACCGGCCGCCTGCGCCCCCCGATCACCGAAGCCGAAGCGGTGGCCATTGCGCAGGCCGATTTCATTCCCGAAGCGCCGGTTGCCGCCGTCGAATACCTGACCGAAGCACCGCCCGGTTCCGAGTTTCGCAGTAGCCCGCTGCCGGTCTACCGCGTCGTCTTCGATCACCCGACCGGCACCCGGATCTACGTGGCCGCCGAAAACGGACGCGTCACGGCCCGCCGCAACGATACCTGGCGCTGGTTTGATTTCTTCTGGATGTTCCACATCATGGACTATCGCACCCGGGACAACTTCAACCACCTGCTGCTGCAGAGCTTCTCGCTGTTCGGGCTCCTGACCGTACTCAGCGGCTTCGTACTCTGGGCCGTCACCTCCCCGACGCTCCGCGGCCGCCGGAAAAAGCGTACACCCCGCCTTACGTGAGTACCTGCGCACCGGTTAGCCTTCCCGCCCGCCGATCAAAGGTGACCAGCCCGGCCGCACCCGCTTTCTGATACGATTTCCGGGATCTCATGGTGCAGCGGGTTTCCATGACCCCCTCAGTCGCTTCGCGACAGCTCCCCCTGTCAGGGGGAGCTGTGTTTACGGGCTACGGCTGGCGGTGGAGCCAGGCGCCTGCGTATGTTTCAGCGTCGAGGCTTTCTCTCTTGTGCTTCCCTCTCCCTGCCAGGGAGGGGGCCAGGGGGAGGGTGGCTCCTGCCGGTTCCTGGCGCCGCTCATTCCGGGCTGGAAGCACACTGCGATGCGCCCGCGCTTTCTCTCATGCACCATGATTTCCCAGAAACTACATGATAAGCTACATGCTGGTAGGCATCCGCGAAGTCAACCGATGACGAGCGGAACAGCTGCAACGCTCTGCGCACCAGCTCCGCCTCCATGATGTAGAGGGTCGGTGTATCCAGCAGGGCATCGATCGCCTCCGCAATGCGCTGACGCGGCACGTTGTATGCAGCGCGCAATACCCAGACCAGCTCGCACAGGGTGACCAGATGCACTAGAGCCGGACGATCGACGCTGCATTGCTCCTCAATGTACC
>WFPM01000074.1 GCA_015487635.1 Rhodothermus sp.
AAACCCAAATGTCCGACGACGAAGTCCTCACCACCGCCCTGGTAGAGCCTCGAGCAAGCCCGACTGCTCCCTCATCCAAACTGGATCCCCCACATCGCTCCAAAAGCCTGTACATCCGACGCCTGCATCGGCTGGCCCCGCTGGTGCAAACGCTTTTCCAACGACTGGCTTCGGCACGCCAAGGAGCTGATCTTCTTGATCGATAGCTTCCCGTTCGTATTCGTCGCGCGCGGCTTTATCCTCCCCAGTGCTATAGCAAAACCTACACGGCTATGTGGCTTCCAAACAACGCCGCTTCTATGGCCTCAAAGTCCACCTGCTTTGCACCAGGAAGGCTATCCCGTGGAAGCCTATCTGACGCCCGCCTCCCACAGCGATGTGCGCCTGCTGCAGTCGCTCCTGTGGGACTTGCCCGAAGGGCGCTGCTTCTGGGCGATCGGGCTTACAAGGACGACCGCCTGGAAGATGAGCTCCATCCGGCTGCTTCCGCTGCGCAAGAAGCAATCGAAGCGGGCGATAGCGGTCTATGTGGCCTTTGTGCAGCAGCGCTTGCGGCGCCGCATCGAGCGCGTTGGAAGTAGGTTTGGGCGGCTGCTGCCGCGATGGATTCATGTACGCGCGGCACGTGGCTTTGAACTGAAAATTATGTTGTTCCTGCTGGCTTATACTGTGCCTTACAGTAGATCACAACTTGCGTAGTCTTTATTACCACAGTCTATGCGCCAGAAGTAGTATAAATGCTTTTCGTCTATGTTATAATGTTCTTATATTAAGGACTTTGGAGGGTATCATGTCTGCCTTTTCGACCGTTTCGATGCGGCGCCTGTGCGCGCTGCTTGTTCTGGGAAGCGTCGGATTTGCGCCGGTCGCCCTCTCCCAAACGCTTACCTGGTTGGGGGCACCGGAAGCCTGGAAAAGCAGTGCCGCCTCTGGCGTATCATCCGATGGCCAGACCGTCGTCGGTTATTTCAATCCCGCAGGCACCTACCGTCTTACAGCGTTTCGCTGGACCGCTCGCTTTGGCTCCTTTCTTCTTGATCCCCGGTATGAATGGAGCGAAGCCAGTGCTGTTTCAGGAAACGGGAATGTAGTGGTGGGAAAAGCGACGGTAAACAATACCAATATTGACTTCCCATTCATCTGGTCTACGTCTTCACCCGACGCGAACGAAGACGGTTACAGGGATCTGAGGCGGATAGGTCCTTCTGAAATTAACGAGGGCAAAGCCACTGACCTTTCAGAAAACGGATACTATGTTGTAGGGTATTACGAAGACAAAAACGGAAATAATCAGGCATTTCGATGGACCAACCAGGAATTCATTACGCTGGGAACGCTGGGCGGAGCATCCAGCGCCGCGCTGGCCATTTCTCCAGACGGGAGCGTCGTGGTGGGCAGTTCCGAAAACGCCTTTGGTAACGAGCATGCTTTTCGATGGACCCGCATTGAAGGTATCCGCCCCTTAAGTACGCTGTTCTACCTGACCTATACAAGGATGGTAGCCCTGGATGTGTCTTCGCAGGGAAAGTACATTGTTGGCTGGGCGGATCGTCCTACCAAGGAACGCGTGGCGTATCTGTATAAAACCATCAATAATGTGAGCACTGTTGAACTGCTTGGCTCACTGGGTGGGCTGCGTACGGCGGCAACGGCTGTTTCGGATAATGGCATCGTAGTAGGCTATGGTGAAAACGCTCTGGGTCAGGTCCGTGCCTTTCGGTGGACCAAACAGACGGGAATTCAGGATCTAAACAGTCTGTATGGTCACCTACTCGACAACGGCTCGTACTTTCTGAGTGCCGAGGACATCTCGAAAAACGGCGAATTTATTGTGGGGAGGGCTTATCATGCTGCCAACGATAAAACCGAAGCGTTCTTGTTGCATACCCCGATCGCTACGGCCACCGAACCGGCGGCACGTCCTGAGACACCGGCCCTCTACGCGCCGGCTCCCAATCCTTTCTCAGCGGCCACAACGATTCGGTATTATCTGCCCACCCCGACGACCATTCGCCTGGAACTCATTGACCTGTATGGCCGGACTGTAGCTGTGCTGGTAGATGAAACGCGCCCTGCCGGTAATCATTTTCTCTATTATCAGCCTGATCATCTGGCTGCCGGTCTTTACTTCCTTCAGCTTACCGTCGGCGCTCGTCGATTTCACCAGAAAATGGTCTACCTGGGACGTTAAGGCCGGGACGGAGGCGGATCATTCCTCCGCCCCGGCTCACTCAGGCTATTGCGGTCGTCCGGGGCCGACGGTCGCTTCGATCAGCTTCAGAATCCGTTTGTACTCGTCGGTCCAGCTCGACGGCTCCCGGAAGCCGTGGCCTTCGACCGGATAAACGGCCAGCTCCCAGTTTTCCTTGCCCAGCTCGATCAGTCGCTGCACCAGCCGGAAGATGTCCTGCGGTTGGACGTTCGTGTCCACCAGTCCGTGGCACATGAGCAGCGGGTCTTCGAGCCCTTCGGCGTGATAAATCGGCGAGGAGCGCACGTAGGCGATCGAGTCGGTCTCGGGCGTGTTCAGGATGTTCGACGTATAGGGATGGTTGTAGTGTGCCCAGTCGGTCACGGCCCGGAGCGCGGCCCCTCCACCGAAGTGCTCGCCCTCGGTAAAGAGCGCCATAAGCGTAAGGAAGCCGCCGTACGACCCGCCGTAGATGAAGACGCGTTCGGGTGGGATGCCGTAACGCTCCTGCACGTAGCGGACGGCGTCCACGTAGTCCTGCAGGTCGCGGCCGCCCATGTGGCGGTAGATGGCCGTGCGCCAGTCGCGGCCGTAGCCGGCCGAGCCCCGGTAGTCGAGGTCCAGCACCAGGTAGCCCCGGTCGGCCAGTAGGTTGTGGAACATGTACTCGCGGAAGTAGCTGCTCCACCAGCGGTGGACGTTCTGCAGGTAGCCCGCGCCGTGCACGAAGAAGACGGCCGCGCCGTTGAGCGAATCGGGCTCGTAGACACGGGCCGGCACCTGCGCGCCGTCGGAGGCCGGAATGAACCGGATCTCCGGGTCGCGCCAGGGATAGGCCAGCCATTCTTCGGTAGGCGAGTGCGTGATGCGCTGCGGCTCGCCCGGACGCCCCTGCCGAAGCGGTTGCAGGTAGATTTCCGGCGGCCGGTTGCTGTAGGAGTACCGGATGCCCATCACCTGTTCATCGGGGCTCAACACCACGTCGTTGCGGCCGGTCAGCGTGGTCATCCGCTCGCGCGGCCCACCGTCGATGGGCATCCGGTAGAAATGGCGTTCGAAGGGCGAGCCCTCGCTGCTGGTAAAGTACCAGAAGCGACCGTCGCGGGAGACGAACGGATCGAACACCTCAAACTGGCCGTCGGTGAGCTGGCGGATCTGGCCGGTTTCGACGTCCACCACGTACAGGTGGCTGTAGCCGGTACGCTCGCTCTGGAAATAGAAGTGGCGGTTGTCGGGCAGCCAGCCCATCGTGCTGCGTCCGCCAAACCAGGAGATGCCCGGTCCGGCGATCCAGGCTTCGTCGTGCTGGCGGTCGAGCACGGTCAGTCGTCCCGTTTCCGGATCGAGCCGGACGATCCAGCGGTCCTTGTTGTCGCGCGCCCGGATTTCGAGCACGGCGTAGCGTCCATCGCCGCTCCAGTACGGCCCGTAGGCGTACAGGAACCGTTTCGTCTTCTGCGAATCGGGCTCGACGCCCTGCGCGCGCAGATATTCGGGCACGTCGTAGGCGCCCGGTACCTGATGCAGGTCGACCCGGTAGGTCGTGTCGCGCCGCAGGTCCTGCACGTACAGCTCGAAGCTCCCCGGCGGCACGCCCACCTTGGGACGCGCCCGAAGCTCCCGCGCATAGCCTGACTCCGTCACGTAATCCATGACGGCCGTGGCTTTTTCACGGGGTGAAGGCGTCGTCAGCGCAAACGTGACGAAGCGCCCGGTGGGGTCGAGCTGGAGCTGCGTGACCTGCTTGTTCCCGTAGTAAAACGTCGGCGGTGGATTCTGGGCGCGGCGGTCCCGCTCCTGTGCCTTTTCGCGGGCTTCGCGCATTTCCACCCGCTTGCGAATCACCTCGAAGAGGGCCCGCTGCTGCGCCTCGAGGAAGGCGTCCTGCGCGTCGGGCTGGCGCTCGCGCGGCTCCTGCCCCCGCCTCAGGTCGGTCAGCTGCGTGAGCGCGCCCGTGCGCAGGTCCAGTTGAAACAGGTTGTTCTCTTTTACGAACACGACGGCCTGGCCGTCCGGCGTAAAGCGGGGATTGCTTTCGCGCGCGGCCGTGCGGGTCAGACGCGTCAGCCGTCGCGTGGTGCGATCATACAGATACAGATCGCCGTCGCGGGCGAACACCTTACGCCGGAACTCCGCATCGTAAATCCATTCGCCATGATGCCAGCCGTCGAAGGCCGGAGGCAGGTTGCGGCGCTCCTCGGGCGGGACTTTTTCGGGCGTCCCCCCCTCACGGGAAACTCTGTAGAGCGAGTCGGACGGAAACTGCCCTTTCGGATTCCACCAGAAATACAGAAACCGGCCGTCCTCGGACCAGAATGGATTATCGGGCCAGTCGCCGATCCAGGTCTTCGGATCCTGCATGATCTTTCCGACGGTGAGCTGCGGCTGCGCCCAGGCGGCGCCACTCAGCATCAGCAGCAGGATCCATCCGGTTGCCAGACGTTTCATGGGAGTAAACCGGCTGGTGATCGGATGTCGCAAAGATAAGCTTCGGCCTTCAAAAGATGCGCGCTGCCTCACCTGCTGACGTCGAAGCCCTGTACCGGCACATCCAGGCGCAGGCCTGGACGCCGGCGCTGGACTTGCTCCACCGACACCGGTCGGCGCTTGCGGTCGATCCGCTCTGGCGGCATGCGGCCCAGGTACTCGTGCAGGAGCTGCACCGGCGCCTGTCCGAAGTCAGCGAGGCCGTGCTGGAGCGACTGTTCCTGCTGCATACCGGCCGGCTTTATGCACTTCCCGAAGCGATCTTTACGGATGTGGTGGCCGAGTTGGTCCGCCGCCACGCTGACCGACCCGAGCTGGCGCGGCGCTACGCCCGCTGGTGTCCAACGCACCCTGAATGCGCCCACCTGCTCGAACCCCGCCCGCCGGAGACCGCCTGGGAAGACCGGGACGGCTTCGCCGTCCGGCGTCACCTGCCCGAGCGGCCGGGCACGCCCCCTTCGCTTTTTCGTTCGCAGCAGGAGTTCGTGTTCTTTCAGGCCGTGCGTGAGGTGTTTCCCACCTACCTGGTCTATCCCAACGTGGCGCTCTCGTGCCTGCTCGACTACGAGCGCCTGGCCGACACACTGAGCGAAGAAGAACGCCGCTACGCCCTGCAGGCGCTGGTGGATTGCGCCGTATTCGACCCGGACGACGGCTACCGCCCCCGTTACTGCTTTGAGCTGGACAGCCCGCTGCACGGCACGCCGGAACGCCGGCAACGCGATACCCTCAAAGCCCGCATCGTGCAGCTGGCCGGATTGCCGCTTTTCTGCATCCGGCCCCCTTCGGGCACCGTCGAACGGGACGCGTTCGTGGCCCTGCTGCGTCGGCTGCTTCATCAGAACGTCTGAGCCACGTTTGCATTTTTGCCTAATTGCACACAGAGATCGGCTGCCCCGAATCCTTTGGTGCACGTTGTGCGTTTAGCGGTCTTGCCTGAAGGGAGAGGTCTGCTGTAATTTGGCATGCCTCTACCAGCGGACCCCGTAGCTCAGCTGGTAGAGCACCTGACTTTTAATCAGGGGGTCGCAGGTTCGAATCCTGCCGGGGTCACGGCAATGCCCGGGTGGCGGAATTGGTAGACGCGCCGTCTTGAGGGGGCGGTGCCCGCAAGGGCGTGCTGGTTCGAATCCAGTCCCGGGCACCTGGAGCTGCGCGTCATGCCAGCCTACGTGCTGAGCAGGTCGCTATGACCTGCTTTTTTTGTTTGATACAGGCTGCTCGGATCTGTTCGCCGCGCCATTCCCCTGCGCATGCCTCTTGCCGTACCCTCCGTCCTCGAAATCTGTCCCCTGTGGGAGAAAACCGGAACCCGCGCTGTTTTTCTGACACAAAAGTGCGATATTCCCAATAGCTCCTTCATATAGAGCGAGGAATCGTCATCGATCCATGAGCCGAATCCGCGTAGAGCTTCCGGTGATTTTACCGGACATTCCGGATGAACGTGATCCCTGCGTCCAGCGTCTGCAGGCCTCCCTGGCTGAAAAGCGCGGCGTAGCCCATGTGCATATTATCCCACCCCGAAACGGATCGCCGGCATGCCTGTGCGTCCACTACGATCCGGAACAGGTGAGCCTGGACGAAATTGAGCGCTGGGTACGGCAGGCCGGAGCCGATCTTACCGAACGGTATGGCCATCTGGTCCTTCCCGTCTCAGGCGTCCGGAGTGTACGTCATGCGCATCGGTTAGAGCAACGCCTTCTGCACGCACAGGGGATTGTAGATGCCCAGGTCAGCGCAGCCGGCGTCGTGCGGATTGAATATGACCGTCGCCACCAGCAGGAGGAAGCGATTCGTGCGCTGGTGGAACAGCTCGGGCTAACAATACTGCCTGCGTTTCCCCCGCCGGCCCGCGAAGAAGCGGCGCATGCGCACGCCGGCATTTTCGGCGCCCACACAGAACTCATCTATGCCCTGCTCTGTGGTCTCTTTCTGGGAAGTAGTTGGATCGCCGAAACCTGGTTTGACGTCCCGCCCCTCCTGCTTCGAGTAGGGTATCTGCTGGCCTATTTCTTCGGCGGCTATTACACGCTTCGGGAAACCTGGGAGAGCCTGCAACAGCGGCAGCTCAACATCGACTTTCTGATGATCGCCGCCGCCATTGGCGCCGCATGGCTGGGGCACTGGGCCGAAGGGGCTTTTTTGCTGTTTCTGTTTAGCCTGGGCCATGCCCTGGAACACTACGCCATGGGCCGGGCCCAACGGGCTATCCGTTCGCTGGGGACACTCATGCCCCGCACAGCCCTCCGCAAAACGGACGGCACGTTGCAGGAAGTGCCCGTAGACTCGCTGCAGCCAGGCGATGTGGTTGTCGTGCGGCCCGGCGAGCGCATCCCGGTGGACGGCATTGTGCTGGAAGGCCAGAGTAGTGTCAACCAGGCCCCGGTTACCGGCGAAAGCATTCCGGTGGATAAAATGCCGCATCCGAATCCTCAAGAAGCGCTGCAGCAATGGGAACGCCTCTCGGATAGCCACCGCGTGTTTGCGGGTACACTTAATGGCAATGGGACCCTGACCCTTCTTGTCGCCCGCAAAAGTAAGGATTCCACTATTGCGCGCCTGATGCAACTGGTCCTGGAGGCTGAGGCGCGCAAATCCCCGACCCAGCGCTTTACCGAGCGCTTCGAGCGGATTTTTGTGCCGTCCGTACTGATCTTTGACCTGTTGGTACTGGTCGGCGGCACATTGCTGCTCAACTGGCCGTTGGAAGTTGCTTTCTATCGTGCTATGGCCGTGCTGGTGGCGGCCAGTCCCTGTGCCCTGGCCATCTCAACCCCCAGTGCAGTGCTGAGTGCCCTTGCACGGGCCGCCCACCGCGGCGTGTTGATCAAAGGCGGAGCCCCCCTCGAAATTCTGGCTCAGGTCCGAACCATAGCTTTCGACAAAACGGGAACGCTTACCCGGGGCCAACCTCAGGTAACCGACATCTGGGCGACGCCAGAGACGCCCCGAGAAATGCTGCTGGAAACGCTGCTGGCCGTTGAACGCCTGTCCGATCATCCGCTGGCCGAGGCTGTGGTTCGGTACATCGAAGCAACCACCTCGTTTGCCGTCCTGCCCGACCCGGTAGATCTGGAAACTATCCCTGGACACGGGATTCGCGCCCGCATCGACGGAGAACCTGTGCATATCGGCAACCTGCGTCTGTTCGAGCGCGAACAGATTCCGGTGCCTTCCGAACTACAACAACGCATCCAAACCCTAGAACAGGAAGGCAAAACGACCATGCTCGTACGAAGGGGGCCCCGCTTCCTGGGAATTGTTGCCCTGCGCGACGACCCACGTCCGGAGGCCCGCGCCGTTATTCAAGCACTTCGTCGGCTGGGAATCCAGCGGATGCTCCTGATTTCGGGCGACCATAGCCAGGTCGCCCAGGCCATTGCGCAACAGATTGGCCTCGATGAAGCCCGGGGCAACCTCCTCCCAGAAGACAAGGTCTCGGTCATTCGGCAACTTCGCACCGAACGTCCGCCGGTTGCCATGGTGGGCGACGGCATCAACGATGCCCCAGCCCTGGCCCAGGCCGACGTCGGAATCGCGATGGGAGCGGCCGGCTCCGACCTGGCGCTGGAAACCGCCGACGTTGCCCTTATGGCGAATTCGCTCCGGGGCCTTCCCTTTGCACGGGCCCTCAGTCAGCAGGCCCGTCGCATCATTAAACAGAATCTGTGGATCAGTCTGGGCATGGTGGCCTTTCTAATTCCCGCAGCGCTGCTGGGGTTGCAACTTGGCGTGGCCGTCCTGTTCCATGAGGGGTCGACGCTGGTCGTGGTTTTCAATGCGCTTCGACTGTTGCGGTTTAATCCCAAATGACCCAAATGAATGCTTAAATGAATGCTTCCTCCCGTCCTCCGTCTCCTGACGACGAAACGCCGAAAGGAACCCAGCAAAGCGAAGAGTTCGGCGAACTGCTGCGCTATACCCTCCCGGGTTATCTGCTCAGCCTGATAGTAGGCGGCATTTTCGACACGCAGGGACTGGAGCGTAGCGCCGTGGGCCAATGGCTGGTGCGCACATTGGCCGGCGAAGGGGAAAGTCTGTTTGAAGGACTTTTCGCCCTGAAGCAACGACTGCAACAGAAAACCTTCTCAATGGCCCAGGCTTACGGCTGGGGGAAAGCGCTGGGCATGGTCATTCCCTGGATCATCGACTGGGGAAGTCGGGCGGTAGGCATTGATGTATACGGGATCGAAGGCTTTTACATTCCTTTCTTCTATGCCATGAGTGACCAGATGGGCGCCAGTCTGGCCGGGTTTATTTACCTGCGTCAACGCACCGGGTCGGTCGGCCAGGCACTTCGCACCTATGTGACCCACCCGGTGATGCTGAGCAGTGCGCTGGTCATTGTGCTGGTACCTATCGGCCTGCTGGGAGCTCGCCTGCTCGGATTCAGCCCGACGACCCAGGTCTATACGGCACTGGAAACCATCGCTGCCAATCTATGCTGGGTGCCCCCACTGGTTGGCCTGTGGGTTGAGCGTCGGCGCCACAGGGCCTGAACGTCGCTTCAAGAACGCCCTCAGCTCACGGCACCGATAGCGAGCAGGAAGCCGCCTCTGGGGCCACTGCACTCAGCGGTTCGATCTGGCGCCACAGGTCGCGGATGGTGAGCGTGCGGCCGGGGTGGACGGGCAGTCCGGCTGCGCGAAGCGCCCGCGCCACCCAGTGGTTGCAGTTGTTGAAGAGATGATAGCGTCCCTTCGCAGCGTAGAACCGGCTCTCCAGCCCGTATAATCCCGGCGCGACGGGCTCAAGCCTACCCTGTGCGTCCCGTTTGAAATAGTCGGCCACATAGGCCACCAGTCGTCGGAATGCCGTGCTGTCGAGTTCGATCTGGCGCACAGGACCTTTGAAAATGCGGGCCGGTGGATGATCGAACGCCGCCACGTGCAGCACGGCATCGGTGGGCCAGAGTGCCGCCCGAAGGGCATCGCCCGCCCCGGGATCCGGATCCGGGTAGTAGCCCGCCTCGCCCCAGCCCACTTCGATGAAGCGTCGCTCCGGAAAAAGTACTTCAACCGGCCAGTCGGTCCCTTCGAGATCGGTCTGGCAGAAGGCGATCCCGGCATGCCAGCCGTGGTGGATCAGGTAGATCCGGAAACGCCGCTCCTGGGCCGCGGCCAGACTGGCCAGCAGCAGCATTAAACCGAGCAGAAAGAAGCGCTTCCGATTCATCACATCTCTATCCTGGGGGGAACCCAAAATGCGCAGCCGGTGTGTGTGGCCGTTGCTGTTTGTCCGCGCAACCCAACTCCAGGTTCCGCCATGCCGCCGCTCAACCGCTACAGCCGTCGCATCACCCGGCCGAAATCCCAGGGGGCGTCGCAGGCCATGCTGCTGGCCACCGGCCTGAAAGAAGAAGACCTAGACAAGCCCCAGATCGGCATCGCCTCGGTCTGGTATGAGGGTAACCCCTGCAACATGCACCTGCTGGATCTGGCCGCCGAGGTGAAAGCCGGCGTGCAGGAAGCCGGCATGGTGGGCTTCCGGTTCAACACGATCGGCGTCTCCGACGGCATCTCGATGGGCACCGAGGGCATGTCCTACAGCCTGCCCTCACGCGACCTGATCGCGGACTCCATCGAGACGGTCATGGCCGCCCAGTGGTACGACGGCCTCATCGCACTGCCCGGCTGCGACAAGAACATGCCGGGCTGCGTGATCGCCATGGGCCGGCTGAACCGCCCCGCCCTGATGATCTACGGCGGTACGATCCGCCCCGGCTGTCTTAACGGCCAGAAGCTGGACGTGGTCAGCGCCTTCCAGAGTTATGGCGAGTACCTAGCAGGCAAAATCACCGACGAACAGCGGCGGGCGATCATCCGCCATGCCTGTCCGGGACCGGGCGCCTGCGGCGGCATGTACACGGCTAACACGATGGCGGCGGCCATCGAGGCAATGGGTCTCTCGCTGCCCTTCAGCTCGAGCCTCCCGGCCGAAGACCCGCGCAAACGCGAAGAGTGCCGCCGGGCCGGACACGTCATGCGCCGGCTTCTGGAGCAGGACCTCAAACCACGCGACATCGTCACGCGCGCCTCGCTCGAAAACGCCATCGCCGTCGTCATGGCGCTGGGCGGCTCGACGAACGCCGTGCTGCACCTGCTGGCCATTGCGCACGCCTTCGAGCTGCCGCTCAGCCTCGACGACTTTCAGCGCATCGCCCGACGCGTGCCACTCCTGGCCGACATGAAGCCCAGCGGCCGCTACGTCATGGAAGACCTGTGCCGCATCGGCGGCGTGCCGGCCGTCATGAAACGGCTGCTCGAACACGGCGTGCTGCACGGCGACGCGCTCACCGTCACGGGCAAGACGCTCGCCGAAAACCTCGCCGACGTGCCCGACCTGCCCGAGGATCAGGACATCATCCGCCCCTGGGACAACCCGATCAAGTCGAGCGCCCATATCTACATTCTTTACGGCAACCTGGCACCCGGCGGCTGTGTGGCCAAGATCACGGGCAAAGAAGGATTGCGTTTCAGCGGACCCGCCCGCGTCTTCGACTCCGAAGAAGACATGCTGGCCGGACTCGAAGCGGGCCGCATTCAGCGCGGCGATGTGATCGTCATCCGCTATGAAGGACCGAAAGGCGGTCCGGGCATGCCTGAAATGCTCACGCCCACCTCGGCGCTGATGGGGGCCGGTCTGGGCAAAGACGTGGCGCTGATCACCGACGGCCGATTCAGCGGGGGAAGCCACGGCTTCATCATCGGCCACGTGGTACCCGAGGCCCAGGAAGGCGGCCCCATCGCGCTCGTGCGCGACGGCGACAGGATTACGATCGACGCCGAAGCCGGTCGCATCCACGTGGACGTCTCCGACGAAGAGCTGGCCCGTCGGCGTGCTGCCTGGACCCCACCCCCGCTCAAGGTCACCCGCGGCGCCCTCTTCCGCTACGTACAGACCGTGCAGGACGCCGCGCACGGCTGCGTCACCGACGCTCCGTTCGGCGCGCCCCAACCCGCGGGATCTCCCACTTCCTGAGTTGGTTTCCGTGGGGAAAGCCGGTGAGGCAATAACCCTCTTTGACAGGAAAAAGGCAGCACATTAGCGGAAAACATCGGCGCTGAAATTCACCCGGGCGCCAGCATCTACTGCTATCCGTAACCCTCTCGACCCCGCTCCCCCTTGTAGGGGGAGCTGGTCCGAAGGACCTGAGCAACGGTCTTAAAAGTCAACAAGCCAGCGCCTCCTGCCAGGGCCGCCCTGTCTTCATGATCGCATGCAACCAGAGCAACAACTTCCGCATGCACGCCACCAACGCCACCTTCTTTGCCTTGCCCCGCGCCAAAAGACGCCGATAAAAGGCCCGCAGTCGCCGGTTATACCGCACCCCCACCAACGCCGCCCTCTACAGCGCGGCCCGCACCGAAGCACGCCCTCCCCAGATACGCCGCCGACCCCGCCAACGACCACGGTCGCACTTGAGCGGGGCTAGCCCGACGAGCTTGACGACCTGACGCCGACCAATACGCCCCAGCTCCGGTAGTTCAGCCAACAGCACCTGTGCCGTAACAGACCCTACGCCCGGCACCGAACACAACAGCCGAAACTGCTCCTGCCAGACCCCACAGGCCCGAAGCTGCGCCTCCAACGCCTGCTCCAGCCGCGCCAACTCCTGCTCCAGTGCCTGCAAGACCACCGCGATGCTGGCCCGAACACGCGCCTGGTGAGCCGTCTCCAGACGGTTGCGTTCGGCCTGGCGCCTCTTGAGCAACGGCCGCCTTCGGGCCACCAGCTCGGCCAGCGCCGCACGCTCAGCCTCCAGCAGTGAGCGCAACGGCGGCCGAATGCGCTCGCCAAAGAGGGCCAACACCTCGGCGTCGATGCGATCGGTCTTGG
>WFPM01000075.1 GCA_015487635.1 Rhodothermus sp.
GAATCAATCCCAGAATAAACACCCCTCCAAATCCTCCCAGCAGCGCCGTCGTGTGCAGGTTGAATACCCTGACGCACACGGCCAGCAGCAAAAGCGCGCCGATCATGCGCACCAGCATACCGCCGAACACCCAGCGCACAAAGCGCGCCATGGGCCAGCGCCACATCCGGCGGACACCCCAGAGCCCCACGCCCGTGTAGGCAGCGGCCAGGCCGGCTCCTGCCATCAGGCTGATCCAGAGCGTTTCCATGTTAAAGCCCGGACAATGAATCCGCCGGAACGATCGACGCGCGCCTGGAACGCAAAAACTAAGGCGAAAGACCCAACCTAGTGGGCCCAACGTAGTGAATTCTGAATAAATAGGGGCTTTATTTTTCGTGAGCCACGTCGCGCTCCGGTCGACGCGAGCGCCGCTGTAGCTGCGTATTGACCTGCCAGAGCTTGGCCACGATGGCCACCAGCCCCAGCACGACGCCGACCAGCGTAAGCCAGGGCAATGTGCCCAGCCAGCGATCCAGCAGGTAGCCCCCGACCGCAAAGAACGCCATACTTAGCGCCAGTTGCAACCCCAGCCCCATGTAGGGCCCCAGCGCACGCAGCGCTTCCTGCATGGACGAAGCAGAACCGGCGGATTTTTTTCGAGCCTTCATGCCCCGGTGGCCGGCTCGGCACCCGCTTTCCTGGCACGGGCGGTATCCCGCGCAGGCGTCGCCGCTTCCTTGTCGGCCGAAGGCACCGTTTTCGTTTCGATGACCCGGTCGATCTTGCCCATGCGGCATTCGCCGTCAAAAATGGCACCTGCCTCCACCACCAGCCGTCCCGTCTGAATACGCCCTTCCACCCGGGCCGAGTCTTTGAGCAGGAGCGTCTCTTCGATAATCAGATCCCCCTGCACCTGCCCGGCGATGTCGGCGCTGTGCGCATGGAGTTGACCTTCGAGTACCCCTTCGGCCGCGATGATCGCCTTGCCCTGCACATGCAGCGTGCCGATCACCTTGCCGCTGATGCGAATGTCGTGGGGCGTACGCAGCGTGCCTTCGAAAACGGTACCTTCACCCACCAGGTTCAACTGATTGGGCGCCGGCGTGCCGGATGCGCGGCTCATGGTTGCCTCCTTTGTGTTTCCTTTAAATAAGGCCATAACGATCACTGGATGACGAAATAGTTTAACGGATCCTGGGCCAGTCCATGGCGCCAGAGTTCAAAGTGCAGATGCGGGCCGGTGGTAATTTCGCCCGTATTGCCGCTCAATGCAATCGCCTCGCGGTCACGCACCCGATCGCCCACCTGCTTGAGCAGGCGCTGATTGTGTTTGTAGACCGAGACGTAGCCGTCGGCATGCTGTACGATAATAACGAATCCGCCCGCCTGCGTCCAGTCTGCAAAGATCACATAGCCGCTGCCGATCGAGCGCACCACGGTGCCCTCCTCCACGGCCAGATCGACTCCGTAGTGTCCGCTGCGGGCATCGAAGCCCCGGGTCAGAAAGCCTGCCACCGGCGGCAGCACGGGAAACTGAAGCTGCAGCAGTGGATCGCTCCGGAGTACGGCCGGTTGCACGTTCGGCCTCGTCGGGGCCGCCAGTTCCAGCACAGGCAACGCGGGCGGTTGGTGCTCCTGCCAGTTTTCCGAGGTGGGGGCGGCTTCAGGCAGCATCACGCCCGTTTCGCCGGGCGATTCCTGCCGCGGCTCGCCTTCCTCGGCCGGGGTCACTTCGCCCAGAATGAGCTGACGAAGTCGGGCAATGTACTCCTGTTGGACCGCCAGCGAATCCTCCAGTGCCGCCACCCGCAGACTGCTCAGCCGGACCCGCTGCCGCATTTCCTCGGTGGCCACGCCCGGAAACAGCTCACGCAACGGCGTCAGCAGCACCAGCGCCACCAGCAGAGCGGCCAGCAGCACCGCGCTTCCCCCGATCAGCGCCAACAAACGAAGCGGCCGCAGCGTAAAGGGCACAGGGGCTCCGGCATAGGCGTCTTCCACCACCAGAACCACGACCTCCTCATCCCAGCGCGCCAACAGTTTCCTGAAAAAAGGCCACATGGCTACGTTTTAAGATTTTTTGCAACGCGCCTGCAACAAACCGGCCGGCATTCCGGTTTACGAAAGCCGCCATCGGCAGGATTTTTTCCTCAAACCGTCACGTTACCGAACCTTACAGGAGATCCATGGCACACCATAAGTCGGCGATCAAGCGCATTCGTCAGAACGCCAAGCGTCGCGCCCGTAACCGCTACTACCGCAGTTGGATGCGCACCCTGATCAAGAAAGTACGGGCGGCCCAGTCGCGCGAAGAGGCCTTTCCCCTGCTCAATCAGGCCAAGAGCCTGCTCGATCGCCTTGTGGTTAAGGGCATTATACACAAAAACAAAGCCGCAAACTACAAGCGCAAGCTGGAAAAGTACGTGAACCAGCTGGCCTGAAGCGGGGTTCATTTGCCCTCATGAGCCTGCCTGCGGGTGGGCTTTTTTTGTGCCTTCTCTTCAAAAATTACAGATCGGTTGCTTTACTCTGCGCAAAATTTTGCGTATGATGTAGCCGGTTGAAAGCAAGGCGGGACGGCTCTTCCAGACAATCCGGAAATTCGGTTTCGTACCTGCTGAAAACTCCTGTTAACGATTTTCTGTTACGGCATTGAAAAGCCTACTTTCGCTTGGGTTTTCGTAAATTCTGTCCAGAGAATCCAGTAACCCTCAACCAGCCATGCAGACGATGAAACCCCAACGCTACCTCCTGCTGACCGCGCTGACGGCCCTGACCATTCTGGGCCTGACGGGCTGCCGTTCGACTCCGGTCGAAGTACTGGGCGTCGAAGGACCCGACAGCCTGCAGGTCAATCAGAGCGGCACCTTCACGGCCACGATCAACGAAGACGCCAAGCCGCCTGTCGAGTTCAGCTGGGACTTCGGCGACGGCAGCACCGGATCGGGCAATCCGGTCACGCACGCCTACACGGAACCGGGTACCTACACAGTGACCGTCACGGCTTCCAACCGGGGCGGTAAGTCTACGAGCACGGGCTCGACTTCGGTGGTTGTCTACCGTCCGCCCGTGCCGGCCGAGATCATCTCAATTACGGCCAACCCAATGCAGCCTGACACGCGGACGGCCGTGCGCTTCAGCGCAAACGTGCGCGGCGACCAGCCCATCACCTATCAGTGGAACTTCGGCGACGGCAGCACCGGATCGGGCGCCAGCCCCACGCATACCTACACCGAACCGGGCACCTACACCGTCACGCTGAACGTGTCGAACGAGGCGGGCTCCGATTCGCGCACGCTCACGCTCACGGTCAAGCCGTATGAGGCGGAGTACTGCGCCGACGTGGCGGAGATGAACCCGGTCTTCTTCGACCGGAACTCGAGCGTGCTGAACGACGCCGCCCGCGAGGCACTGCAGGAGAACCTGCAGATCCTGCAGGACTGCCCGAACCTTTCGGTTCGCATCGAAGGCTGGGCCGCGCCGGGCGAGCGCAACCCGCAGCAGCTTTCGACCGACCGCGCCCGTGCCGTGGAGCAGTTCTACACGAGCAACGGCATCCCGGCCAGCCGCCTGGTAGTGGAAGGCAAGGGCCGGGTCACCGGTGTGACGAGTAAGAAGGAAGGGCTGGCGCAGTACCGTCGCACCGACACCATCCCGGTGCGGGGCGGCATGTAATCGCCTCTCCAGACTGAGAACAGCAGCGGGCTTCTCCTTCGGGGGGGAAGCCCGCTTTTTTATGGCACCGGATCTCCGGGCGGTCGCGCCCGTTGTTTTCTACGCGTCTGCCAACCGTCTCTCCCTATGCCCGGCTTCGACGAACACGCCCAGCAACGACTGGCGCAGGCCCTGAAGGCCGAGGCGCGCCGGCTCGGCTTCGATGCCTGTGGCATCTCGAAGGCCGAACCGCTCGACGAAGAAGCCCGCCGCCTGGAAGCCTGGCTGAAGGCGGGCTACCACGGCACCATGTACTGGATGGAACGCCACTTCGACAAACGCATCGATCCGACCAGACTCGTCGAGGGTGCCCGCTCGGTCATCTCGGTGCTGCACAACTACTACCAGCCCGTCGCGCACGACCCGTCGCCCGAAACCGGCAAAATCAGCCGCTACGCCTGGGGCGACGATTACCACGAGGTGCTGAAGGAAAAGCTCTATCAGCTCTTTGCCTGGCTCGAAGCGCAGGTGGGCGAGGTGCACGGCCGCGCCTTCGTGGACTCGGCACCGGTCATGGACAAAGCCTGGGCCCGCCGCAGTGGCCTGGGCTGGATCGGCAAAAACACGAACCTGATCAACCGTCGCATGGGCTCCTTCTTCTTCATCGGCGAGCTGATCGTGGACGTGCCCTTGCCGCCCGACGGCCCTATCCCGGACTACTGTGGCACCTGCACGCGCTGCATCGACGCCTGCCCCACCGGGGCGCTTGTGCAACCCTACGTGCTCGACGCGCGCCGCTGCATCTCGTACCTGACCATCGAGCACCGGGGCGACGACATTCCCCCGGAGCTGCAGGAAAAGATGGGCAACTGGATCTTCGGATGCGACATCTGCCAGGACGTCTGCCCCTGGAACAAGTTCAAGTACGCCACGAGCGAGCCGCGCTTCATGCCACGCCCCGGACTGCCCGACACGCCGCTGGAGCGCTGGGAAGAACTGGACCTAGAAGCGTTCCGCCAGAAATTCCGCAAAAGCGCCGTCAAGCGGGCCAAATTCGAGGGATTCAAGCGCAACGTGCGAATCGCACTGCAGAACGTGCGCCGCGCCACGCTTCAGACGCCCGAGTAAGCCCGTCGCTCCCGTGGTACGATTACGGCCAGCCAGGCCAGCCCGATCAGCCCCTGCACGAGCGCAAACGCCAGCACGGCTTCTCGCAGCGAGAGCACCTGCCACTCCAGCAGCATGCTGGCCGCCAGAATCGAGCAGCTCTCCGAAAACAGCACACCCAACCACTCCGTGGCAAACACGCGTCCCCGGAAGGCATCTTCCGTGCGCTGTTGAAGCAGCACGCTTGCCAGCACCCAGTTGGCGCCGCTGGCCGCATGGGCCAGCAACACGGCGGGCACCACAGCATAGGTCCAGTCCTGCACTCCCACCACGCCGTAGCAGAGACCGCTGAGCACGATGCTCCAGCCCAGCACGGCCGGCCAGCGCCGCGCATCCCGGAAGACCGCCCGGGCCAGCACCGGTCCGATGCCCGTCCCCAGCCCCCGCGCGGCAAACAGCCAGCCGATGCCGGCTGCCTGCGCCGTCGGCTCGATCGCTTCGCCGATCAGCGCCAGCATGTAGACGAGCCCTCCGCCGGCCAGTGCCCAGGCACTTTTGGCCAGCGCGATGCGTCCGACGCCGGGGTGCGTGGTGAGGTAGCGCCAGCCGTCCAGCAGCTCACGCCCGGCCGTCCGCAGCAGTCCACCCACAGCTGGTGCCGTCTGTTGCGGAATGACGGTCCGGTAGATGAAAAAGGCCGAGATCAGATAGGTCAGGCTGTCGATCACGAACACCGGGGCCGTACCCAGCCAGGCCGTCACCAGTCCGCCAGAAGCCGCGCCCAGCGCCAGCATCACCGACCAGGTGGCCGACATGAGCGCGTTGGCCGTCAGCAGCTCGTCGGTGCGGACGATGTTCGGGATCGAAGCGCTCTTGGCCGGCTGAAAGACGGCCGTCACGATCACCTGCAGCGTGGTCAGCACGTAGACCAGGTACACCTCGCCGGGTTCGTCGATCAGCAGAAAGCCCAGCACGATCCCCGCCCGCACCAGATCGGCCCCGATCATGAGCCGACGGCGGTTGAAGCGATCCACCAGAAGCCCGGCCAGCGGCGAAGCCAGCGCCCAGGGAAGCAGCTTCGTCAGAAACACGCCGCCCAGCGCGAAGGGCGAGCCGGTCAGCTCCGAGACCAGCGTGTACAGGGCGATCGTGTTGAACCAGTCGCCCAGCAGCGAGATGAGATTGCCCAGCCACAGCCGGCGGAAGTGTACGTTCCGGCGCACCAGCGCCACGTAGCCTGTCGGCGAGGCGGTGCGCCCGACCGGCCGGGAGGGAGCGGCCTCCATGGGACTTCAGGATGCGGACGTCTCTTTCTGATCGGCCCCGTCGGAACCCGCCGGCACGGCCGGTTGCTCGGGCCGCAGCAGCGGAAACAGAATCACATCCCGGATCGACGGCTGGTTCGTCAGAATCATGGCCAGCCGATCGATGCCGATGCCCAGCCCGGCCGTCGGCGGCATGCCGTACTCCAGCGCCCGCAGGAAGTCTTCGTCGATCTGCATGGCTTCCTCGTCGCCAGCCGCCCGCAACCGCGCCTGTTCCTCGAAGCGCGCCCGCTGATCGTCCGGATCGTTCAGCTCGCTGAAGGCATTGCACAGCTCCTTGCCGCCCACGATCACCTCGAAGCGCTCGACCAGTCCGGGCTTTTCGCGGTGACGCTTGGCCAGCGGACTCAGCTCGATCGGATAATCGATGATGAAGGTGGGCTGGATCAGGTGCGGCTCGACAAATTCACCGAAGATCTCGTCGATGATCTTGCCGCTGCCCATCGTGTCGTCGATTTCCAGTCCCAGCTTACGGGCGATCTCGGCCAGCTCGTCGCGCGACTTGCCGTAGAGATCGTAGCCCGTCCGCTCCTTGATCGCCTCGAACATCGGGATGCGCGGCCAGGGCCGGCGGAACGAGATCGTATGCTCGCCCCACTGCACCTCCGGCGATCCGGTCACCTCGATGGCCACGTGCTCGAGCAACTCCTCCACGAAGTCCATCATCCAGTGGTAATCCTTGTAGGCCACGTAGAGCTCGAGCATCGTGAATTCCGGATTGTGGAAGCGGCTGAGCCCTTCGTTGCGAAAGTCCTTGCCGATCTCGTAGACGCCCTCGTAGCCGCCCACGATCAGCCGCTTCAGATAGAGTTCATCGGCAATGCGCAGGTAGAGCTGCATGTCGAGCGCGTTGTGGTACGTGATGAAGGGCCGGGCCGAAGCGCCCCCGTACATGGGCTGGAGAATAGGCGTTTCGACCTCCAGGTAGCCCCGCTCGTCCAGAAACCGCCGGATCGTCGTGATCATGCGCGCCCGCTTCCGGAAAACTTCCCGCACCTCGGGATTGATAATCAGGTCCACGTACCGCTGCCGGTAACGGAATTCCTTGTCCGTCACCTCGTTGTACACCTTCCCGTCCTGCTCCTTGACGACGGGCAGGGGCCGCAGCGCCTTGGCCAGCAACTCCAGCCGCCGGGCGTGGACGGTGATCTCGCCCATACGCGTGCGGAACACGTAGCCCTCCACGCCTACGATGTCGCCGATGTCCAGTAGCTTCTTGAAGACCTGATCGTAGAAGCCTTCGGGCAGGTCCTGCCGGCGGACGTACACCTGAATGCGGCCGGTTTCGTCCTGCAGATCAAAAAAGGCGGCCTTGCCCATGATCCGCCGCGTCATGATCCGTCCGGCAATCGACACCTCGTAGGGTTCGGGCGCCGGTCCGTCCTCGCGCGGCTGGTGCCGCTCGTCGTCAAAGCGTTGCAGAATTTCGGCCGCGTGGGCCGTGACTTCCCAGCAATAGGGGTACGGATGGATCCCCATCGCTTCGAGCTGCTGGCGCGCCCGGCGCCGCTCCAGTTCCTGTTCGGTCAGTACGCGCTTCATGGTGCGGACGGCTTGCGATCCGACGGCCTGATTTTCGGAGAAACAAAACAAAAGACGCAGCCCGACGAGCTACGTCCTCTCTGGCAAAAACCGGGTAGCAGGTGGTACCGTGCGCCGGCAAAGCGGGTTTCAGGAGCCGGGTGAATAGTTTTCAAGCGGACGAATCGTCATGGGGACGGGTTGCAGCGGCCGATCCAGCAGCGCCGGCGGGGCCTGCCGCCCGGTGCTTCGCGGCGTGGGCACCCGCGCGATGGCGTCCATGACCTCGAAGCCCTCGACCAGTTCGCCGAAGACCGTGTAGAGTCCGTCCAGAAACGGCGCGCCGCCCACCGTCTGATAAAGCTGCCGGATCGAATCCGGAAACGTGAAGTTCGGATCCGGGATCTGCTCCCGCAGATAGGCTTCAATTTCGTCCAGCGTGGCGGCATCGAACGTACGCCCGACAACCAGATAGAACTGGCTGCCGCTGGAGCGCCGTTCCGGATTCACCTCGTCGCCCTGACGGGCGGCCGCCAGCGCGCCGCGCCTGTGGAACAGACCGGGACGAATCTCGGCCGGAAGCGTGTAGCCCGGCCCGCCGGTTCCGTCGTTCGAAGGATCGGCGTCCTTCGAGTTCGGATCGCCGCCCTGGATGACGAAGCCGTCGATGACCCGGTGAAACGTTGTGCTGTCGTAAAAGCCCGTCGCCACCAGCCGTTTGAAGTTGTCTCGGTGCAGCGGCGTTTCGTCGTAGAGCCGCACGACCATGCGTCCCAACGGCGTGTGGATTTCATAGTAGTTGGTGGCGGGAAGCACCAGCGTATCGGTTGCCTGCGTCAGACTGTCTGCGCCCGCTGGCGACGTGGACGGCGCCGACCGGCAAGCTGCCACAAAAAGCGCCAGCACTACGCCTGTAAGCCATCGTCCGTTCATGACAGCAGGGGTTTGAAGTATTCCAGAATGGCGATGCGCAGCAGCTTTTCCTGTTCCTCGCGCGAGAGTTCGGGCCAGGGGAAAAAGGCCGGCTCCCAGACCGTTGGATCCTCCGCGACGCGCCGGTACAGGCCGATCGCGGCAAAGGCATGCCGGGCGCCTTCCATGATCACCTCCTGTTTCTGCTCCCGGGACAGTCCGGGCTCGTAGCCACGCCCGCGCTCCTGAATACCGATCAGAAAAAGTACCTGCTCGATGCCGGTCGGCGTTCGGCCCACCAGATTTTCCAGATGCGCCAGAAGCCGTGCCCACCGTGCCTCCAGCTCCTGATCGTTCTCGGCCAGCCAGCGTGCGATCGGTCCCGTGTTATTCGATCCACTCACGGGCTTCATGAAGGAGGTGTCGTTGATGCGGTCGCAGCAGACGAAGCAGCAGTGCGCCAACGCGACGGGCCAGGCTACCCCGGGGCTGCGCCCGGACGAGCGGCGGAATGCGCTGCAGTGCGTCTTCGACGGCTTCCAGCGCTTCGGACAGGGCGAACCACCAGGAGCGCTCCGGCGGGCCGGCTTCGACGGGCTGCTCGTAGCGCAGCACCTGGTGCCCGCGTTCGTTCAGCGCCCCGCGCAGCATCTGGATAGCGGTTGTCAGCGTCTCGGTCATCTCCTGCAGCGTCTCCCGCTGGGCCAGCGACAGCGAGGCATCCACCGCCTGCTGCTCACGCTGCAGCACGCGCTCGAGCATGGGCAGCAGCGCGGCCAGCACCGACTGAAACGCCAGCGTGGCCGCCTCCTCACTCTTTAGCAGGGTTTCCAGTTGTTCCAGCGCCGGATGTTCGATTGTAGCCAACTCAACAGTCGATGCTCCGGGAGATTGCGTCCAGTTCTTTCGCAAAGCCGCAGCACGACGGCGTCGCACGCGCATATCTTCAAGTATCTCATTTTCTTTGCTTAAATCTGACGGCGCCCAACTTTGCAGGGCAAGGGATGTTCCGGTCCGTCGCTATGGCAGACGTTCCGGCGGCAGATCGGTCCGCGCATCGAGGGCCTCCTGAAGCCGTTCCAGCAATACGGTGGCCTGAGCGGGGGCCAGGCGGCCACTCCGCACCCCCACGCGGATCATCTCGGTGGTCAGGGCCGCGTAGACGGGCAGCAGGTGGGGCAGGTGTTGCTGCAACGTCTCCAGATGTTGCGTGATCGGCCCCAGATCGCCCCGCACGGCCGGTCCGGTCAGCGCCTCCTCCGGCAGCAACTGCTCCAGGTTGCGCAGCGTGCCCTGCACCAGCGGCAACAGCATGGCATGCGCTTCGGGTCGCGAAAGGCCGATGCTGGCCAGCACTTCGCCTGCCATGGCCATGAGCGCCCCCAGCCCGTTCGAGGCGAGTACGGCGGCCAGATGATAGCGCGGCTTCGTCTCGGCCGAGAGTTCGACCGGCCGGGCCCCCAGTGCCCGTGCCACCTCGCGTCCCAGCGCAACCGCCTCCGGATCGCCTTCCAGCCCGACGGCAACGCCTCCAAGCGCCGGTGGCGGACCCTGACGGGGAAACGACTGGACCGGGTGAAAGCTCAGCAGCAGGGCGCCACGGCGTCCCACCGGTTCCAGTACGCGGGCCGGGAGCGCGCCCGAGGTGTGCGCCACTACCGTATGCGGCCAGTCGTGCGGCACCAGCGCCAGTTGTTCGGCCAGGCCGGGCAGCGCGTCGTCCGGCACGCAGCAGAACACCAGACGCACCTCAGCCGGTAGATCTTCCAGGGCCGCCGACGCCACCGATGCTTCCACCTGCGCGGCCAGCTCGCGGGCCGAGGCCGGATTGCGGCTGAGCACGGCAGCAATCGGGTAGCCAGCCGTCCGCAACGACTGCCCCAGCGCCCGTCCGACGGCACCGGCCCCCACAATGGCCACGACCGGTTGCTGGACCGACATGATCCGAGCCGTTTGCAAGTCTGTGCCGATGAGAAAGGTAGGGATGCCGGTGCACCCGCGCAACTACTGACAAAAAAACCCCGCCACTTTCGATGGCGGGGTCGGTGGGCCCTAGTGGATTCGAACCACTGACCTCTCGCGTGTGAGGCGAGCGCTCTAAACCGCTGAGCTAAGGGCCCTTTTTTCAGGCGTCTTATAGTACAACACCGGACCGACGCCTGTCAAGGCGCTCCATGACTTCTTTGCACGAAGCGCATGGTCTGAAGCGTGTCATAATGAATCGGGGCATGGTCCTTTCGGTTCCATGCAGCCGACAGCGCCCAGTCAGGCCGGTACGAACCCGGTAACACGCGACGCTCGGTGCGCACCGGCGTAAGCGCTTCGAACTGAAAGCCAGCGGACGGCTCCGGACGGGTTGCCTGCACCACGACGCCGGGCGTCTCTGGCTCCTGCTCCAGGTAGAGCAAGACGCCGGTGCACATGCCCAGAATCACCAGCAGCGCCACTGCCGAAGCCAGCGTCGTGGCGCTTCGCAACGGCAGGCTCAGGTACTCCAGCGACTGCCGCTCGCGCATCATCTCGTAGGCCAGACGCTGACGCAGACGCGCTTGAAAGCCCTCCGGCGCCCGCAGCTTGCAGGCGCCATGCTGACAGAGCAACTGCCGCGTCCGGCACAGGCATTCTACGTGACGCGCCAGCGTCGGATTGGCCCGCAGGTATTCTTCGAATACCTGCCGCACGGCCGGATCCATCGTCCCGTCCACATACTCGCACAACAGTTCATCCAGATCGCTGAACGGACAGTCCTGCTCCGGCCGCGATGAATCGGGATCGTGGTAACCCTCGCGCATAGGCACCAGACGCTGCGTTACACCCCTGCTTTTACGCCAAAGGGCCGGCAGGAGGGTTCCCACCGGCCCTGCACTTACGACAACGGCTGGCGTTAAGATTCCTCCGGCATCGGATAAACGTCCTTGAGCAGCGCCTGCAGCTTCGTCCGGCCCCGGTTGATCCGGCTTTTCACCGTACCCATCGGCAGACCGGTGATCTCCGCGATCTCCTCGTAGGAGAGCTGCTGGACGTCGCGGAGCACCACCACCTCCCGGAATTCCTCCGGGATTTGCTTGAGCGCCTCCTGGATGTACCGGTCCTGGATGGTGCTTTCGGTGTGCCGGTCCGGGGCGAACGTCTCGTCCGGAATCTCGACCTCGTACTCCTCCTCGTCCCGGTTCACGGACTGCAGGGAGTACACACGACGCCGCTTGCGCTTCCGGTACTCGGAGCGCGCCAGGTTCCCGGCGATCGTGTAGAGCCAGGTCGAGAACTTCGCAATCCGGCGATAAGAATGCCGGTTGCGATACACACGCATAAAGGTCTCCTGCAGGAGGTCTTCGACTTCCTTCGGATCACCCAGGAACCGGTACAGGTAGTTAGCCAGCGGATCCTTGTACCGGCTCACCAGGATGTCGAAGGCCTCCACCGTTCCCGCCTGAAACAGCGCCATGAGGTCCTCGTCGCTCAGGCGCTGGAGTTCCTCATAGCGCGCCTTATTTTCCTCGGACGGCAACCGCTGCAGCGCCTCCCTGCGCAACACCACCCGCTCTTTCTGCTGAATGTTCATCGCCGGTCGATCAAGGGTTTGTTTTCAGAATTCAGGCTGCCTGTTGAAGCGGCGCCCGGCAGGCCCCCTGCACCTGCCGCAGCAGCAGGTGCAGTACCAGACGCGGATCGCGTTGACTACCACCCTTCAGTTCCACGTCGGCCGCCAGCAACGCCGCCAACACGCGCCGGATCGCGCCGGGCCCGTACCGGCGAGCGCTCTGCAGGTACTCCTGCAGAAAGTACGCCGGCACACCGATACGCCCGGCCAGCGCCTGACTCGACAGACGCTGCCCCTGGCAAAGTGTCAGCCGCCAGAGCTTCGTAAAAAAAGTTGTCAGAAACGACACGATCCGGAGCGCCTCGCTGCGCGGATTCGATGCATGTTGCAATAATTGTTCCATTATGTAGACTGCGTCTGAATAACGTCCCTCCCCTACAGCCCGCTGCAGTTCGAAGATGTTGTAGCTGCGTGTCTGTCCACTAACCGTAACGATGTCATCCAGCGTTAACGTATGCCGCGTGCCCGCGTAGGCAAACAACTTCCGGAGTTCCTGCACCCCGGCCTGCAGGTCGGTCCCGACGTACTCGGCCAGCCGTTGCAGCGCCTCGGGCTCGAGCCGGTAGCCTTCACGCTCCGCGTAGCGGGCCAGCCAGCCGGGCACCTGCGCTGGACGTAGCGGTCGCAATTCAGCCCAGACCGCATGCTGACGCAGCGCCCGGTAAGGCTGCACGTTCAGGTTGGGCCGTCCGCTACAGGCCAAGAGCACAATCGTCTGCGGATTGGGCTGCTCGGCATAGGCCGCAAACAGCCGGTTTTCACGCAGACTGTCGAAGTTGCGGACGATCACCACCCGGTGCGGCGCCATAACCGGCAGACTCTGGCAGAGCCCCAGTACGGCGCGGGCCTCCGTCTCGTCGCCGTAGACGATGTCCAGGTTGAACGCCCGCAACTCGGGCGGCAGTGCGTGTTCGATGAGCAGTTGCTGGAGCGTGTCGATCAGAAACGACTCTTCGCCATAGATGAAATACAACGGGGCGAAGTTGCCGTGCTGAAAGGCCACCTCCAGCTGCTCGAACGACAGTCCCCCGGTCTGCTGTCCCATCACCCTGTTGGTGCCGCCCACGTGTTTGCTATTACATCGGCCTGACGTTCACACTTTCTTAAGAGACAAGGTAGAAAAACAAGACCCCGACCACAAGGCCCTGCCGAAATTGCAGCGTTGTTGCAATCAGACCACCGGGCGGGGCCGGCCGGGCAGGTGGGCGGCGTGCAGCCGATAGGCCAGCGCCCGCAACAGCTCGGTGTCGTGCTGAATGATGAAATAGGCGTAGCGGTAAAGGTCCCAGGCTTCTTCGCCGCAGCGGGCCGTCCGTTCCCAGACCTCCGGGGGCGTCTGCCGGAGCAATGCGACCAACTCCCGCCGCGCCTGCTGCAGACGCTCCAGAATGACGGGCAGCGGATGTGCGTTCCAGTCCTCGGCCTCCTGCAGCACGCGGTCGTCCGGGAGCGCCAGCGCTTCGGCCCGTCCTGCCAGCAGCGCCCGGATCGTCGGCAGAAACACCCGCTCGTCGGCCGCTGCCAGGATGCCGTAGGTTTCCCGCAGCGACGGCTCTTCCGGAAGCGGCCGTGCCGTCTGCAACGGCTCCGGCACCAGATCGATGACCTGCTGCAGCGCTTCGATCTCGCGCAGTAGATGGGTCAGCTGGTCGATCAGCGCAGCGCGCAGTTCGGCTTCGTCCCGTGGTTTTCCGGCCATTTTATCCTTCGGTCCGCACGCCGCCCCACGACCGCTCCGCCGCTACCGGCTCCTCGGGCCGCAGGTGCGTGCTTTTGAGTTCTTCCATCCCCTCTTCTTCCAGCAGCCACTTCAAAAACGGCCGGTCCTTCAGGCTGTGCAGGTTATTTTCTTTCCGGAACTCCCAGTGCTGGCCGTACTGTGGATTCTTGTAGCGCTTGAGCCATTCCAGCCGGTCCTTCAGGCGCTCGGCCGGCACCAGCAGCTTCTCCAGCCCGAAGATGGCCTCGTCGCGACTCTGAAACGTCAGGTCGTATTCTTTCGACATGACGATGGCCTCTTCGGGACACACCTCCTCACAGTAGCCGCAGTAGATGCACCGCAGCATGTTGATCTCGAACCAGGCCGGCTCGCGCTCCTTCACATCGTCCACCTCCTTCGCCTGCATGGAGATGGCCAGCGGCGGGCAGGCCCGGGCGCACAACCCGCAGGCCACGCAGCGCGGCCGTCCGTTTTCTTCGACGAGCACCGGCCGCCCCCGGTAGCTGTCCGGCGGATACCACAGTTCGTCCGGGTACTGAAACGTATAACGCGGCGAGCGCATCTTGCGCCAGGTGTAGGCCAGCCCCTTCACGACGGCCGGCAGGTAGAGCCGCTCCCAGAAGTTCAGCTTGCGCTCGTTGGGCGTGGCCAGATTGACAGGCTTTCCGGGCATGGATTGCGCGCGTTGGGTTCGTCCGAAGCACCGGGCGGTAAACGTCGAAGCAGGCCGCCAGGGTTCGCCGTTCGCTACTTTTCCCGAAACACCAGCGTCAGCGGCACGCCCTCGAAGCCAAACGCCGCCCGGATCTGCTTTTCCAGATAACGTCGATACGGTTCTTTGATGCCCTCCGGATAATTGCAGAAAAACGCGAATACGGGCGGTGCCGTCTCGACCTGTGTCACGTACTTGATTTTCACCGGCCGCCCCCGGTAGGTGGGCGGATGCTGCTGCCGGATGGCTTCCTGCAGCACCTCGTTGAGCCGGCTCGTGGCGACGCGCTGCCGCCGGTTTTCGTAGACGCGCAGCGCCGCTTCGAGCACACGGTGAATCCGCTGGCGCGTTTTCGCCGAAATAAACACCAGCGGTACGTGCTGCCAGGTCGGGAGCCGATAACGAATGGCCTCCTCCCATTCCCTCATGGTGTTGGCGTCCTTTTCGATCAGATCCCATTTGTTCACCACCAGCACCATGCCCTTACGCAGCTCCTCAGCCTGGCGCAGGATGCGGATGTCCTGGGCGGTCAACCCTTCCGTCGCGTCGATCAGCGTAATGGCCACGTCGCACGCGCGCAGTGCCCGCTCGGTGCGCAGCGTGGCGTAAAACTCAAGGTTTTCCCGGATGCGGGAGCGGCGGCGCAATCCGGCCGTATCGACCAGCACGATCTCCCGGCCGTAGTATTTGAGCACCGAGTGGACGGCGTCGCGCGTGGTGCCGCTGATGTCGGTTACGATCGAGCGCTCCTGCCCGAGCAGCGCGTTCGTCAACGACGACTTGCCCACGTTGGGACGTCCGACGATGGCCAGGCGCGGCCGTTCGTCGGTTTCGGCCTCCCCATTGCGTGCCGGAAGCCGCTTCACCAGCGCGTCGAGCAGCTCGCCGGTGCCTCGACCGCTCAGAGCGCTGACCGGATAGACTTCGGACAGGCCGAGCTGGTAGAAGGTGCTGGCCTCCCAGGTGCGCTCGTCGTTGTCGGCCTTGTTGGCCACCACGAAGACCGGTTTGTTCGTGCGCCGCAGCAGTTCGGCCAGCGCATCGTCCAGATCGGTCACGCCGGTGGTGACGTCCACCATGAACAGGATCGCGTCGGCCTCCTCAATGGCAATCTGTACCTGCTCGCGGATCGCCTGTTCGAAGATATCCGATGAATTGGGCACGTACCCGCCGGTGTCCACCACCGAAAAACGCACGCCGTTCCATTCGGCCGTGCCGTAGACGCGGTCGCGCGTCACCCCCGGCTGGTCATGCGTAATGGCTTCGTGCGAGCGCGTCAGTCGATTGAAGAAGGTGGACTTCCCGACGTTGGGCCGTCCCACAATGGCAACCAGCGCCATCGCTCCACTCCACAGAAGTTTGGTCCGGCGCGTAGAAGCCCGCAGCCGGCCATTTCGTTCCCAGCGTTACCGGCGTCCCCGGTGTTCAAGGTGCAACGCGCGGAAGAGCATGTAGGCGGCCTCGCCGGTCTCGCGCGTAAAGACGTAGTTGATGCCGGCACCCACGGCCAGTCCGGCCAGCGGGATGAGCTGGCCCAACTTGCGACGGGCCAGATTCTTGACCAGTTCGCGGGGCAGATGCCGGTTTTGCTCGCGCACAAAGTCGCGCGTGCGTCCCCGGTAGGAAGCGCCCCGCGCCAAGAGCGCGGCCGCCACGCTCACCTCCCGCCAGGCCGCCTGACGGGCCTCGGCCGTGCCGGCCGCCGCCGCATTGAAGATGGCCAGCACCAGCGGCCGGTACACCGGATCCTGCACCCGGAAGCCGTAGACCGCCCCGATCTGCTGAATCAGCCGCAGATTGATCCCGAAAAGCAGCGGCACGTCGGCTGCCGCCAGCGTGAAGCCCCCCAGGCCGGTCCCGGCCCCTTCGAGCGCAGCCAGCACGGCATGCTGTCCGAAAAAGCTTCGCGCGACCGGATCGAGCTGTTCCAGCGGTTCTGCACGCAACGCCTCGATTCGATCCACCGCCACGCCCGCCTTTCGCACGGCCTCCAGCACATACGATTCGTTGAAGGTCCAGCTCGCCACGTCGTGCAGCGTCTCCAGAAAGCGGGCCACCGCCGCATCGAGCTGCGCGCGCCAGTCGGCCGGCGTCACGCGCTCGACGAGCCAGTCCACCGGACGCATTGCCCGATCGAAAACATCCTGCCACAGCGGTCCACCGGATCGCACCCAGCGTTCGATTTCCCGTCGGGCGGCTTCTTCGTAGGTCAGCGGCATGGCATGAACCGGTTAGCTATGGCATGCGCTGTACGTAGGACGCAACCCCGGAGTTGCGCTCAGCGAATCAGCCAGAGCCCGAGCACCCCCACCAGAAAGCAGTAGTAGGCAAAATACTCCAGCCGGCCCCGCCGCACCACCTGCAGCAGCATTTTGATGGCTGCCACGCCCGAAACGTAGGCCGTGATGGTCCCGACGATCAAAGGCACGAGCCCCACGGCCTCGGGCGTGCGCAGCAGCTCGATTCCTTTCAGCAGCGTGGCGCCCAGCACAACGGGCAGTAGCATGAGAAAAGAAAAATCGGCCGCGCGCTCGGGCCGCACATTCTGATAGATGGCCGCGCAGATCGTAGCACCCGATCGCGAAATGCCCGGCAGCATGGCAGCCGACTGGGCCACGCCCACCACGAAGGCCTTCAGCGGCGACAGGTTGCCGTCCGGGTGCCGTCGCAACCGGGTCAGCACCAGCAGCACACCGGTTACCACCAGCATGCCTGCCGCAAACCGCGGATGCTCGAACGTCTGCTCGATCCAGTTGCCCAGCAGCACATAGACCAGTCCGGTAGGGATCATCGTAATCAGAATCCAGACGGCCAGCCGGAACGGATCGCGCTCCCGGTAGCGTGCCGGCCACTCGGCCGGACGCGGCAACGCCGTCCATACCTCACCCACAATGGTCCCCACCCGCTTCCAATAAACCGTGAGAATGCTCAGCACCGTTCCGAAGTGCACGAATACCTCGAAGGTCACGCCGCCCGGATTCAGCCCCAGCACGTACTGACCGAGCACCAGATGGCCGGACGACGAGACCGGCAGAAACTCCGTGAGCCCCTGCAGCAGACCCAGAATCAGGGCTTCCCACCACGACATGATTACTATCGGCGTTTTTGCGTGAACGGCCTAACTTACACGCTGCCGGTCCTTTCGCGCCAGCCACCGGCCTTTGTTCTTCAAGAATTTTCCGCCTGCACCGCTTCGGGCGGCCGGGGTTCCACCAGCAACACTTCTTCCCGCTCGAAAACGACGGTGCCTGGATCGGCCCCGCGCGGCTTGCGCACGTACTTTCGTGGCACCACCACGACGGGCACCACACTGCTACCCCGCGCCTTGCTGAAGTAGGCCGCCAGCGAAGCGGCCCGTTCGAGCACCCTGCGGTCGGGCCGGCGGTTGCGGCCGGGCACCCGCAGAATCACGTGCGAGCCGGGCACGCCACGCGCGTGCAACCACAGGTCGTGCTTGCGGGCGTGGTGAAAGGTCAGTTCGTCGTTTTCCCGGGCGTTACGGCCGATCCACGCCTCGAAGCCACCCCCCAGCGGCACGCGCCGAAACGCCGGCACGGTCTCCGGCTCCTTCCGGCCGGTTCGACCGATGCCCAGCGCGGCCAGCTCGTCGGCGTGGCGTTGCCGGAAAGCCCGCAGGGCCGTCATCGTATTGACCTGCTCCAGCTCGGCCCGCAGTGCCTCCAGCCGGGGAAGCCGCCGGCGAATGTCTTCCAGCCGCTGGCGAAGCGCCTCACGCTCCTGGCGGGCCTGTCGGGCCCGCTCGTAGTAAGCCTGCGCGTTCTCGACGGCCGAGCGCGTGGGATCGAGCGGAATCCGCACAGGCGCGCCGTCGCCGAACCAGTCGGGCAGCTCCACCGCTTCGGCTCCGGCCGGCACCTGGTGCGCCTGCGCCATGAGCAGGTGTCCCCAGCGTTCGTACTGCGCGGCCCGGTCGGGCACAGCCAGCGCGGCTTCCAGGGCCTGTTGCTCTCGACGCGCCCGTTCAATCGCGGCCTCCAGCGCCTGGCGAAGCGGCTCGTAAGCCTCCCGGAAGGCCCGCGCGGCCAGCTCGCGCCGCACGGCCGCGTGTACCGCCGCATCGACCGAATCGAACGCCTCGCAGGGCAGGTGCGCTAGATGGGCCATCGGAGTCAGCGCAAAGTGCGCCGTCCATCGATCGACCCGGTAAAGTCGGGGTGCGGGACGGGCCAGTTCCGCCTCGAGTGCGCGTCCGGCCTCGTAGAGACGCCGAAGCTCCTCCTCATCGCAATCAGCCGGTGACGGTACCTGCACGCCTGCCCGAAAGACTGTCTCTTCGGCCAGCAGCGCGTCGAACAGCGGGAAGGCCGCCGCCACGGCCTGCGCGAGCGACTTCCGGTCGGGGCGCCAGCGCGCCCGAAACGCCTCGAACGTATCGACCTC
The DNA here is from genome assembly GCA_015487635.1 of Rhodothermus sp. Classification (GTDB taxonomy): domain Bacteria; phylum Bacteroidota; class Rhodothermia; order Rhodothermales; family Rhodothermaceae; genus Rhodothermus. The sequence continues at coordinate 18,936 of WFPM01000075.1, forward strand.
CGGTGCCGGGCGCGGCGCCAGCGCTGGCTTTCCCCGCCAGGCTTCATCCTGCTGAAACGCCGCACGCACCCGTCCGTCGGGCGCCACCCAAAGCACGTTCGGACGCGGCCCGTAGAGCCAGCATTGAAGCCGCGAGCCATCATCCAGCTCAAAAAACAGCACGCGGTCCCGCTCGGCCACGCGCACGTCGCGCAGCGTGCGGCCCAGCGCTTCCTCGAACAGGGTGGCGACGTTGCGGCGCGCCCGGCTGTAGCCCTCGACGCGAAACACGTAGCGAAAGGCCCCCGTCGAGATGCGCACCATCCACTCGGCCTCCGGCCGGGCAAAGGCCAGCACCAGCTCGTCGCGCACCTGCGAAAAGGCGTCGCCCAGCAGGCTACCCGGCAGCGCGCACCGCCACTCCTCGGCCAACGCCCGCAATGTGTAGTAGGTAAGCAGCATCCCCGTTCGCAAGCGATTCGGCCGCGTGAACGGCTGAGCACAGGGCGGGATCCTACCCGCGCCGCTGGCGACGCTCGACCGCCACCGAAAGTCCCCAGATCAGCGCCCAGGCGACGGCCATCCACCACCAGCGTCCCACCAGCAGCGCGAGCACATTGATGCCGTAAAGCGCATGAAACAGCGCTTCCGGCGCGCTGCGCCGCATGCGGGGCAGATGCGGGGCCGCCAGCAGCGCACCCAGCTTGAGCAGCAGCATAAGCGGCGTGTAGACAAGCACAACCCAGCGCGCCCAGGGCAACGCCGGAATCGCAGCCAGCACGATCACCACCGTGACGACAACGTCCAGTAGCGCCTCTTTAAACCAGCGCTTCATCGGTTTTTGAATACCCTGTAATTCGTCTGCCCGAAATATCGCCTATTTCAGCCGGGCATGAAATGCCCTGTCTGTTTTTTTCTGTTCTTCCACGCTCAATCGAGGCGGATAGCATTGCACCACTTCACCGGAATCCCGATTTTGCCCCCGGAATCGGAACCTGACCAGAGAGTATCATGAAAGCTCGAATTAAATACGTCGAAGGGCTGACCTTCATCGGCCAGGCCGGCTCCGGGCACTGGACCGTGCTCGACTCCGGATATGGAGGGCGTCCGTCCGGTGCCACCAGCCCGATGGAAATGGTGCTACTGGCGCTCATGGGCTGCTCGGCCATGGATGTCGTTTCGATTCTGCAGAAAATGCGTGCGCCGTTTGTCGATGTGCAGGTGGAAGGGGAAGCCGACCGGGCCGAAACCCACCCGCGCGTCTACACACGCATTCACCTGACCTACCGGGTCTTCGGACGCGACCTGAAACCCGAACAGGTGGCCCGCGCCGTGCAACTCTCGCAGGAGAAATACTGCTCCATTACCGCTATGCTGCGTCCCACCGTGCCCATCACCTACGAAGCCTGGATCGAAGACCCGGAAACCGGTCAGCGACAGGCGGTCCCCTTCTCGCAGCAGCCGGACGAGGCGCCCACCTCCGGGTGAGTTACTTCAAACTGCGTTGCAGGCGCTCCCAGAGCAGCACGCCGGCTTTCTGGACACTGCGCAGGTAGAAGACGGCCCGGAGCGTGGCCTTCCATTCCGGTGAAAGGTCCCCGTGCCGTCCCTGGCGGGCCCGTCGATCGCGCTGCGCGTGGTAGAGCGCAATGGCCGCCGCCACCGAAATGTTGAAGCTCTGCGTGAAGCCCACGATCGGAATCACGCACCGGGCATCGGCCTGCGCCAGCAACTCACGCGAGACGCCTTCCACTTCGTTGCCGAACACCAGCGCCGTCGGCACGGTGAAATCGAATGTCTCGATCGGTTCGGCCTCCTCCAGTGCCGTGGCAACAATCCGATAGCCGGCCGCCTTCAGCGCAGGCACGGCCTCGGCCGCCGTCGGCCATGTCCACACGTCGAGCCACTTGTCGGCGCCCTGGGTAGTGCGCTCGGACGTCTTGTACTTCTGCACCTGGCCCTTGATGACCCCGAAGCCCTGGTACCCCAGCGCCTCGGCCGAACGCATGACGGCGCTGACATTGCCCGTGTTGGCCAGGCCCTCGACGACCGGGACCACCGTGTAGGTGCGTCCGTCGAGCACCTGCTCGATCCGCTGGCGACGGCGCTCGGTGACGTACGGCTGCAGCCACGCCACGATCACGTCCGGCGAGATGCCCTGCAACCGGGTCGCCAGTGCGTCGGGATCGGTCAGATGCCCCTGCTGGGCCGCCGTCTGAAAGACCCGTTGCAGCTCCTGATGTAAGCGTGCTTCCGGCGTCTGAAGCATCGTTCGGTAAAAAAAGCGTTACGAGCCCGCTTCCGATCGTCTTGCGGCACACCGGACCGGACACCCGCCCGCGGGTGCGCCGTAGATTAAGGCCGTCCCTTCCAAAAAACAAACGGAAAACGCATTATGGAACTTCGGGATAAAGTGGCCGTCGTGACCGGCGCCAGCAGCGGGCTGGGCCGGGCCTTTGCGATTGCGCTCGTGCAGAAAGGCGCGCATGTGTACGGACTGGCTCGGCGCGTCGAGCGCCTGAATGCGCTCCGCGACGAACTGGGCCCGCGCTTTCACCCAATCGCCTGCGACGTAACGCGGCCCAACGACGTCGAGGCGGCCTTCCAGCGGGTGATTCGCGAGGCCGGCCGCCTGGACATCCTGATCAACAATGCGGGGCTGGGCAGAATGGGGCCGGTCGATGCGCTGTCGCTGGAGGACTGGGATGTGCAGATGAACACGAACCTGCGCGGCGTCTTTCTCTGCACGCGCGCAGCCGTGCCCCAGATGAAAAAACAGAACGCAGAAACCGGCTTCGGCGGCCATATCATCAACATCGCCTCGGTAGCTGGTCTGATCGGCAACCCTAACCTGAGCGCCTACAATGCCACAAAGTTCGGCGTGCGGGGCTTCAGCGAGGCCATTATGAAGGAGCTGCGCGACCACGGCATCAAGGTGACCTGCGTCTATCCGGGCTCCGTCGCCACCGAGTTCTTCGAGGTGTCCGGCATGCGCGGCGCCGACCGCCCCGTCACGCCCGAGCAGGTGACCCAGACCATCCTGCACATTCTGGAGACCGATGACAACTACCTGATCTCCGAGGTGGTCATCCGGCCACTCCGGCCGCGGTAATCAGCAATCTTTTTATTGCCTGTCTTTAAACAGAAGAGGAGGGATCGGTAACCGATCCCTCCTCTTCTAGCCTCAAGTCCTCGCCTTTAGTTCTGCTCCGACGTCTCGTCGGCAGCATCCAGCTTGAAGACGATCGGTATCGTAAAACGCACACGTACCGGACGCCCTCTCTGCCGTCCCGGCTTGAACTTGAGCTGTTGGACGCACCGAAGCGCCTCTTCGTCCAGACCGGCCCCCACACCACGGAGCACCTTCGGGTTGGTCACGTTGCCGCTTTCGTCCACTACGAACTGAATGATCACACGGCCTTCGACACCAGCTTTACGAGCGGTCTCCGGATACCGGATACAGTCGTAAAGGGCATTGTAACCACCGATGAGCTCGGGCATTTCCTCGACAACCACGAACACTTCCCCTGCTTCACTTGGCTGCTTACCGGCAGGAGAAAGCTCGCTTTTTTCAGGTTGCACGGGCGTTTCGGGCACTTCGGTGCAGGCCATCAGCCCGGTCAGTCCGATCAGCGCGCCGAGAAGCAACAGTCGTACCTGGCGCGGCGCAAGCGATTGGACAGGTTGCATCATGGCCTCCATGCGTTGTTTGAGGGTGGATTGCCTCGAAAGGGACAGACTCAGCTTCAATGCAGGGGTGTGTCGGGCCTGAAACAATACCGTCAGCAATAAGCGGGCGTAATCGGCGGGCGATACGATGCGCCGGGCCAGCACGGCCTGATCGCACAGCACCTCGCGGAGCAGCTCCAGCCGCCGCCGGTAGCCCCAGAGCAGCGGATGGAACCAGAACAGGGTCAGAACCAGCTCCTCTACAAGCTGCGCCCGAAAGTCGCGTCGCTGCAGGTGGACCAGCTCGTGCCAGAGCATCGGCCACCGTGCCTGCGGATCGGTCAGCGCCAGCTCCGGCACGACCACCGTCGGCCGCCGCCCGCCCATCGAGAAGGGCACGCGGCCGCCCACCAGCAGCCGCACCGGCCGGCGAAGTCCCAGCCGCACGGCCGTCTCGGCCACTTCGGCCGCCAACTCGGCCGGCGCCGGACGGCACCGACGCAGGTAGCGCCGCAACCGCCCCCAGCGTACGCCAAGCGCCGCCAGACGCACCGTCACGCCCAGCAGCCAAACGAACAGCGCCAGTTGTCCGATGGCTACCGGCCCCTGCGTGCTTCCTTCTTCGGCCGAGGCCGACACAACCTGCGCACCGAGCCAGACCAGCACCTCGGGCGGCTCGGCCCGCCAGAACGCCACATCCGGAAGCAGTTTCAGCCGCAACCCGTAGGCCAGAAGCCCCAGCGGCAACGCATAGAAACCCGCCTGGAGTAGCGCGTAGGCCGCCTCGGGCCACCGACGCATCACGCGACGGACGCTCAGCAGCAACAGCAGCGCGGCCGCGGTCCAGAGCCCCAGCAGCCACGTACCTTCCAACCAGAATTCACGCGGCATCATCGTTTCCCTCCAGCTTGTCGATCAGCCGTTGCAGTTCGGCCAGCTCGTCCGGACCGAGCGACTCCTGACGCACGAGCGTCTGCACCAGCTCCAGCGGCGAACCGAACACTTTGTCCACCAACCGCTTCAGCAGATCCGACTTGAACTCCTCCGGCGGCACCGCCGGCCGGTACACATACATGCGTCCCTGCTTGCGAAAGGTCAGGTAGCCCTTGTCGGCCAGATTGCGCATGACGGTCATCACCGTCGTGTAGGCGCGATCGCCGCCCAGGCGGGCGTGCACGTCGGCCACCGACGCTTCGCCCAGCTCCCAGACGACCTGCAGGATCTCCATTTCCGTTTCACCAAAAGGCACCAGCGCTCGGCGCATAAGACCAACCTCCTGATTCGTTTTTCGAAATTACGTTTCTAATCGTACTAAAAAGATCGTAAAAAGTCAAGCCCCTGTAGAAATTTTTTTCTGCATGCGCGCAACCCGGAGCTTCGGAAGCCTGTCGGATTCGCTTTTCTGGCCGGCGCGTCCGTATTTTTGGAGAGGCAACAGCGCGATCCAACGGAAGGGTGCCTATGGAACGGCGATGTTTTCTGAAAAAGGCCGCGCTGGGGACCGCGGCCACGGCCCTACTGGCCGGCTGCAGCAATCAGCAGACGAGCGAAGGGGGCGCACCGGCCGTGCAGACGCTGCCCCGCCTGCGCTGGCGGCTGGCTTCGAGCTTTCCGCGCGGGCTCGACACCATCTTTGGCGCGGCCGAAGTACTGGCCGAACGCGTACGCGCGCTGACCGACGGCCGCTTCGAGATCCGCGTCTATCCGGCCGGCGAGCTCGTACCCGGCCTACAGGTGCTCGACGCCGTTCAGAACGGCACGGTCCCGATCGGCCACACGGCCAGCTACTACTTCATCGGCAAGCATCCGGCGCTGGCCTTCGACTGCACGGTACCTTTCGGGCTGACCTCCCGGCAGTATAACGCCTGGCTGCTCGAAGGCGGTGGGCTGGACCTGCTGCGCGAGCTGTTTGCCGAATTCAACATCGTGAACCTGCCCGGCGGCAACACGGGCGCCCAGATGGGCGGCTGGTTCCGGCGCGAGATCAACAGCCTGCGCGACCTGCGCGGCTTGAAGATGCGCATCCCGGGCATGGGCGGCCGCGTCATGAGCGAGATGGGCGTAACCGTGCAGGTGCTGGCCGGCGGCGAGATCTACCCGGCGCTGGAGCGCGGCGCCATCGACGCGGCCGAGTGGGCCGGCCCCTACGACGACGAAAAGCTGGGCTTTTACCAGATCGCACCCTACTACTACTACCCCGGCTGGTGGGAGCCCGGTCCGGCGCTGACCTTCTACGTGAACCGCCGCGAGTGGGAGCGGCTGCCCGCATTCTACCGCGAAGTGCTCTGGACGGCCGCGCTGGAAGCCAGCCAGACCATGGTGGCCCGCTACGATGCCCGCAACCCGGCGGCCCTGCAACGCCTGTTGCAGGCCGGCGTGCAGCTTCGCCGCTTTCCGGACGACGTGCTCCGAGAAGCGGCCCGCATCGCCGAAGAACTGCTTGCGCAGGAACAGGACCCGCTCTATCGCAAGATCTATGAAGCCTACCGAAAGTGGCGGGCGCAGAGCTATCGCTGGTTCGGGACCACGGAGCTGGCCTACGCGCAGTTCGCCTTCCCGCTCTCGTCCTTCCTGGAAGTCTGAGCCATGCCCCGATGCGTCTGCGTCTATTGCGCCGCCAGCCAACGGGTGGATGAGCGCTACCGGAAGCTGGCCGAACAGGTAGGCGAACGCCTGGCCCGGGCCGGCTATGAGCTGATCTACGGCGGCGGCGACGTCGGATTCATGGGCGCGCTGGCCCACAGCGTCCATCGCCACGGCGGACGCCTCGTGGGCGTCTCCGGGAACGCGAAGGCATCGCCTACGGACTGGCCGATGCGCTGATCATTACGCAGACCCTCCAGGAACGCAAGGCCGTCATGTTCGCACGGGCCGATGCCTTCCTAGTATTGCCGGGAGGCTTCGGTACGCTCGAAGAATTTCTGGAGGTGCTGACGCTGCGCCAGCTCGGCTACCACCACAAACCCATCGTATTGCTGAACTACTACGATTTCTGAGGAATCATAGTGCATGTGAGGAAGCCCGGGCGCACCGCAACGTGCTTCCAGCCCAAGCCCAGAATGAGCGACGCTCGGAACCATCAGAGCCACCCTCCCCCTGGCCCCCTCCCTGGCAGGGAGGGGGAAGCACCCGAGAGAAAGCCCCGGGGCGGAAACATGCGGAATCGCC
>WFPM01000076.1 GCA_015487635.1 Rhodothermus sp.
ATGGGCCGTGGTGCAGATCAGCGAGGAGCCGGCCACATGGAAGGCCGTGCGCGACAACAACGACCTCAACCCCTTCGGCCGCCCGGCGGCGACGCGGACGGCGCAGGGGATCCGCGCGATCGAGGCCGCGACCGGCTGCAAGGTGGTCCGCTCGACCATGTATCAGACCGATACCGGCGCCTTCTATTCCCAGGTCGCCTGCAACTGACCCGGACATGCCGGGCATTGAGGCCGCTGTCCGTCCCTGACATACCGCGCCCATGAAGATTGCGATCAACGGATTCGGCCGGATCGGCCGCACGATTCTGAGGCAGATCCTGACCCGGCCGCAGCCGGGGCCGGTCGATGTGGCATTGATCAACGACATCGCGCCGCTGGACATGCTGTCCTACCTGTTCCGCTACGACAGCATTTTCGGCCCCTACCCCGGCGAGGTGCGGACCGGCGCCGAAACGCTGGAGGTGGGCGGGCACGTGATCCCGGTGTCGCATGTGGACGATCTGTCGCGGGTGGACCTGTCGGGGGTGGACGTGCTGCTCGATTGCACCGGCGTCGCGCGCAATTCCGACGTGGCGGCGCGGGGGCTGACGGCGGGGGCGGGCAAGGTGCTGATCTCGTGGCCGTCGCCGGCGGCCGAGGTGACGGTGGTGCTGGGCGCGAACGAAGACCGGCTGGGCAATGCGCGGATCGTGTCCAACGCCTCCTGCACCACGAACGCGCTTGCCCCGCTTCTGCGGGTGATCGACGATCTTGCGGGGGTGGAGCGGGCGCACATGACCACGATCCACTGCTACACCAACAGCCAGCCGATGGTGGACGCCCCGCGTGACGATTTCGCCCGCTCTCGCGCCGGCGCCCTGTCGATGGTCCCGACAACCACCAGCGCGATGCGGCTGATCAATCATGTCCTGCCCGAACTTGCCGGCCGGATCAGCGGCGCGGCGCTGCGGGTGCCCACGGCCAGCGTGTCCTCGGTGGATCTGGTGGTGCAACTTGCCCGGCCGATGCCGCACGACACCTTCGGAACCGCATTGCACACGGCCGTCAGGGCCACATCAGTGCTGGGCTGGACCGACGAGCCGCTGGTGTCCTCGGATCTGCGTGCCCGCCCCGAATCGCTGGTGATCGCGGGGCCCGAGCTGCGCATGATCGGCGACCGGCAGGCCCGCGTCTTCGGCTGGTACGACAACGAATGGGGCTTCTCGGCGCGCATGCTCGAGGTCGCCCGGCTGATGACGGCCGCCCCGCAAGGCTGAAACGTCCCCGACACGTACACAACGCCCGGCCGCATGTGATCGGTACCGGCCGCGCAACGATCCTCCACACCCCTTCATCTTGCCCAAAATACTCCGGGGGTGCGGGGGCAGAGCCCCCGCCATCCGGCCTCCGCCGCCATTCAGCCTTCGGCACCCTCCTCGGGCACCCCTTCCGAAAGCGCCGTTACGGTCCAGGGCTCGTCGAACCAGTGCTCTTCCAGGTTCTCCCCCGGACCGATCCGGTCCACCACCGCAAACAGCCCCGGCGCGTGCAACGGCGTCAGCACGCCGTGCCAGGTGCCCCGAAGCAGATTCACCCCCTGCCCCGGCCCGGCGATGAAGGCCATGGGTGCACCCGGAAGGCCGCCCCGATCCGGGGCGACGACCACAAGCCAGGGGCGCCGGTGCATGGGAATGAAGGCCTGCGGGCCCAGCGGATGACGCTCTACCATCTCCAGCACATGCGGCAGCGCGCAGGGCCGGGCCTCGAACAGGCTGATCCCGGCCCGCCCACCGGAAAAATCCAGCCGCGCCCGGTCATGCCACCGCCCGCAGCGGCCGCGATTGATAATCCGGTCGGGCGGGCCCGCGGCCTCAAGCACGTCGCCGAAAGGCGCAAAGATGTCCGCGCTCAGCGGCCGGGGGCGGATCGACCTCATGGCAGCATCTCGCGCAGGCGCAACCGGGCGATGCGCTCCACCTGGGCGCAGCTTTCGGCAAACTCCGTATCGCGGTCGTTCTCCAGCCGGCGCCGGAACGCGGCCAGGATCGCGGCCTTGTCGTGGTCGCGCACGGCAATGATGAAGGGAAAGCCGAAGCGGGCGCGGTAAGCGGCATTCAACTCGGTGAAGGTGGCGCGTTCCTCGTCGGTCAGCGCGTCCAGCCCGGCCTGGGCCTGCTCGGCGCTGGATTCGGGGGTCAGTCGCCTGGCCTGCGCCAGCTTGCCGGCCAGGTCGGGATGGGCCAGAAGAACGTCAAGGCGTTCGCGCTCCGTCGCCGCGCGGAAGGCCCGCACCAGCGCGTTGTGCAGCCCCTCCGCCCGGTCATGGGCAGGCCCCAGCTCAAGTTCGAAGGCCCGCTCCGCCACCCATGGCGAATGTTCGAACACGCCGCCAAAGGTGGCCACGAACGCGTCGCGGTCCATCTGCGACGGCCGCAAGCGGTCCCGAGGCGGATGCACCGCCGCCCAGTGCCGGGCGATCTGCGCCCGGGTCGCGAACCACACGCCCTCATGGCTGCGCGCATGGTCCAGAAAGCGCTTCAGCGCCATGATCCGCCCCGGCCGCCCGGCCAGCCGGCAATGCAGCCCCACCGACATCATCTTCGGCGCGCCGGCCAACCCCTCGGCATAAAGCGCATCGAAACTGTCGCGCAGATAGGCGAAGAACTGGTCGCCCGCGTTGAACCCCTGCGCGGTGGCAAAGCGCATGTCGTTGGCGTCAAGCGTATAGGGCACCACCAGCTGTTCGCGCCCGGCCACCCGCAGCCAGCAGGGCAGATCGTCGGCATAGGAATCGGCCAGCCAGTCGAAGCCGCCCTCCTCGGCCGCGATCCGCACTGTGTTGACCGAGCATCGCCCCGTATACCAGCCGCGCGGGCGCTCGCCCACGACCAGCTCGTGCAGGCGGATCGCCTCGTCCATGTGGGCGCGTTCCTCGGCCTCGGAAAAATCCCGGTAGTCGATCCATTTCAGCCCGTGGCTGGCGATCTCCCAGCCCGAAGCCTTCATGGCAGCGACCTGCTCGGGGCTGCGGGCCAGGGCGGTGGCCACGCCGAACACGGTGACGGGCAGATCCTTCAGCAGCCGGTGCAGGCGCCAGAATCCCGCCCGCGCCCCGTATTCGTAGATCGATTCCATGTTCCAGTGGCGCTGCCCCGGCCAGGGATCGGCGCCGACGATCTCTGACAGGAAGGCCTCGGATTCGGCATCGCCATGCAGCAGGCATCTTTCGCCGCCCTCTTCGTAGTTCAGCACCACCTGCACGGCGATCTTCGCCCCGTTCGGCCATTGCGGGTCCGGCGGGTTGGGCCCATGGCCGATCATGTCGCGGGGATATCTGTTCATGCCGGTCTCCGGTTCTTCCTCCACCTGCATAATCCTCCGCAACCGGACGGTTTATCAAATTATCAAGAAAACACTGTCAAAGCCGGAGGATTTGCACGACCCTGACCGGCAAGGCAGGAGTGATACCTGGACAACTCGCCAGCGGCGCAGGAGAGGGGGCACGAATGATGAGCGGCTTTGTGACGACGCATGTTCTGGACACCGCGCGCGGCTGCCCGGCGCAGGGGATGCGGATCGACCTGTTTCGCATCGACGGAGACGACCGTCACCACCTGCATTCCGTGACCACCAATGCCGACGGCCGCACCGACGCGCCGATCCTTCCCGCCCATGAATTCGTGATCGGAGTCTACGAGCTGCTGTTCCACGCCGGGGCCTATCTGGACGCGACAGGCACGCCGCCGCAGCAGCCGCGGTTCCTCGACCTGATCCCGATCCGTTTCGGCCTGGCGCAGGCGGCGCACTACCATGTGCCGCTGCTGCTTTCGCCCTTCGGATATTCCACGTACCGGGGCAGCTGAGCCGCTGCGCACAGGGTCTGTTCACGGATACGCCTGTGATCGGCCGCTGCAAACTGCCAGATTGTCGGCAGACGCAACGACCGCGCGGAGGAGATCGCATGACCGACAGATTGCCCACCTGGTTCATTTCCCATGGCGGCGGCCCCTGGCCGTGGCTGCCGGGACTGCGGCGCAAGCTGGCAAATCTCGAAACCTCGTTGCGGAAGATGCCCGAGCAGATCGGCTGCACGCCCAGGGCCGTTCTGGTGGTTTCGGGCCATTGGGAAACCGATGATTTCGCCGTGATGCACGCGGCCCGGCCGCCGATGGTCTATGACTATTACGGCTTTCCGCCCGAAACCTACGAAATCGTCTATCCCGCACCCGGCGCCCCGGAGCTGGCCGAGCGGACCGCCGATCTTGCCGCGCAGGCCGGGTTGAATCTGCGCCTGGATGACGAACGGGGGTTCGACCACGGCACTTTTGCGCCGCTCTACGTGATGTATCCGAAAGCCGAGGTGCCGATCTTCCAGGTCTCGATCCGCCGCGACTATGACCCGCAGGCGCATGTGGAGCTGGGCCGGGCGCTGGCGCCGCTGCGCGACGAAGGCGTGCTGATCGTCGGGTCGGGGCTGAGCTATCACAACCTGCGCATGATGGGCCCCGAAGCGCGCGAACCCTCCGCCGCCTTCGACGACTGGCTGGCCGCAGCGATGGCGCTGCCGCCGCAAGAGCGGCTGGAAGCAGTCCTTGCCTGGGAACAGGCGCCCAGTGCCCGCATCTGCCACCCGCAGGAAGATCACCTCGTGCCCCTGTTCGTCGCCCTGGGCGCGGCCGAGTCCGAGCCGGCCACGCGAACCTATCACGACACGGACCTGTTCGGAGGGGTGACGGCCTCGAACTACCGCTTCGGCTAGTCACCTGGAACTGTAATCCGTATCATACTCGTATGTGGGTTTTGGAGGTGGTGCGATGGTTCGGGGTGTTGCGGATGCGGTGGTTCTTAGCGCCGAGGAACGGGTATTTCTGGAAAATCAGGTTCGCAAGCACAAGGCCCCGCGTTCGCTTTCGGATCGCTGCCGAATGATCCTGCTGTGCGCCGAAGGCTTGCCGAGCAAGGAGGTTGCCGCGCAACTGGGGATGCACGAACACACGGTCGGAAAGTGGCGGCGGCGTTTCGTGAAGAACCGTATTGAAGGTCTGACCGACGAATACCGCCCCGGTCGACCGCGTACGGTGTCGGATGCCCAGGTGGCCGAGGTCATCGAGCGCACGTTGAACACGACCCCGAAGGACGCCACCCACTGGTCGATCCGCTCGATGGCAGAGGCGGTCGGGCTTTCGCATACGACGATCCGCCGGATATGGGCTGCTTTCGGCCTGCAGCCACACCGGAGCGAGAACTTCAAGCTCTCGACCGACCCGCTGTTTGTGGACAAGGTGCAGGACATCGTTGGCCTTTACATGTCCCCTCCGAACCGGGCTATCGTGTTGTGCGTGGACGAAAAATCCCAGATCCAGGCACTGGATCGCGAACAGCCGGTCCTGCCCATGGCACCCGGCGTGGCCGAGCGGCGCACCCATACATATATCCGCCACGGGACCACCTCGCTTTTTGCCGCGCTGGACATTGCCACAGGGGCGGTGATCGGAAAATGCTACAAACGCCATCGCGCGACAGAGTTTCTGGACTTCCTCAAACGGATCGACCGGCAGATCCCGGAGGGGCCAGATGTGCATATCGTCATGGATAATTACGCCACCCACAAGACGCCAAAGGTCAAGGCATGGCTGGCGCGCAGGCCGCATTGGCATATCCACTTCACGCCGACTTCCGCATCATGGATCAACCAGGTCGAGCGCTGGTTTGCCGAACTGACACGCAAGCAACTGCAGCGCGGTGCCCACCGCTCCGTGGCAGAATTGGAAGCTGATATCAGGCAATTCATAGATACCCACAACGAGAACCCCAAACCGTACAAATGGGTCAAATCCGCCGACGAAATCCTCGCATCCGTCAAACGGTTCTGTCAGAAAACACAGAAAAGAAAATGCGGCGAACTTTAGATTCAGGTGACTAG
>WFPM01000077.1 GCA_015487635.1 Rhodothermus sp.
GCTGTTCGATCTCCTCCAGATCGGCCACATAGAGCGAGCGACCGTGCGTGGCCACCACCAGATCGCGCTCCCGCTTGTGAATGACCAGATCGTGCACGGGCGCGTGCGGCAACCCTTCGTAGAAGGGCATGAACGAGCGTCCGCCGTCGAGCGACACGTACAGTCCCCCGTCGGTACCCACGTAGAGGATGTCCGGGTTGTAGGGATCCTCGCGCACAACGTTGATCGGCTCGTAGGGCAGGTCGGTCCCGATGCGCGTCCAGTGCTGCCCGTAATCCTCCGAGCGGTAGAGATAGGGCGTGAAATCGTCCCAACGGTACCCGTTGAGCGCCACGTAGACGCGGCTTTCCACGTGCTGCGAGGGCTCGACGTGGCTCACCCACAGATGCTGGGGCAGTTCGTCTGAGATGCGGCTCCAGGTGACGCCGCCATCGCGCGTTACGTGCACCAGGCCATCGTCGCTGCCCACGTAGATGAGCCCGAAGCGGAGCACCGATTCGGCGATTGTTGTCAGCGTGCCGTAGGGCACGTCGCCCTTGCGGCCGCCGCGCGTCAGGTCGCCCGAGATCGTCTCCCAGTCGTCGCCCCGGTTGAAGGAGCGGTGGAGCTTGTTCGAGCCCAGATACAGAATGTCGGGATGGTGGCGCGACAGGAAGATGGGCGTCTCCCAGTTGAAGCGGAGCGGCGTTTCGCCCAGTTTATGGCGGGGTTTGATGGGCACGCGTCGCCCTGTTTTGCGCTCGATCCGGAAGTAGTTGCCGAACTGGAAGCCCGCATAGACGATGTCGTTCGTGCGCGGATCGACCTGCACCTGCATGCCGTCGCCACCCAGCAGGCGTTCGTAGGGGTAGCGACCTTCGGCATACCATTCGTAGCTGAACGCGTACGTGCTGGGGCCGACCCAGACGCCGTTGTCCTGCAGGCCCCCGTAGACGTTGTAGGGTCGGGCGCTGTCGACCGCCACCGAGTAGAACTGGCCCACCGGCGGCGTGTTGGCCTTGAACCAGGTCCGGCCGTCGTCATAGGTCAGGTTCACGCCTCCATCGTTGCCGTTGACCAGGTGGCCGGGCCGGTTCGGGTTAACCCAGAGCGCATGATGGTCCACATGCACATTCTCTTCGTTGATCGAGCGCCAGGTGCGGCCGCCGTCCTCTGAAACCAGAATCGGCACGCCCATGATGTAGACGTGGTCCGGATCGTTTGGATCGACCCGAATCTGGCCGAAGTAGTAGCCGTAGGAGAAGTACACGTTGTCCAGATAGCCGTCGTGCGTGCGGCGCCAGGTGCGACCGCCGTCGTCCGAGCGATAGACCTCGGCCCCGATCACCGGCGTTTCGAACAGTTGCCGGTTCGCGTCGGTCAGATAGTCGTAGAGCGCACGCGGCTCGATCTCACCGCGCCGTACCATTTCCTTCACCTTCCGCGCCGTATACTCGCGCGGGAAGCCATTCTCCCGAAGGAAAGCTTCCAGCGAATCATCTGAGAGCGCCAGAAAGGCTTCCCGGCTCATCTCCAGAAAGTCCTCCTTGGTCAGCGCGGGTTGCTCCTCTTCCTCCTCGGGACGGTGGTACTGATTGTCGAGCAGCGCGTAGAGGATCTGTGGGTTTTTCGGAGAGATCGCCAGTCCAATACGTCCGACGCCCTCCCCGGTGGGAAAGCCGCTGCCTTCGACGTTGAGGCGTTGCCAGGTTTCGCCGCCGTCGGTCGATTTGAAGATGCCCGATCCGGGGCCGGCCTCGACGAAGTTCCAGGCGCGGCGCTCCCGATGCCACATCGCCGCGTAGAGCACGTTCGGGTTGGTCGGGTCGAGGACCAGATCGATGCCTCCGGTGTTGTCGTCCACGTAGAGCACGCGGCGCCAGGTGCGCCCGCCGTCCGTGGTCTTGTAGATGCCCCGCTCAGGATTCGGCGAGTAAAGATGCCCGACGGCCGCCACCCAGACCGTGTTCGGATCGTCCGGGTGAATGACGATGCGGCCGATATGGTGCGTTTCGGCCAGGCCCAGGTGTTCCCAGGTGCGACCGCCGTCCGTGGAGCGATAGATGCCCGTGCCCGCGTAGGAAGAGCGGCTGGAGTTGCTCTCGCCTGTACCCACCCAGACCACCTCGCCGTGCGCCCAGTCCACGGCGATGTCGCCGATCGTCATGGTCGCCTCACGGTCGAAAAGCGGCCGGAAGGAAAGGCCGTTGTTTTCCGTCTTCCAGAGGCCGCCCGAGGCATAGGCCACGTAGAATTCGGTCGGATCGTCCGGATTGACGTCCACGTCCACCACGCGCCCGCTCATGATGGTCGGGCCAATGCTGCGGAAGGGCACGTTGCGCACGAGCGAGCGCTCCACCCGGGCCATACGTTCCTGAAACGACCGAAGGCGCACCTCGGCGGGCGTGGGGGGCACCGGTGCCTGTTCCTGCGCCTGCGCCGTCAGCCAGAAAAGGCCAAACAACATTCCGAAAAGGAGGCGCTCCCGAAAGACCTTGAGCTTTCTCATGGTTTTTCTATATTCTCCTGCGGTTCGGTGTGAGCAAAAACTACGAGCTCCTTTTATTTTTTGCCATGCCCCTATCCGCCCCGGAAGTGATCACGAGGTCTTCCGACGCGTCGGCCCGTCCCCCGCTGCGTACGCGGGCCTTCGAGCTGGCGTTGCGCACGGCCCGGCGTTCGCTGGCCCGTCGCAGTCGGCTGATGCGGCTGGTGCTGCATGCTTCGCGCCGGCTGGCCCACCGCGAAGCCGCGCTGGTTCAGGTTCGGAGCGAACTGTACACGCTGTTGCGCATGGTGCACGCCTGGGCGCGCCGGGAATATCGGGTCGTGCCCTGGCGTTCGCTGCTCTACGGCGTGGCGGCGCTCGCCTATTTTGTCAATCCGGCCGACCTGCTGCCGGACGCCCTGCTGGGGCTGGGCCTCGTGGACGACGTGGCCGTCATTGCCGCCGTGGCCCGGGCCATCCGGGCCGACCTCGATCGCTTCCGGCAATGGGAGGCAACGCGTAGCCGCAACGGACACCGACGCGCATGAAACTGCTGCTGATCGCCCTGGGTGGCGCCCTCGGTGCGCTTGCCCGTTATGCACTCTCAGGGCTGGTCTACGCCTGGCTGGGACCGGCCTTTCCCTGGGGCACGCTGGTGGTCAACCTGACCGGTTGCTACGGCCTCGGGCTGCTGTGGGCCCTTTCGGAAGCTTCTCCACTGCCGGCGTCGATTCCTCCGCTGGTGTTTGTGGGATTTTTCGGCGCGTTTACCACGTTTTCCACGTACGGGCTGGAAAGCTTCAACCTGCTGCGCGACGGGGAGCTGGTGCCGGGGCTGCTGAACCTGCTGGGGAGCAGCCTGGCCGGCCTGCTGTGCGTCGCGCTGGGCGTTCTGACCGCCCGCCTGTTGCTGCATCTGGGAGGCCTGCCATGACGAAGCTACCCGCCGAAGGTATTCTGCTCCGCATTTTTATCGGTGAGACCGACCGCTACCACGGGCGGCCGCTCTATGAGCAGATTGTGCTCAAGGCCCGCGAACTGAACCTGGCTGGCGCCACCGTGCTGCGCGGCATCATGGGCTTCGGCGCCTCCAGCCGCGTGCACACGGCCAAACTGCTCCGGCTCTCGGAAGACCTGCCCGTGGTGGTGGAAATCGTCGACACGGAAGAAAATATTCAGAAACTCTTACCTTTCCTGGACGAGGTCGTACAGGAAGGACTCATTACCCTGGAGAAAGCCCATGTTATCCGCTATCGCCATCGCTCGGAGGATTAAGCCAACGGGTCTACTGCTATGCGCCCTGCTGTGGGCGATCCCGCTGCGGGCTCAGGAGCCCGTTGATACGCTGGCCGTCCGCCTCATCCGCGAGGAAGGGCTGGAGCGAAGCCAGGTCATGGAGACGCTGTTCTGGCTGACCGATGTGTATGGCCCTCGCCTGACGGGCTCCCCGCAACTCGACAGCGCCATGGCCTGGGCCGCCCGGCGGCTGGAAAGCTGGGGCCTGGCGAACGTCCACCGTGAGCGGTGGGGACCGTTCGGACGCGGCTGGACGCTGCACCACGTGCGGGCTGAGGTGACCGCGCCGGTCACCTTCCCGGTGCTGGCCTATCCCAAGGCCTGGTCGCCCGCGATCGACGGCCCCGTTACGGCCGAGGTGGTCCGTTTCGACATGGAAGACACCAGTGCGTTTGCCGCCTATCGAGGCAAACTGCGCGGCAAAATCGTGCTGCTGGAGCCGCCCCGGAAGCTTGAAGAGCCCTTCAAGCCGCTGGCCCGGCGGCGCGACGCCGAAGACCTGCTGGCGCTGGCCAACGCAGTCCGTCCCGGAGGCGGCGGCCGCCGTTACAGCGCGGAAGCGCTGCGTCGGCTCGAACTGGCCCAGCTACGTCTGCAATTCCTCTATGAGGAACAGCCGCTGGCCATCCTCGATCGCGGCTTTCGCGGCGACTACGGCACCGTGTTCGTCGATGCGGCCGATGTCCCCGCCCCACCCGGCACGCCCTGGTACGAACGCCCCGGCCCCTGGGAGCCGGGCGTCCGGGTCATCCCCCAGTTTACCGTGGCCGTCGAGCATTATAACCGCATTTACCGACTGCTCGAACGCGGCTTTCGCGTCGAGATGACGCTGGACCTCGACGTGTCGTTCACCGAAGACGACCCGTACGAATACAACCTGATCGCCGAGCTACCCGGCACCGATCCCCGGATCGGCGACGAAGTAGTGATGCTCGGCGCACACTTCGATTCGTGGCACACGGGCACCGGCGCCACCGACAATGCGACCGGCTCGGCCGTCATGATGGAGGCCATGCGCATCCTGAAGACCGTCTACGACCGACTGGGGCGCGGGCCACGCCGCACGATCCGGCTGGCGCTCTGGACCGGTGAGGAGCAGGGCCTGCTGGGCTCCCGCGCCTATGTCGATCGACACTTTGCCGAGCTGCGCGGCTGGGGCCAACCTCCTGCCCGCCTCAAGCCCGAGCACGAAAAATTCTCGGTCTACTTCAACCTCGACAACGGCGGCGGCAAAATCCGCGGAGTCTATCTGCAGGGCAACGAGGCCGTGGCACCGATCTTTCGCGCCTGGCTGGTGCCATTTCACGACCTGGGCGCGGCCACGCTCTCGCTCCGCAACACCGGCGGCACCGACCATCTGTCCTTCGACGCTGTGGGTCTGCCTGGCTTCCAGTTCATTCAGGACCACCTAGCCTACGGCACGCGCACGCACCACTCGAACATGGACGTCTTCGACCACGTGATCGAAGATGACCTGAAGCAGGCCGCCACGATCATTGCCGCCTTCGCCTACCACGCGGCCGAACGCGACGCGCGCATCCCGCGCAAGCCACTGCCGATGCCCGAAGGCACCAACTGATCGGCGCTGTATCATAGGTAACAAGAGTGCAAGGCTGCCTTCGCTTCAGCGTCCGAGTAACAAGTCGTCATTTGCCTGGTAGGGCGCACCGCGGTGTGCACCCGTGCTTTTAGCCCGAAAATGAGCGGGGCCAACGCCAGTAGAACGTCGACGCGGAAAGCACCGGATTGGACCCTCCCTGGCCCCGGGCAGGGAGGGGGCAGTACCTAAGCAGAAAGGCTCGGCGTTGAAACCCGCACAGGCGCCTGCCGCCACCGCCGGCCGCCGTCCATAAACACCGCTCCCCCTTCGAGGGGGAGCTGGCCCGAAGGGCCGGAGGGGGTGGGGTGGCATAAGCTACAGCTCCCCTGAAGCCTTGAGGTCTGTCCCTGAAGATCCAGGACGGGATCATGGGATGCCCCATGATACCCCACCTCTGGAGGACGGGACGCATACCGTATTTCCTCAGGACCGGGCGCGCGCGTTGGCGTCCTGTGGCGCGGCGACCTCGACGGGCTTCATCGGATAGACGAAAAGCGTCTGCGTCGGGTAGGCGAACTCGATCCCTTCCTGCGCAAAACGCTCGAACAGCGCCAGATTGATAGCCTGCTGGATATTCATGTAGAGCGTATAGTCCGGATCGAGCACCCAGTAGACCACCTCGAAGTTGAGCGACGAGGGGCCGAACTCCTTGAAGTGCGCCCGATCGAAGCGCACCCGCTCCTGCGCTTCGATGATCTCGCGGATGATCTGCGGAATCTTTTCCAGCTTTTCCTTTGAGGTCTGATAGACCACACCCACGGTAAACACGATGCGCCGTTCCCGCATGCGCTTGTAGTTGCGAATGCGGCTGTTAAGCAGGTCGCTGTTCGAAAAGACGAGCTGCTCGCCGGTCAGGCTGCGGATGCGCGTGGACTTGAGGCCGATGTGTTCGACCGTGCCCATGTAGTTGTCCACAATGATGAAGTCCCCCACCACGAAGGGCTTGTCGAGCACGATCGACAGCGAAGCAAACAGATCGCCCAGGATGTTCTGCACCGCCAGACCGATAGCTACGCCGGCGATACCGACGCTGGCAATCAGCGCCGTGATGTCCACCCCGAAGTTGTCCAGCGCCACCAGCAGCACGACCGTCCAGAGCCCCAGCCGCCCGATGAAGCCCAGCGCCTGCATCGAGGTAACGGCGGCCGGGTCTTCCTCGAGCTTCTGCTGCCGATAACGCTCCACGTAAAAAGTGATGAGCCCACTGCCCCAGCGGATCACCTGCAACAACAGCAGTACAAAGGCAACCCGTCCCCCCCACTGAATGATCGGCCGGGGCAGCTGCACCAGCGCAACGGCGGCATAGAAGGCCAGTCCTACCAGAAAGTAGGCGCGCGTCTGGCGTAAAATGTTGGCAATGACGTTGTCGATGTTCGTGCGCGTACGCTCGGCAAGCGCCTCGAGGCGTTTTGTGAGCACCCGCTGCACCACGATGAACACCACCGACAGCGTCGCCCACACGCCGAGGGCCTTGATCCACGCCAGCAGCGGCGCCCCGGCAATCATTTTCTGCCCGAACTCACCGAGCTGCAATCCGAAAAGCATAGGTCTGCGCTTCGGGTCTGCAATTTTACGTGTTCAGAAAAAATATAAGGGATCTCCTTCAGGTCTGGAACAGGGATTTTTTTGTGGCGGTTGATGCTGCTGCTCTTTCAACGGGACTGTCCAACGCAACGGCGTATGGAACCGGTCAGTGAATACCAGCCCGAACGACGTGTTGGCCCTACCGTTTCTAAAGATAAGTGGATCAACCACGCCAAAAACAAACTGGCGCGGGGTTATGTGCTCATCGTGGGCACCGAGCGACGCAATGCCAACTTTTACCTGCGGGGTAAAGGGTATGAAATGTGCCCCTACGACATCGCGCAGTCTATGATCAAGCAGGGCCTGGTGGTGCAAACCGGCAAGCATCACCTGGGGCTCATCTACGAACTGGCACCGGAACTCAAGGCCGAGCTGCAGCAGCGTCATCGTCCCCGCACGCCCGAACCGGAGCCTGACACAATGGAAACCATCCTGGGCGGGCTGGAGGACACCGAAGAAGACGA
>WFPM01000078.1 GCA_015487635.1 Rhodothermus sp.
TACAGCGCCGGGGCTCCCGGCGGAACCGGTACGCGCGGACTGTGAATGGGCCGCCCCTGATGCGGTGAGCCGTCGTCCACGAACCCGAACGGCTTGTACTCGGCATCCACCCAGGCACAGGAAACGTTCGGGCCGATATTAGCCCATCGGAAATAGAGCACGGTTCCGGGCGAAGCCACCAGCAACTGCTGCCATTCCGGGCTTTCCATCCAGTTGGCCGAAAACATCTCGTCGGCATCCAGCGCAATCAGGATGCGTTTGCCCGTGGCCGGCAACCGCCGCGCCGTATCGATCAGCAGCCGCTGACGGGCGCCTTCATCGTATGCGTCGTGGGGATTATTCACGAGTACCACCTTTTCAAATCGCCGGGCGATCTCCCGGGAGCCGTCGGTGGACTGCTGGTCGGCAAGCACGATATGGTCGGCCCAGGTGGATGCGCACCGGAGGAAGCGCTCCAGAATCCACGCCTCGTTACGTACCGGCGTCATGCAGATCAGCGTCGCCTGTTTGTCTTCCGGCTGCCGCATGGACGCCCCGTTCACGTTTTTATCTGCAGCGTCGTTGACGCTTTCGGTCTTCACGACTTATGCCCCTTAAAAATAGCAGGAAAAAAGTAGCGTGCGTCCAGGGTTAATGAACCCTCTCCCTTGCAGCAAAAGAAGCACCGGCGCCGATCCGGACGCATGCGCCCGGATCCGATTCCAGCCGCCGATTGATCCGCTTTCCCTCAGAGGAAGAGCCGGCTCACAGGGCCTGAGAAGGTCTACACGGAACCTCTGCCGACACTGGTCGGCCTGAGCCAGAGCTTCTGCAGTAACCGGGAAACACCCTCCCCCTGGCCCCCTCCCTGGAAGGGAGGGGGAAGTGTAACAAAGAAAACAACGGCGGTGGGACAGGCGCGTTCGCCACGCCAGGCGCTGGCGCCAGCCATTAGACCAGCTCCCCCTCTCAGGGGGAGCTGCTGCCAAGCGGCGGAGGGGGTAGTTCCTACGCTTTGCCCATTCCCATTTAATCATCCCCCTGCCCCTCTCCCGGGAAAGGAAGGATTGGGTCGCAAGCGAAACGCCAGCGTTGAACCGGACGCATGCGCCCGCCTCAGGCATCGGCCGCCAACCACCAGACCCGCTCCCCCCTCCAGGGTGAGCTGCCGCAAAGCGGCTGAGGGGATAGTTCCTACGCTTTGTCCATTTAATCTTCCCCCTTACCTTCTCCCGGGAAGGGAAGGATTGGGTCGCAAGCGAAACGCCAGCGTTGAACCGGACGCATGCGCCCGCATCAGACACCGGCCGCCGACTACCAGACCTGCTCCCCCTTTCAGGGGGAGCTGCCGCAAAGCGGCTGAGGGGGTAAAACACTGCCTGCGTGCGCATCGCTTCCCTGTTTACCCCGACACCTGTGCTGGCGGGAAATTCACAACCGCACAGGCAGGCCTTCGTGCTGCAGCAGACGCGCCAGTCCTTCGCGCAGCGTCACTTCGGGCAGCATGCCGGTCAACTGCTGCAGGCGTGCCGTGTCGGCCCGCTGGTGCAGTTTATCCACCGGGCGCACCCGCTCAGGGTCGATCCGAATTTCGATCGCCTGTCCCATCAGTTCGCTCAGCGTCTCGATAATCTCCTGCGCCGAGTACTCCTGCCCGGTCCCCACATTGACCACCTCGTAGCCTTCGGTCACGCGCTCGCCCAGCGCCACCAGCAGCCGCGCCACGTCTTCGACGTAGATGTAGTCGCGTTTCGTGTGGATGTTACCCAGTTCGACCACCGGCCCCTGCTGGAGGGACGCCATGATATGAGGAATCAGATGCGGGTTTGTCTCGTAGGGACCGTACGTGTTGAACAGCCGGGCGGCCACGCAGGCCATCGCCTTCGTACGGGCGAACTGCTCGGCCACCTGTTCGGTGAGCAGCTTGCTGAGGCCGTACACGTCGACCGGCGCCGGCGCAAGCGTTTCAGGAATTAGCCCTTCCACGCTCGGATAGATCGCCCCGCTGGAGGCGACGACCACGGTACGTACGCCGACCCGGGCCGCCGCATCCAGCACGTTGTAGGTGCCCTCGACGTTCACCCGCAGTGTTTCCTGCGGATGCGCGTTGCAGTACGGAATGAAGTGGAGCGCGGCCAGATGAAACACAATCTCCGGCGCCGTCTCCTCCATCACCGCCTGCAGTCTAGCCGTGTCCAGAATGTCGGCCTCATAGAAGTCGATCTGATCGGAAAACGCCAGCAGGTGATCTACGGACCCGGCCGTCAGGTTGTCGTAGACGGCTACCTGATAGCCCCGCTCCAGACACCGCGCCACCATCCATCGTCCGATAAAGCCGGCCCCTCCGGTTACCAGAACCCGCCGAATTGCCATAAAACTGTCCGCCGATGATTTTCAGGACTCGCAGTTATAGTTTACATGATCGGCCTTCGCAGGGCGCACGTGATTTTTCGGCAGCGCATAGGTCATTCTGGCGCATCCAACATGCGCCTTTGCGCGCATACAGATACCCGCTCGTAGCCAGACACGAAGCGAAGCGTAGTGCCGTATCGGGAAACGCCACGGCAGTTGGTGCCTTCGTAGCGCATTACAAATCCGCTTGTGCTGTCGTAACGCGCCGCCGTCCTATCGCACGCGCACCATCCGTCCCACGTAGGTATAGGTCTCCGAAATGGTACGGACGGTCACCCGGTACAGGTACGTGCCGGAGGGTTCGCGGCGCAGGTCCAGCCGGATACGCTTCTGGTAGCCGGCGGCCAGCGTCCGGCTGAGCTGTTGCACACGACGCCCCAGCAGATCGAATACCTCCACCTGCACCTCGCCGGGCTCCGGCAGATCCAGCACCAGGTAGGTTTCTTCGCGGAAAGGATTCGGATAATTCGGATGCAGCCGAATGGCTTCAGGCAATACCACGGCGGCCGGTTGCCAGACCACCCGCAGCGCCGTTATCTGCGGATCGTCGAGCTGCAACGCCTGGCCGGGCGTCAACACGTGCGTACGGCCGGCCGACTCACCCTGCATCTCCTGCACGGTCAGCGTTCCATCGCCCGGTGCGTCGGCCAGCACCAACCGCAACGGGAAAAGCTCCGGGGGTGCCTGAATCTGCACCAGCGCTTCACCATCGCCGGCCAGTCGGCTGTCGCCAGCAAAACGCACGTCGAACGCCTTCCCCGGGGGCAGCGGCGGCAGCAGGTAGGCCAGCAGCTCCGTGGTTTCAACAGACTCGGTGGTCAGGTACAGCGCTCGGGTTCCGCCCTGTGCGTTTTCGACCTGCAGTACGGCTGCATCAGAGGCGGCCGCAAGCGTCGGGGCGACGGAAGCCGGCGTTTGCTTGGCGGGCACGTCGCATCCGGGCTGAATCATACCGGAAGCCACCGCTTGTACCCAATAGCCCTTACCCGGCGCCAGGGTCGTCGCATTCTGATAGCCGAGCGCTACACCGCCGTACTCGTAGACCGTCGCCACCAGACCATCCGGATCTTCCGTGGCATCCAGCGGCAGGTTGATCGTGCAGGAAGGCACGGCCAGCAGGTTCCATCCGGCCTCCAGCCAGTAGGTCAGATTGTCGATCGGATAGCCCTGCACGTTCTGCGAGACCGTCTGCGTCGAACTTAGCCAGTAGCCCCGTCCGGGCACCAGATGCGTGGCGGCCTCATACCCACCTTCGTAGGCAAACAACGCGCCTGGCTCGGCGGTCGGAAAAACAATGCCCAACGCGCCATCGGCCACGTCCAATGGCAAACCTACAAGATTCCACCCGGACTCCAGATTTACCGCTGCATTTGTAAAGGCAGCCGCCGTCGGAGCGACGTACTGGATGATCAGGGTGGTGGGGGCACCACTGTCGGCCACGTACTGATGTTGCGTCTTCATGTTGACGTCCACCTGGCCGCCTCCGCCCGTATCCTGCAATCGAAAGCTTCCGGGCGGCAGCGTCAGCGGATTCCAGGCGATGACCACGGGCCAGCCGCCGGTGGCGGGCTGATATTCTAGCGTCCACTGCACTGCGGTGCCTTCTGTCACCGGCGCCCGCACGTCTTTATAGAAGGCCTCGCCGCCGTTGAGCAGACGGGCCTCAAAGGCGCCGGCCGGCGGCAAGGGCGGCGCCTTCTGATCGAAGGCTGCATCGTAGCCGTTGGTTGCACCCGAGGCCGTGCCGAACGAAAGCATTCGGGTCTGTTCGGTGGCGTCCGTGACGGTCAGCATGGCCACGAAGTTGTCGGCCGAGGGCAGTTCGACAAACGTGGCCGTAATGCTCATATCAGCATTCACCGTCACGCTGACCGGGTTGTCGCTCCCGCTCAGATCCCCGCTCCAGTTACTGAAGACCCATCCGGATGCCGGGACTGCCGTCAACTGGACCACGGTGCCTGCTTCATAGGAGGCCTGATCCGGATTTTTTGTGACAGACCCGTTTCCAACCGTGGTAATCGTCA
>WFPM01000079.1 GCA_015487635.1 Rhodothermus sp.
GCTCCAAGCGCTTTGGTCGTGCTTCAAACGGCAGGCTATAAACTCCACCAAAACGCTATGAAGGTTTGCAGGTCGAAAACGTGAACTTCTAATACGATTTCTGAGAAATCATAGTGCATGTGAGAAAGCCCGGGCGCACCGCAACGTGCTTTCAGCCCAAGCCCAGAATGAGCGACGCTCGGAACCATCAGAGCCACCCTCCCCCTGGCCCCCTCCCTGGCAGGGAGGGGGAAGCACCCGAGAGAAAGCCCCGGGGCGGAAACATGCGGAATCGCCTGCCTCCACCGCCAACCGTGGCCAACGGACCCAGCTCCCCCTTCCAGGGGGAGCTGTCGCGAAGCGACTGAGGGGGTCATGGGAAGCCGCTGCACCATGATATCCAAGAAATCGTATTATACGTCGCAATCGCACTTCTTCGAATCTATTTTTCGCATGACTTCTACTCAGATGACGAGCGGTCCTGCGCCGGTCTTTTCCTGGTCCGTGGATGAAGCGATTTAAAACGCTATAGGGTCAGCTTCTGACGCAAAGTTACAGGCATTTATGGCGCAACATACAGGGCTTCCTTGATACAATCGGTTGATTTACCCTAAGTTAAGAGCGATGCTTCTCTTTGTAGAAACGCCTCTGTGGGCGTTTGCTGAGAAGCTTGTTTTTTATCCAGTTATTCCAGGTCGTTCATGAGAACATGTTACATCGGGCTGTATGGTTCTGGAGTGTGCTTCTGTTCGCTATTCCTTGGAATGCCCGTCTGCAGCCGGTTCAGGTGAGGGGTGGCTTTTCGCTCTACAGTGAGCTCTACGGACAACAGGGGCTCACGGTGGGGAGGCGTCCCGGCCAGCAGGTAGGCGCCAACGGGCAACTCACGCTCACGATTGGCGGTCAGTTGACGCTGCCCTTTTCGTTTTATCTGTCGACCGATGATGTCGGCTACCAGCTCCCCTTTAATCAATTTGGTATCAGTCCCCGCTGGCGCTGGGTGCAGCTACATGCCGGTTATTTTTCGACGCGGTTGAGCGAGCTGACGCTGCGAGATGCGCGCCTGCTGGGGGGAGGGATCGAACTGACGCCCGGTCCGTTTCGGATGGCCTTCGTGCAGGGGCTCACGCAGCGGGCGGTTCCGGCCGACACGCTGCGCGGTCGGCTCCCGCTACTCCGTCAGACACTGACCGCCCTGCAGATAGGCCTTGGCGCCGAAACGGGCTGGCACTTCTGGCTGACCGGCCTGCGGGCCAAAGACACGCCGGATTCGGAAGCCTATACAACCTACGGCGTGGCCCCCCAGGACAACCTGGTGGTTTCGGCGGCCGTTGGCCTTGCGCCGCTGCCCGGTCGGCTGCAACTCAAAACAGAAGTCGCCGCCTCGGTCTATACACCCGATGTGCTGGCAGGCCCGCTGGACTTCAATCAGGCGTTTCAGGCGTTGCAGGATCTACTCGGATCGCTCGTTGCCCTGCGGGTTGGGACCCGGGTGGACGTGGCCGTGTCGTCCGCCCTGACGATTCGACCGGCCCGTGCCTTTCAGCTTCAACTGCAGAGCCGCTATGTCGGACCGGGCTTTCGGTCGCTGGGCGCTATTCAACTGGAAAACGATGTGCTGGACCTGCTGGTGGCGCCGCGCCTGCTGACCCGGACGGTTCAGCTGAGCGCCCGCCTGGGCATCCGGCGCAATAATCTGGCCAACAGTCGGCTCAGTACCCGACAGCGAGGACTGGCTGCCTTCAACGCGACCTTTCTGTTCAGCCCGGCCTTTTCGCTGGCTGCCGAATTCACCAACTTCGGCGTGCGCCTTTCCCGTCGCATCGACACGTTAACCGTCTCGAACATTTCCCGGCAGTTCGGCCTGACGCCTACGCTTCGTTTCGGCACGACGGCCTGGCGTCACACCGTGACGCTGAGCCTTCGGTATCAGCAATCCAACGAACGTTACGTCGGGTTGCCGACGGCCCGGCAGACGCGGAATCAGGACCTGCTGCTCACTCACAGTCTGACTTTTCCCCGGCGGCATACGTTGACCTCCACGCTGAGTCTGACCCGTAGTACGCTCGATACCTTGCAGACCACCGTCCTGAACTGGAACGAGTCGCTGACGCTCCAACTGGGCCGGGCTCGGGCTACGATCTCAGTAGGGTTGCAGCGATCGCATACGGTGTTCACCGATACCGGCCTGCTCGGCCGGCTCAACCTGTCGGTACCGGCCGGACCAAGGGGTCGCCTCCAGCTCCGGCTGAACCTGCGCTCCTATCGGTATGGTCAGGTGCGGCCGGGCGCCCGTGGCTACTCCGAGGGCACGGCCTATCTGGGCTACAGTTACCAGTTTTAACGACGGATTGCAACCATGAGGAAGCATGTACGGCTGCTGCTCTGCGTCCTGCTTGCAAGCGGACTCACCGCGCACGCCCAGGATCTGGTTCAGCTCAACGTTCTGATTCGCCGTCCGACGGCCATGCCCCGCTCGCTCGACTACTGGCAGCGGGATCCCACCCTGATCCAGATCCAGGTGCGAAATACCGTAACCCGTCCCTTTGCCGACCTGCGTCTTTCGTTCACCATTCGCGAAAGCAGTCGGGGTGAGATTCTGCGTTCGCGGGACGGGCATCCTGCCCAGCCCTCGTTTGCGCTGGGGCCTTTTGAGGCCCGAACCTTTACCTGGGATCAGCTCATCGCCGAAGCGGCCGTCGAGATTGCCCGTCCGTTTCGGGATGAGGTGGTACGAGACGGTATTCCGGAAGGCGACTATGAATTCTGTGCGACCCTGCTCGACTTCAGCGTCTCCCCGCCGGAGGCGGTGGGATCCACGGGAGAATTGTGTGCCATCTTTCAGGTCATCGAGCCGGATCCGCCGGAACTCATCACCCCGCCTGACGGCGAGACGCTCACCACGGATTACCCGGTGTTCTCCTGGGCGTTTACGCCGCCTTCCGGCATTACAGGGGTTACCTATCGGTTGACCCTCTGGCCTATCTATGCCGGCCAGAGCCCGGTCGATGCAGCCCGTTTTAACCGGAGGCTGTTCGAAACCGAGCTGACCACGACCACCTACCGCTACGGAGCGGGCGACCCGGCCCTGCGCACCGACCGCCTGGATCCCCGCGCCATCGGTTACGTCTGGCAGGTGCAGAGTCTGCTGGAGGGACAGCCCTACGGTCGCGATCAGGGGCGGGGACGGGGCGTCAGCCAGCTGGCCGCGCTCTGGCTGCCGGAACGCGCGACCGCTCCGGAAACGCCCCTGGTAGTCCGCACGCTGACGCCGGACGTGCTGCTGGTGCCCGGCGCCGAGCGGCAACCGGTCCGCTTCCAGCTGGAGAACGTAAGCGGCCAGCCGTTGACCGTAACCGCCTTTCGAACGGTCTGGCGAACTCCGGTGGGCGATCGGACGCCGGAAGCACCCGAAGGTGATCCGCTGCCGGAAGGGCCCGTCCGACTGGAACCCGGCGTCCTTCATACCGTGCAGTTCACCCTGCGTCCTGAAGAAGATCCGGACTATTATGCCCGGATGGTGACCCGATATGGCGATGGTACGTCGGTTTCCTTTCCCATCCACTTCACCTTTTTCGCCGAGCAGGACGGTCGTGCCGTGCAGGCCGAAGCCGATCGGCCCGTTCAGCTAACCTATCGGGTCCGGCCGACCGAACCGCTCCGCGTGCTGCTCCTGACCTCTCGACTTCGGCTGACTCCCGAGGCTTCTCGCCAGCCGGTCGAGCTGCGCCTGGAAAATCTGGGCGATCAAGAACTCGACGTTACCCGCTTCCGGACGACCTGGTACCCGCCCGGAGATCGGCCACCGGAATCCCCGGAAGGGCCGGATGGAGATCCGCTCCCCGAAGGTACGGTCTCCCTGCCTCCGGGTGGTACCCATCTTGTGCGGTTCTATCTGGACCTTTCCGGTAGTCCGTTCGAGCGATTGATCCGCGAGCTGGGGGATGGTCGGTCGCTTTCGTTTCAGATAGCATTTCAGTTCTTTGCCCGTCGGCCAGACGGCAGCCTGCTGGAGGTAACGGCCGTGCCGCGCCTGACTACCGAGCTCACGCTGGGCGAGCGCATGCAGATTCTGGCCGTTCATCCGGCCGACGAAGCCACGCTGCCCTGGCGTCCTCAGTTGCTGATCTTTCGCTGGGCGCCGTTCAACAACGACTATCGGGGGGCCACCTTTGAAGTTCGGGTCGAAGAAGAGGGCACCGGTCGGACCTGGACCAACACCCGGCGTCTGAACTGGCCACGCGGTCCGCTGGCCGTTACCCCGGGTGCCGACGAATACCGGGCCACCATGCATATTGCCAACGTAACGGGACGGCCCCCGCGCCTGGTCGACTGGGCCACGGCCTTTCAGAAAGGACGCCGCTATACTTGGACCGTCACGGCCACCTTCCGTCGGCCCGACGGCACCACCGTTTCGGTTACCTCCGAGCCGTTCTCGTTCGTGCACGGCATGACGCCGCCCACCCTGGGCGTCCCGGCCGACGGCGCCTCGTTCGGTGAGGGCGAACCCATCGCGTTCACCTGGCAACCCCGTCTTTCCGAGCGCGCCCTTTCGCCCGAGGTGCTCGCCATCGCCCGCGATGAAGCCTCCATGTTCTTTGAGGGCACCACCGAACATCAGGCCCGGCTGCAGGTGGCCACCGATCCCGAATTTTCTCCGGAAAGCATCGTCCTCGAACAGTCCTTTACGTTTGCATTTACCGAGACCGACTACGCCGATGTGCTGACCGAACAGAGCTGGCGGCCGGAGCATCGGTGGACGCCCGGAACCTACTACTGGCGGGTCGTCTGGCTTGATGACGAAGATCGTCCGTACAATTCCTCGCCCGTCCGCCGCTTCACCGTGGGCGAAGCGGCTTTTGCCGTGCGCAACTATCGACCAGCCGATGGGCTGACCATTTATTCGCTCCAAACGCCTTTCTATATTCGGACCACACGCCCCCTTGACCCTGCGCTACTACGCACCGGAAGCAGTCTCGAAATCCGCCGGGTCGCGAGCGATGAGGAAGCGCTGCGCGATGTATTCCGTAACCGCGACCGCTTCGTCGCCCGGCTGGACATTACCCGGATCGAGCCAGTACCCGATGAGCCCAACGTATATCAGATTTACACCG
This sequence comes from Rhodothermus sp., assembly GCA_015487635.1. Taxonomy (GTDB): domain Bacteria; phylum Bacteroidota; class Rhodothermia; order Rhodothermales; family Rhodothermaceae; genus Rhodothermus. The sequence continues at coordinate 5,094 of WFPM01000079.1, forward strand.
GTACGCCACCCGCCCCCTATCTATTCGAGGCCTCGGAAGCAGGTCAGTTTGCCTGGGTGGTAACGCTGCATCTGAACGACACGCCCGCCGACCCCACCCTCCCGCCTATTGTTACCAGCGAACCGACCCGCTTTTACCTGCGCGAGCGTCCGGACGAATGCCTGGCCGCCTGTGATGTGCCGCTGCCCACCAATCGTACGCTTTCTACCGAACCGGCTTCGGCCTTCGTTGGTCGGCGGGTGCAGATCGGCAACTTCCTGCTGCGCATTACCGAAGCGACCGGAACCGGCAGCAATCTCTCCGGCCGCGGCATCGTGCAGGTAACGCTGGGCACACAATTCTTCCTCCGGGTACGTTTCGAAAACCTGCAGATCAACACGGAGAATCAGGTGGTCGCGGGCGAAGCGATCGCCGAAACAGACGATGTGATTCCCGAAGAATGGACCACACTCGTGGGTCGTTTTGAGCCGGACACGTCCCGGGCCCGTCGGATCCAGGAAGCGATCCGAGCCGGACGCAAGCTGGCCAGCCTGCTGGGCGCCAGCAGCGAGCCGGTCACCCTGCCCATCGGACTGGATCAGGTCATCGAAGGGGCCCGCTGGGTCGTGGCCGTGGTGGGGATCCGGTTCACGCCGACCCGGGCCAGCCTGAACGCCGTCATGGACGTGCCCGTCCCCTTCCTGGAGACCGGCCGTTTTGCCCTGGGCGCGCGCGACGTCTGCCTCAATGCGCGAGGGCTCGCCGGAGCTTTTCGGCTGGCCCTGGAACGTTCCCTGCAATTCACGCTACGCCGCAGTCCCGACCTGATCCTGCGCATTCTGGGCGAAGATGCCCTGGACACCGGCGAAACCGGGACCGGCGCGGCCTGGGATTGCACGGGCTTTCGGGAATTACAGCTGGCTCTTCAGTTTGAATTTCCCCGCGAATGGTTCATTCCCATCAACGACGGGGGAATGGACCGGGGGGACCGTGCCCGCGCCACCTTCCGTTTTGCCACCCGCTCCATGGACGACTGGCTGATTGCGGGCGACATGGATCGGGTGCGCCTCGCGGGCACGGACTTCATCCTTGAAGCCGACAACATCGTATACGACAGCTCCATCCGTTACAATCCTACCGGCATTGCCTTTCCGGAAAGCTACGAGGGCGATCGGGATCAAACCTGGACCGGCTGGTTCATTCAGCGGGCTTCCCTCTTTTTACCCTCTCAGTTTGGCTCGTTCGAGGATCCCTCGGCACGTCTCTCGATAGGCGTTTCCAATGTTCTGATCGACCGCACCGGGGTTACCCTGGTAGCCCAGGCCGAAAATCTTCTGAATCTCGACACGAATCCGGGTAGTCTGGACGGATGGGCTTTCTCCATTGAACAGATCCGGGCCGAATGGATCAGCAGTTCCTTCCGGGAAGGGCGCATGGAAGGCGCCATCAAGATTCCGGTGGGCGAGCCGGCCCTGCGGTACACCGCACTACTGCAATCGGCCGCCGTGGTGGAAGGCGAACGTTCGGAAGAACGCCGTCCTCCGGAGGACGCGTCCCGAGGGTCTGCGGAAGAGGAGCGGCCCGGTCTCTACTATACATTCCGCATCGAGCCCCCGGAAACGTTCCGGGCCACGCTGTTCGATGCCGCTCGTCTGGAGCTGGCTCCCACCTCACGCATCGAAGTCACCAACCGGCCGGTCGCGAACTGCTTCGGGCGCTCCCGCCGGCCGGGCTTTCAGGCCTATGCCTGTCTGAACGGAAGGCTTACCCTGGTCGGTGATCTGGGTGGTATTCCGCTGTCGTTCCGGGGGGTTCAGTTTGAAAACTTCGGGGTCAGTTCGAAGGCCCCCTACTTTGCGGCCGGTACCTGGAGCTGGGCCAGTCCGCCGCACTATCTGGGCGGCACTGGTCCCGTGCCTTCCGGCGCGTCGCCGGCTCAGGAAAGCATGGGCTTCCCGGTCACCATTGAGGATCTGGGCCTTGAGGTAGGCACACGCGATGGAGATCCGGCGGCCGGGTTGCGCTTTCAGCTGGGGGTACACCTGGGCAGCGAAGAGGCCACGCTATCGGCCCGGACTACGCTCACCGTCTGGGGTCGTCTGGAACGCCCGCCCGGCGCTCCCATGCGCCCGGCCTTTGCGGGCATCGACATGACCGAGCTGTGCCTGGCCGGCAATATCAGCGGGGTCGTGGAAGTCGGAGAAGGAAGCTGCCTTACCTTTTACCGGGACGACCCGACCTACGGCAACGGCTTTGGAGGTAGCCTGACGGCCAATTTCCTGGGCGGCGAGCTGGGCGTATCGGCCACGGCCCGCTTCGGTGAGGTGCGCGGCTTCAATTACTGGTACATCGACGGTCTGGTAACGCTCGGCGCCAGCGAAGGCATTCCGATCGGATCGACCGGCATGGCCTTTTACGGTTTCGGCGGCGGCGTCTATTATCACATGCGGCAGGAAAGCCGGCCCGATCCTCAAAGCCTGCGTGGTGGGCGCTCGGTACGCACGGCCCGTTACGTGCCGGACGACCGGGTTGTGCTGGGGCTGCAGGCCTCCACCATTGTGGGCACGGCCGCCCGTCCCGAACCCTTCAATGCCGACCTTACGCTGGAGGTAAGCTTCAATCGGGGAGGTGGCGTCCGACGTATCCTGCTCCGAGGCGACGCCTACATGTTGGTTAATCCGACCGACCGCCCGGCCAACCCGCCGGTGCGCGGTTCGGCCGAGATCGACATGAATATCGCCGCCCGCACCTTCGACGCCACCTTCGAGGTCCGGATCGGCTTGCGGGCAGGGGGCGTTACCGTAGTCGAAGGAGGTGGCGACGCGCAACTCCATTTCGGCCCCCGGGGCTGGTATCTGCGTATCGGGCGTCCCACGCCTGTCCGGGACCGCCTGCGTCTTAGTGTGATTGCTCTGTCCCGGGTGGACGGCTATCTGTGGGTCGGCAACTGGCCGGAAGTCCCCGCCATGCCGGATCCTCCTCCTCCAGCACCGGCCATTACACGCGCCGACTTTACGGCCAATCTGTCCACAGGCCGGGCCTTCCTCTTCGGCGCTTCTACGGGCTTCGAGGCAAGCGGTCAGTTCTTGATCTTCTATGGAGAGCTCCGGGCTGTCATTGGCTTCGACCTGGCCTTGACCGACTACGGTCGCGACGCGCTCTGCACCACACCGGACGGCCGTACCCTGACCGGCATCGGCCTGAACGGCTGGTATGCTCAGGGACAGCTCTACGCCGGGGTCGCCGCCCGGCTGAGCATTGAAGTGGACCTGTTCATGGTCAGCGGACGCTTCGACATCTTCGATGCAGAGGTAGGGGCCACCCTGGGCGGCGGCCTGCCCAATCCCACCTATGCCAGCGGTGCCGTTCAGGGGAACTACAGCATCCTGAATGGTACCATCCAGGGTCAGTTCCGGTACGAGTTCGAAATAGGCACCATCTGCCGTCCTATTCCGCCTTCACCGCTGGAAGGCATCGAGCTGATTACAGATCTGAGACCGCGGGACGGCGAAACGGACGTGGACGTCTTTGTGGAACCGGCCGCCGCCTTCAGTGCCGATCTGAACCGTCCCTTCGTGCTGAAGGACGTCGACGGCAACCAGCGAATCTATCGTCTCCGTACTGAAGGCATCGTGCTTCGTAGAGACAACGAGCGAGGGCCCCTCGTACGCGGCCGTAATGAAGTCACACCTGAAGGCGATGGGGTCTTCTTCCAGCCTGAAGAACCGCTGGCCTCGCATACCTGGTACTGGGCTCAGGTCAACGTCTACGCGGAAGAACTGGTAGGCGGACGGGTCGTGGGACGTCGTCGCGTCGGCAACGAATACGTCTATGAGGTTGCCGGAGGACGCTGGGAGCCGGTTCGCAATCAGCGCGGGGAACTGCTCCAGGAAACCCGTACGGTTCGTTTCCGCTCCGGCGCCCGCCCCGACCATATTCGGCCGGAACACGTAGTCTCCAGCTATCCCCGTGACCGGCAGCGGTTCTTCCTGCAGGATGAATGTGACCAGGGCCAGATCTGGTTGCAGGAAAACTATCAGTACCTGGCCGAAAATGCCGATATTCTGGTACGGTTCACCCCGGTAGAAGGCGATGCCCGCCCAATCACGGTAGACGGCACGATTCAACGCCAGCGCATCGCATTTCCCATTCCCGACCTGCTGCCGGCCACCGCTTACGTCCTCCAGGTTATTCGCCGGGAACGACCCTCCGTCGCACTGACCGGAATGGGGTTCGTAGCCAGCTACACGGCAGGCCAGCGCCGTGCAGAAGAAGAGGAGGGGCCGAGCACGGAGCTCAGCGCCCAGCTCAATCCGGAACTCCAACAGCGGTTGCAGCAGGAAAGTGAGATCATGGGGGCAGGGCTTGCCTTTCAAGTGGGCTTGCGACAACTTCGGGGCACGCTGGCGCAACTTCGAGTCCGCACCCTGCCCCGTCCACGGGTCCGCCCCGGAGAGCAGTTGCTGTATCAATACTACTTCCGCACCAGTCGGTACCGCACCCTCTCGGCCAAACTGGCGCAACTCAACGCCACGAGTACCTACGAATTCGAGCGGGGCAGCTTCTTCGGCGCTCCTGTAGAGCAGCACGACTTCCTCGTCACGATTACCTGGACCGAGGAATCCTTTGAGCGGTACGACTTCGAGCAGCGCCGCCTGGCCAACGGTGTCCTCCAACCGGCCCTGGTGCCTTTTACCTATGGTCGCACTGCAGACTGGATTCAACGGTATGTGCGTCCTTATGTGGAGGAACCCTATGCCATTCTGCGCCGCCTGGGGTACCGTCCGTTCAGCTTCCGCGAGCTAATGGCGAACGAAGTGGTAAAGCTCCAGCGGCGCGATAGCCGGATAGCAGGCCCGCTGCGCGACAGCGAGTTGATGCCTCCGCCGAGCTCGATCTCTGAGACGGCGGTGACAACCTTCTCGCAATCTTCCCGCTGGTTCTCAGGCCAACCGCTCCTGCGCTCTTTCGAGCCGCCTCCGCCCCAGTTGGTCTTCAGGTACACCCTGGGCACGCTCGTCTACCTGGACGCCCGCGTCCTGCAAAATACCATCGCCGAACTGGCCAGCACCGACCGGTGGTGGACGCTGTCTGACGAAGACCGAACGCGACTCTGGCTGGCCGGCTTCTGGCAAAGCTACGTGCGTCCTTATGGACGGCTCTCGATTTACTTCTATTATCCGGCCTGCACCGGGCCGGACGTGACGCCTCCCGGCGGCGACGTCTTCTTCGATACCGGTCTGCGAGCGCCCCGAACCTTCCGTTAACCTTCCACAATATGATGCGGCTACGCCCGATACCTTACCGGTTGGTAATACTTCTCGGCCTGTTGAGCCTGGGAGCAGGAATGGCCCGGGCTCAGGAACCCGATTCCGTGCGCCTGCCCTCGCTTGCCGTGCAGGCCTGGTCGGACGGTGTGCGGGTGGTGCTACGCTGGGCGCCTTCTTCGTTTCTGGCCTGGGACCATGGCAATACGGTGGGCTATCACGTAGAACGCGTTCGCATCGATCCTCAGACGCCCCCGACGGCACCCCTGCGCTACGAGCGGCTGACTTCACAGCCCGTCCGCCCCTGGCCGCTCGAAACCTGGCGGCAGCGCCTGCCCGATCCCAATGCCCGCCCTCAGGCGGCCATTGCAGCCCAGATGCTCTACGGCTCCCCTGCCCCTCTGCAGGCGACCGATCCCTTCACAGCAGCCCGAAGGCGAGCGGCCGAACAGGAAAACCGCTTCAGTTTTGCCCTCTTTGCCGCCGATCTCGACTCGCTGGCCGCCGAGGGGCTGGGGCTCCGCTATGAAGATGCGGCCGTTGAACCCGGCGCCACCTACATCTACCGGGTCTTTGCAGCGGCACCGCATCCCACCCTCCGGCTGGATACGGCCTACGTTACGGTGACCGTGACTCCGGTGCCGCCGGCCGTACCGGACTTTACGGTTCGCCTGGAGCCCGGCGATGGACAGATCCGCCTCTGCTGGGATCCCCGCCTGGCCGCCTATGCCTTCACGGCCTACTTTGTCGAACGCTCCGACGACGGGCAACACTACCAGTTGCTGACCGAAACTCCGCTGGTGCAGATTGAAACCCGTGCCACGCTGGCCGAAAACCGCGAACTCTGCTTTACCGACTCGACCACGGTCAATTATCAAACCTACCACTATCGCATCTACGGAATCGATGCCTTCGCCCACCGCTCCCGACCCGTCGAAGTTGCCGGCATGTCGCGCGACCTGACACCGCCTCCACCGCCGATTATCGAAGAGGCCGAGCACGTCCGTGAAAGCACGGTTCGCCTTCGCTGGCGGATCGATACCCCTTCGCCCGATCTTTCCGGTTTTTACATCGGCATTTCCAACAGTCCGGACGGCCCCTTTGAACTCGGCGAACAACTCCCACCTTCAACCCGTGAAGCCACCGATAGCCGGGCCATCTCCGGCATCAACAACTATTATGTCGTACTGGCCGTCGACACGGCCGGCAATCTTTCCTCTTCCATGCCCCGCTATATCCATCTGATCGATTCGATCCCCCCGGCGCCACCGACCGGCCTGGTTGCCCGGGTGGACACGACCGGCATTCTGACCCTCCGCTGGCAGCCTAACCGGGAACCCGACCTGCTGGGCTACCGCGTCTACCGGGCCAACCAGCTCGACCATACCTTTACGCTGGAAACCGGCTTTCCCCTGGCCGATACGGTTTTTGTCGATACGCTGAACCTGAACACCCTGACCGAGGCCATCTACTACCGGGTCGTGGCCCTGGATCGCAATTACAACCCCTCGCCTCCTTCCGAACCCATCCGGGTCCGGCTGCCGGACCGCGTGCCGCCGGTCTCCCCGCTCTTTACGCGGGTGACCCCGACCGACTCCAGCGTTATCCTGGAGTGGCTCCCCAGCAGCAGTCCGGATGTCGTACGGGTGCATCTTTACCGGAAACGACCCAACGAGCTTTTCTGGACCGAAATAGCCGTGCTGGACTCCACCGCCCGGCGCTATGAGGACACGACGGTACGCCCGGAACGTCGCTACTATTACACGCTCCGCGCCGAAGACGAAGCCGGGAACCTGTCGCCTCCTGCCCCGTCGGTCCAGGCACGTCCCTACATCCGGGCACGCCGTCCGCCGATCGCCAACCTGCAGGCCCGCTATGAGGCCCGCGACCGCCGCATTGTGCTGCGCTGGTCCTATCAGGAAACCGACCCGCACTGGTTCGTGGTCTACCGGAGCTTTAACGATGCGCCCCTGCGGCGCTATCGGTCGGCCGGCCGACGGACGCGGTTCGAAGATCTGGATCTGCTCGGACCGGGCACCTATCGTTATGCCATACAGGTGTTTTTTGAAAACGGTGCGGCTTCGCCCCTGAGCGAACCAGTCACGGTGGTGATTCCGGAGGACTGAACCTTCCGGCAGTGCTTCAGGCCAGCCGGAGTAGTGCCTGGCCGGTTTCGGCGTCGAACAGGTGAATGCGCGTGGAATCGAAGTGCAGATACGCCGTCTGTTCGGGCGCCGGACACTGGGCGGCGTCGACCTGGGCCACGACGGTCGTCTGTCCCACCCGCACATACAAATGGGCCACGGCGCCCAGCACCTCGACGGTCTCCACCGGTCCCTGCACGGTGGCGCGCTCGGGCGTGGTCGGTATCACGGCCTCGGGCCGCACGCCCAGCGTCACGCGCTGTCCGGGTTGGATATTCGGCCATTCGGCTTCCGCCAGTGGAACCTGCACATGCCCGCCTTCGCCCACGAATCGGAGGCCATTCAGACGTTCCAGCCGTCCGTCGATGAAATTCATGGGCGGGTTCCCGATGAAGCCGGCCACGAAGCGATTGGCCGGCCGGTGGTAGACGTCCAGCGGCGTGCCGATCTGCTGCACGCGCCCCTGGTTGAGCACGACGATGCGCTGGCCGAGCGTCATGGCCTCGACCTGGTCGTGCGTCACGTAGAGCATGGTGCGGCCCAGTTCCCGGTGCAGCCGGGCCAGCTCGGCCCGCATCTCCACGCGCAACCGGGCGTCCAAATTCGATAGCGGCTCGTCGAACAGAAACACGCGCGGTTCGCGCACGATGGCGCGTCCGACGGCCACGCGCTGGCGCTGCCCACCCGAAAGCTGATGCGGCCGCCGGTCCAGCAGGTGCTCCAGTTCCAGCACGCGGGCGGCCGCCCGCACGCGACGGTCGATCTCGGCCTTCGGCACCCGGCGCAGCTTCAGCCCGAAAGCCATGTTTTCATAGACCGTCATGTGCGGGTAAAGCGCATAATTCTGAAAGACCATAGCGATGTCCCGGTCGCGCGGCGGCACATCGTTGACCACCTGGTCCCCGATGCGGATCGTACCCCGCGAGACGGTCTCCAGTCCGGCCACCAGGCGCAGCAGCGTGGTCTTGCCACAGCCCGAAGGGCCGAGCAGCACCAGAAATTCTCCCTCGGCCGCCTCGAACGTGACATCGGCCACGGCCACATAGCCGTTGTCGTAAATCTTCCAGACCTGCTCCAGCCTGATGCCTGCGATTCCCCGTCCCATTGTCCGGGTAGCTGTTTATAGTTTGCAGAAAGTTCAATGCGTTTCGCTACGACTCACTCGCATCGAACAGCGTTGCAGGTAGGCAAGCACATCGGCAAGTGGCGCCCGCGCCAGGCCGATCGTCCGATCGGCCGCCCCGTAGTAGACCAGCAGCTCGTCGTCGATCACCACGGCTCCTTCCGGGAAGACCACGTTCGGCACATCGCCTTCGCGCTCGAATGGAAGCTCGGGCTCCAGCACGGGCTCCGGCGTGCGGGCGATCACCCGACGCGGATCGTCCGGATCCAGCAGCGCCATGCCCATGCGGTACACGTGCTGCGCGTCCACGCCGTGGTAGATGAGCAGCCAGCCCTCCGGGGTCTCGATCGGCGTGGGACCGGCTCCGATCTTTCTGGCCTCCCAGGGGAATTCGGGCCGGAGCACGACATGCTCGTCCAGCGTGGCCAAGTGTCGTTCCCACAGCGCCTTCGGCGGACGGAAAAGCTGCTCCAGGTCGTCGAAGTAGATGAGCTGGATGGACGGTACGATGCGATGCAGCATGGCAATGCGCCCGCGAATACGTCGAGGGAAAATGACGGCGTCTTTGTCCGTCGTGTCCGGTCCCACAATGCCATGCTTTGTGATGGTCTGAAAATCGCGGGTTGAAGCCAGGCCGATACGCACGCAACCCGGTCGGGCAAAAGCGGGTGCACCCAGTGCCGTGTAGGTGATCAGGTACAGATCATCGATACGGCTGATGCGGGGGTCTTCGACGCCGAAGTGATCGTAGGGTGCGTCGGGCCGGATCAACGGTTCGGCCCGGACGGAAAAGTGCACGCCGTCGGTGCTTTCGGCATAGCCGATGTACGACACGTACGGATCGAACCCCCATTCCGGCTCGCCCGGACGCGTATCGGTCAATCGGATGCGCCGGTAACCGGCCGGCACGCCACGAACGAGCAGGTGTACGCGCGTGCCGTCGTACCAGGCTCCCGGATTGAACACAGCCCCCGACGCCCACGAATGCTCCGGCATTGGCGTCAGGATGGGCTCCGGATGGCGTCGAAACAACGTAACGGCTTCGGAATCCTGTGGCATAAGCCCTTCCGTTTTTAGCGGTGAACGGGTTCGGTGGTTACTTCCCGGAGAAATCGCGCCAGCGCCTTCCCTTCCAGCAGCTCTAACCGCTCCGCGCTCAGGTTGAGCACCACGGCCACCGAACGCGTTGTGTCTTTTTCCTGCACGCTGAAAACGCGGTAGGCGTAGCGCGTCCCCTCGTGTGTGAGTTCGACGGGCGGGGCGCCCCGTGCATAGAGCCAACGCCGGGCCGGTTCGTGCCGGCTCACCTCCAGCATCGTGTAGAGCGCCTCAATGGTCGATTCGGCCCCGGCATTGCGGTTGACCGTCCCCGGGCCCGTGATGCCGTCGTATCCACGTCCGGTGGCCGGGTCGTACATGGGCACGCCCGCTTCGTTGTTGCCCGTCAGCCAGCTCGCAGCCAATCCCGCCATCGTGGCATAGCGTACATCGCCGGTCTGCTCGTAGAGTCGGATCAGCCCGACGGCCACGCAGCGCACGGCATAGGCGATCTGTTCGTAGCGCTGCACCTGCGTCGAGTCGTCCAGCGACATGGCATACATCCAGCCGTAGACGAGCAGCCGCGGGTAGAAGTGCTCGGCTTCGTAGATGGCCGATTCCAGGTAGCCGGCCTCGGCCAGCGCCTGCGTCTGCGCATTGCCCCACCCGTGCCAGGTGTCGATCCAGGACGCGTGGGCGCCATAGGGATGCCGCGCCATCGAGCCGTACTGCATGAGCGCCATCCCCTCGGCCAGTTGCCGGATCATACGGGCCAGCGAGGTGTCGGGCGCGGCCTTCTGGAGCCGGACCAGCCCCAGCAGCAGCTCGCTGGACGCGTCCGAGCCGTAGCGGTACACCAGCCACTCCGGCACGGTGCGTTCGTCGACCCGCCGCGTACGCGGATAGCGGACCAGCCAGGTGCGGTCCAGGTGGACCAGCGCCCGCCGCGCCGCCGCAGCCGCCTGTGTAGCCAGCCGTGGATCGGCCTGCCGCAGCACATCGGCCGCCGTCCCCAGCGCCCACACGGCCCGCCCGGCCCACCAGCCGAACGGCTCGGCCCGGCTGTTCGGGTGTGTCGTGTTGATGTCGAGTCGGTTCGAATAGACGAAGTTGTAGAACAGCCCGTCGGCCCGTTGCATGTAGAGCACAAAGCGCAAAAGCTTTTCGGCCGTGCGCCGCGCGGTCTCGTCGCCGGTCAGTTCGTAGAGGCGCAGGTAGAGCACGGCGGCACGCGCCGCGTCATCCACGCAGGCCGTCCCTTCGTCCGGATCGTCCACCCAGTGGTAGTCCGGCGCTTCGGCGTAGATGTGCACGATGCGCAGCACCGAGTCGCCCCGCACCACGTCTTCGCTCAGGTGCTCCAGATGGGCCAGATTGATGGGAAGCGCGTCCGAGACAGGCCGGCTTTCCGGCACGGCCAGACAGCCGGCCGCCGCCAGCACAAAAAAGCCCGGGATGAACCACAGAAGCCGTCGCATGGGAAGGTCCTCAGCCTTTCAGTCCACCGGTCGCAAAACTCTGGATGAAGTAGCGCTGGAAGAACAGGTAGGCCAGCACGATGGGCAACGCCAGCAGGAAGGCCGCCGCCAGCTGCGGACCAAGCTGGCCTTCGGCTCCGCCGCCCACGGCAAAGAGCGCCACCAGCTGCGGAAGCGTCATCCACTGCACCTCGCGCACCACAATAATGGGCCAGAGCACCTCGTTCCAGCTCCCAATGAACGTGAGCAGCCCCACCGTCACCAGTGCCGGCACCGACAGCGGCCAGACGATCGTAAACAGAATGCGCAGCTCACCGCAGCCGTCAATCCGCGCCGCATCGATCAGGTCACGCGGGATTGTCAGAAAACTCTGGCGCAGGATCAGCACGCCCGTGGCGTTCATCATGAACGGCACGATCAGCCCGAGCAGCGAATCGGTCCACCCCAGCCGCACTACCAGCGTGTAGAGCGGGATGAGCAGCAGCAGAAACGGCACCATCATCGTAAACAGAATGATCGAAAAGACCGTCTCGCGGCCGCGCCAGTGCAGCTTGGCCAGCGCGTAGGCGGCCATCGAGGTAAAGACCAGCACCGAAGCCGTAACGGCCAGCGCCACCACCAGGCTGTTGAGCAATCCGCGCCAGACTGGAAGGCGCTCAAAGACGAGCCGGTAGTGGTCCAGCGTCCACCGGGATGGCAACAGCGTCAGCTCGGGAATCTCCGCCTCCGGCGTGAACGTGGCGATGCCCATCCAGACGAACGGATAGGCGAACACCACCAGCCCGATCCCGAGTATCAGATAAAGTAACAGCCGGCGCATGGTTCAGCTCCAGGTGTCGGTTTCCACAAAGCGTCGCTGTAACAGCACCACGACGAAGATCACAAGGGCAAAGCAGAAGCCCAGCGCAGCCGCATAGCCCATGTGGTTGAAGTAGAAAGCCTGGTTGTAGATGTAGAGCACGGCCGAGAGCGTGGCGTTAAGCGGTCCGCCGCCCGTCAGGATGTAGGGTTCGATAAAGAGCGAAAACCCGCCGATCGTCGAGAGCACCACCACCGTGACCATTGTGGGGTTCAGCATGGGGAGCGTCACGTGCCACCAGCGTTGCCAGGCGTTGGCCCCGTCCAGCTCAGCCGCCTCGTACAGGTGCTTCGGGATGTGCTGCAACCCGGCCAGAAACAGCACGATGTAGAGTCCCACGTTCTTCCAGGTCGCCATCAGGGCGATCGAGGGCATGGCCAGCGCCGGCGACACGAGCCAGGGTACCGGTTCTCCACCCAGCGCCCGGATCATCCGGTTGATCAGTCCGGTGTCGAAAGCAAACAGTTGCTGAAACAGGATCGTGATGACCACCCCCGAAACCACCACGGGCATGAAATAGGCCGCGCGGAAAAAGCCCCGGCCCCTGAGCGGCCGGTTGAGCAACTCCGCAAAAAACAGCGCCACAATGATCTGCATCGGAATGTGGATGGTCAGAAAGATGCCTGTATTGAGCAGCGCCCGGAAGAACAGGTCGTCCCGCACCAACCGCACGAAGTTCTTCAACCCCACGAACTCCATGGGGGTGACGATGTCCCAGCGATGAAACATCAGCACGAACGCGAACAGCAGCGGATAACCAAAAAACACGGCCATGTGGAGCAGGTAAGGGGCCATGAGCACGTAGCCGCTCCGCTCGCCGCGCAGGCGGAGTTGCAGGCGCCGTAATGTCGCGCGCAGCTCAGGCATTCCAGTCCAGAATCATCTGAATGCGACGCAATGCGCGGCGGGTTGCCTCGGCGGGTGAGCGCACGCCGAAGACGGCGGCCGCCTCGAACTCCTGCGCGAACGCGTCCAGAATTTCTTTCAGATCCGGCACGCTGTCGACGCTCCGCGTATAAGCAGCCTGTTCGGCAAAGCGCCGGAGCACCGGATAACGCTCAAACACGGACGCGAAGTACGGATCGTCGAGCAGGCCCCGACGCACAGGGATCTGGCGCGTGCGTTCCAGCAGCCGCCGGTCGGCCTCGCGCGACACCAGAAAGCGCGCCAGTCGCCAGGCCACGTCCGGATGTCGCGTCGTCGAAAAGATCACGATGTTCTTGTAATCGCCGTAGGTGTAAACCGGCCCTTCGTGGTCGTCCGGCACGGGGATCGGCGCCACATCGTAGGCCAGGGCGGACGGCGCATGTTTTTCCAGCCAGATCAGATGCCAGGGTCCGGTGAAGTCGGTGGCGAGCTGGCCCTTCAGAAAGCGGCTTCCGGCGCTGGTCCAGACGGCCTTCGGGAAGGCGCCCATCGCGTACAGGCGGGCAAAGAAATCGAACACCCGGTTTGAAGCACGCGTATCGAGCGCCAGCCGTCCCTGTCGGTCGAAGAGCGTGCGCCCGCCTGAAGCGGCGAGGTAGAAGGCGTAATAGTCGAAGTAGCGTTGCCACCAGATCGGTCGGATGTCGCGATAGCCCATCCAGCGGTCGATCAGTCCGTCGCCGTCGGTGTCGGCCGTGATGCGGCGGGCGGCTTCCAAGTATTCGCCGTAGGTACGCGGCGGCCGCTCGAAGCCCGCTTCTCGCAGCAGCCGCACGTTGTAGAACATCATGACGGGATTCGTCTTCCAGGGGAGCTGGTAGAAGTGTCCGTCGCGGGAGCGGAACGGCTCGCGCACCGTCTCGGGGATGCGTGCTTCAAGCAGCGAGTCGAAGTCCGGGAAGCGATCGAGCGGTACGAGCGCTCCTGCTTCGATGAAGTCCTCGACGATGCCCGGCCAGATGTTCGAGCACAGGTCGGGGGTCGTGCCTGCGGCCACGGCGGCCAGCAGCACCTCTTCGCTCGACTGACCGGCCGGGATGGGCTGCACGATCACCTCGACCTCCGGGTTGGCCGCCGTCCACTCGGCCACCAACTCGCGGGCCAGTGCCAGCTCGTCGGGGTTGGGGGCCGTCCAGTAGACGAGCCGCACCTTGCCGTTTTCCGGCCCGGGCATCGGTGTCGGACGATGACAGCCGGCCAGCAGGAGTACTCCGACCAGCAGTCCGATCCTGCAGCCATGTCGGCAGATGCGGCGCATGCGTCAGAACGTAATACCGAACTTCGAGGCTACCGGATGCAACTTCAAGTCAAAAGCAAGAGAAGGACCGAGCCCGTAAACTAAAGCGCTTTACTCAAATTACACGCGAGCCGACGAAGCGCGCACGACAAGTTCGGTGGGGGCCACGATCGTGTGCTGGCCGCGGGCATAGGGGCGGCGGGTCTGCTCCGGACCAATTCGTTCGGCCAGGTGGCGCATGGCCAGTTCACCCATCTGCTCCTTGAAGACGCGCACGCTGGTGAGTGGCACCGGGGCCTGGGTGGCGCCCTGCACATCGTCGAAGCCCACCAGCGCCACATCATCAGGCACCCGAAGCCCCGCCTGCAGTAGCGTTTCCATCACACCCAGCGCCAGCGCATCGTTGGCGCAGAAAGCGGCCGTGGGACGCTCCGCCAGCGCCAGCAGTCGTGCACCCAGCTGCTGACCCGTCGCCCGCGTGGGTTCGGCTTCGTCATCAACCAGCACCAGCGCCGGGTCTACCGACAGCCCGGCCCGTTCCAGTGCAATCCGGTACCCTTCCAGCCGGTCGGCGATACTCGGATGCCGCAGGTCGGCGCCGATGAACGCAATGCGCCGGTGTCCTTGCTGGATCAGATGCTCGACGGCCACACGGGCGCCTCCCTGGTTGTCAATCACGACCGCCGGAAAACCTTCCGCCTCATAATCGATTAACACGGTGGGCAGTTTCATCGCCCGCACCTCCTCCAGAAACACGGCGCTGACCTTGCCCGCGATCAGCAGACCGTCGACGCTGCGCTCCCGCAGAAAGCGCGGCGTATGCTCGCCCTTGCGATAATCCCGCGGAATGGTGGTCAGCAGTACGTAGAGGCTGTGCAGCCGCGCCTCGAATTCGGTCCCGAGAAAAATGTAGGTATAAAACGGTTCACTCCGGGTGAAGTGATCTTCGCGGAGTACAAAGCCCACATTGCCGGTACGCTGCTTCGACAGATCACGGGCAGTCCGCAATGGGACATAGCCCAGCTCTCGAGCCGCTTTTAATACACGCCGGCGCGTCGCCTCACTGACGTTACCCTTGTTGTTGAGCACCAGCGAGACAGTCGAAACCGACACACCGGCCGCCCGGGCCACATCCCGAATCGTGCTCCGCGAGCTTCCCATGCTGGCCAGTGTTTATCAAACCGTTTTACCCAAGGTAAACAATCCAGATTTTTCTCTCAAGCCCTGCCCCAATCTCCCTGGTGTTGAATCTGCTTTCGATACGCAGCACTATGCGATGCACCTGATCTGGTAAGCCGGCGCTTCGCACTGCATGGCCGAAGCACGTATTTGTAGTAAGCCACGAAGACGCCAGCCGCAGATACAGGTGGCGTTAGACGGCACTTCGCTGCGCTCCGTGCCTGACTACAACCGGAAGCAACGAATGCAGGGCCTGGTTATGAAATGCAGCCGGGGCATATTCGACTGCTGTCTCACCCGGGCTTACACGTCTCCGATCGCCGCGGTTACGCATACTGCAGAAATCGTGCGCTCCCCGGATGCTTTCTGATTACCCTGCCGTGCGGAGCACGTCGAGCGGCGGACGGCCGTAGACACGGCGGTTGCCGAACAGCCCGACGCCCAGCGTCAGCACCACGGCGCTCAGCAGCGCCGCCACCAGCACGTCCGGCGCCCCCACGGGCGATGTCTCGAACACAAGCCCGGCCAGCAATCCGGCCGCTCCCACGGCCAGCAGCAGTCCCACCGTCGCCGCCAGCAACCCAAGGAGCCCGTACTCCACGGCCGTGATCTGAAGCACCTGACGCCGCGAAGCCCCCAGCGTCTTGAGCAGCACGGTCTCCTCCTCGCGGGCCACACGCGTGACGGCAATCGCTCCCAGCAGCACGATCACGCCCGTCAGCACGCTGAACAGCGCCATGAACTGCAGTACCAGCCCCACCCGCCCGAAGATTTCGTCGGCCACATTCAGAATGAGCTGCAGATCGATGGCCGACACGCTCGGGAACGCTTCGACGGCGGCCCTCTGGATCTGGGGCGAAGCCTCCCCGGCTCGCACCAGCAGCACGAACATCTGGGGCGCTTCCTCCAGCACACCGCGCGGAAACAGCACGAAAAAGTTCGTCCGGAAGCGCCGCCAGTCCACACGCCGGATGCTTCCCACCACCGTGGGGATCTCGACACCCTGCACGTTCCACACGAGCGTGTCGCCGAGCGTCACGCCCAGTTCAGCGGCGATCTCTTCTTCAAGCGACACGGGTGGCACAGCCGTACCGGGCGGTACCGAGGGCGTGAAGGTGCCAGCCAGCAGCGTTTCGGTGTCGGTCAGATAATCGCGGTAGGACGAACGATACTCACGCCGGAAGGCCCAACTCAGCCGCACAGTGGTGTCGGCACGAAGGGCCTCGATCCGACGTCCGTTGACGGCCGCCAGCCGCATCGTGACGATCGGGACCGTTTCGAGCACCGGTGCCCCGTGTGCTTCGATCAGCGCGACCAGGCTGTCGCGTTGATCGGGTTGTACGTCGAAAAAGACCAGATCTGGACGCTCGCCGCCTCCGGCCTGCCGGACCTGGGCCAGCAGCGTCCGCTCGACGAGCAGCACCAGCACCACCAGGAACGTCCCCAGCCCAAGCGCCAGCATCAGCACAAGCGTCTGGTTGTGCGGACGGTACAGGTTGGCCAGTCCCTGGCGGAAGACATACGGCCAGCGGTCCGGGATCGCGCGCCGGAGCAGACGCATCAGCCCGCGGGCAAGCAGCGTCAGCGCACCGAAGACGAGCATCAGCCCGACGGCATAGCCGGCCCCGATGGCCGGAGCAGGCGCCTGCAGCATGGCGAACGCGGTCAGTCCGCCTGCCAGCAGCAGCCAGGCCAGCCAGCGCAGCGGATCGCGTCCGGCGGGCACGGGATCGACCGAGGCCTGCAGCGCCCGCAGCGGCGTCACGCGGCGCACGGGCAGCAGCGGAAGCAGGGCAAAAAGCAGCGTGATGGCCGGTCCGCTCAGCAGTCCCAGCCCCACGGCAGCCGGTTCGATGTGCAGCGGTACCGCGACCGGAAGGAATTCGGCCAGCAACCGCGGCAACAGCGCCTGCAGTCCCAATCCCAGCAGCGTACCGGCCAAGCCGGCCACCAGTCCCATTGCCAGCGCCTGCAGCAGATAGACCGCCACGGTCTGCGCAGGTGTAGCCCCCAGGCATCGGAGTACGGCCACCGCATCGACGCGCTGGCGCACGTACACATGCACGGCGCTGGCAATACCGATTCCGCCCAGAATCAGGGCGATAAAGCCGACCAGCCCGAGAAAGCGGTACAGGTTTGTCAGCGCTTCATCCCAGTCCTCCCGGATTTCTTCGACGGTATCGACGCGCACGCGCAGCGGCCGCAACGTCCGGCGGAGCCGGTCGCCCAGCGCCTCGGCATCCCGACCGTCGTCAAAGCGAAAGTAAACCGCGTATTCGGCGCGGCTACCGAAACCGAGCAGCAGCGTATCGATCCCGGCCAGTGGGATGTACACGCGCGGCGCGGCCAGTGCCATGGCGGCCGACTCCGACGGGGTGGCGAGCAGCCGTCCCAAGATCGGATAGCTCCGGCGCCCCACACGTACCGAGTCGCCCACGCGGGCGCCGTAGGCGTCGAGCAGGGTGCCGTCGACCAGCGCTCCGCCTTCCTGCAGGTAGCGCGTGGCCGCTTCCGGCGGATCGGTCTGGAGTCGTCCGTACAGGGGCCAGGTGCCGGCAACGGCCCGCACCGACGCCAGCCGCACCCGACCGGTGCGGGGAAAATAGACCATCGAAGCGAACGAGACCACGCGGGTCTGGCGGCCGCCGATCGAGTCGATAAGCGTTTCGAGTTCGCCGAACGGCGCTTCCCGCTCCAGGCGCAGATCGGCGCCCAGCAACTGGCGTGCCTGCTCGTCCACGGCCCGCCGCAGATTGCCCCCAACGCCGCTGATGGCCACCAGCGCGGCCAGCCCCAGCACCATGGCCGACAGAAACAGCAGCAGTCGCCGTCGGCTGCCCCGGCTGTCGCGCCAGGCCATGCGAAGGGCCCAGCGCAGCGTTCTCATACGTGGCTCAGCCATGACGCGTCGCATTGGTGGAGGCGTGGACCGGCTCGTCGGCCACGATGCGTCCGGCCCGCAGGTGCAGGATGCGGCCGGTTCGCCGGGCCAACTCCAGGTTGTGCGTGACGATGACCAGCGTGGTGCCGGCCGTCGCGTTCAGCTCGAAAAGCAGATCCTCGACGACCGCTCCAGTCTCGGCGTCCAGGTTGCCGGTCGGCTCGTCGGCGAACAAAATGCGGGGACGGTTGATGAAAGCCCGCGCCAGCGCCACCCGTTGCTGCTCGCCCCCCGAAAGCTGGCGCGGATAGTGATGCAGGCGGTCGCCCAGCCCCACCCGCTCCAGTAGCTCGACAGCCCGTCGGCGGGCCGTGCGGTCGCCTCGCAACTCGGCCGGAACCATGACGTTTTCCAGCGCGGTCAGCGTCGGCAGTAGTTGAAAGGTCTGGAAAACAAAACCCACGAGCCGGTTGCGAAGTGCCGCGCGGGCATCTTCATCGAGTATGGTCAGGTCCTGACCGTCCAGCCATACCTTGCCCGCCGTGGGCAGATCCAGTCCGGCACACAACCCCAGCAGCGTCGTTTTACCGCTGCCCGAGGGGCCGACCACCGCACAGATTTCCCCTTCGGCCACCGAAAAAGAAACATCCTGGAGTACCGTCAGCGTCCGGGTGCCGCTCCGAAAGGTTTTCGTCAGATGCGCAACCTGTAACATGCAAACATCGGCTGATGCACAGATTCGATCTCCTTATAACCGGTCCGACCGATTCGGTTCTGAAACTGCACCTTTTGCCGCTTCTCATGCTGCTGGCCGCCTGCGGCGGCGCGTCCGAACCGCCCCGATCTGAAGCTTCGCCTGATACGACGGCTCCGGCTACCCGCGATACCGCCCGTGCGGAGCACCCAGTCAACGTGCTCGTGCTGGGCAACAGTCTGGCCGCCGGCTACGGCCTGTCGCCGGGCGAAGCCTTTCCGGCCGTCCTGCAGCGCAAAGTGGATTCGCTGGGCTGGCCCGTCCGCATCATCAACGCCGGGTTGAGCGGCGAGACGTCGGCCGGTGGCCTGCGCCGCATCGACTGGCTGCTCCGCGAACGCATCGACGTGCTCATTCTGGAACTGGGCGCCAACGACGGGCTGCGTGGCATCGACCCCGAAGTGACGCGCCGCAACCTGCAGGGTATCATCGACAAAGTGCGCGCCCGCTATCCGGACGCCGACATTATTCTGGCCGGCATGCAACTGCCCCCGAACCTGGGCACCGACTACACGGCCGCTTTTCGTGCCATCTATCCCGAACTGGCCCGCGCCAACGACGCCCACCTGATTCCTTTCCTGCTCGAAGGCGTCGGGGGTGTGCCCGAGTTGAACCAGGCCGACGGCATTCATCCCACCGCCGAAGGCCAGCGCATCGTGGCCCAAAACGTCTGGCGCGTGCTGCGCCCCGTGCTGGAGCGACGTCTGGGGTTGGCATAAGCAGCAACCGAAGCCGGTGCCTTTCGTACAGCCAGCTGAGCCAGCCAGAGCCTTCTGTATTCCATAACCAGAATTCCCTTCTGTCTGATTCTGCTGCTCTGCTGGAGCGGCCTCTCGGCAACACGCGGCCAGCACCTGCTCCACGGTGCCGTCCGAGACGCCGAAACGGGCCAGCCACTTGAGGCCGTCCACATTCAGCTTCCTCGACTTGCGCGTGGGCGCCCGTCTGCACCTGTGGCCCAAAGGCCGCGTCTGGCAGACCGGAACCTCCCTGAATTATCACGAACTGACCGTGGCACTGAACCGCCTGCTGGGCATGTTCCGGCTGGATTTGGGCGTGCGGCTGGACCGTCCCGGCTGGAGCTGGGGCATCAGCTACGTCCAGATTTTCTGAGCGTCAGTAAAACGGGCGAATCTGCACCAGCACATCGAAATCGTCGCCGCCATACCCGGAAAGGTACTCCGGGCCGGTAGCGCCAACGGCGATCAGATGATTTCCCGCGATCAGCAGGTCGTCAACAAATGTGGATCCACGCTCCGGTCCGAAAAGCCAGCGGGCCCGCTCTTTTCCCATAGCGTCAAGCAGCACCAGATACGTTCTAAAAAATTCTATACCTTCCTCCGGAGGCCGATATCGTTCGGTCAGGGCCACCACCATCTCGTTATGCTCCGGCAACGTGAGCAATGCACCCGGATAGACGCTTCCTTCTCCGATAAACTGAATGTGCGCTTCGTTGCCTTCTCGATCAAAAAACAGCAGTACAATACGCGGCTCCTGAAAACGACGACCGCCCAGCACAAAGCCATCGGAAGTTAACGCCAGCAACTTAAAGTTCATCAACTCATCCGGCACGTAGGTACGCTCCCACTCCAGCACGCCTCCAGACGTTACACAGAAAAGCCCGATGCCCTCACCTTCCGTAAGAGGACCCATCCCGTAGATGCGCCCCCTGTCATCGATCGCCAGATCATATATGAAAGTCAATCCCTCGAACGTACGCTTCCAGGAAAGGGCTCCGTTCCGTCCCAGTCGAATCAGTGAACGCTCCACGGCCACTATCAGTCCTCCGCTCGGGTCGGTCAGCAGGGCATGGCGGCTCGCTGCCCTGCCTTCTGCCTCGAACAACACCTCCTCCCGTGAACCATCCGAACGGGCTCGATAAAGGAGCGTTCGCGTCGGTCCCTTATAAGGACTGTAGCGAACCAGAACGGCCAGGTCTTCGCCAAGTGGAGCAATACCGGCGACTTCTCCGTGTCGGAGATCCCGATAAACGGTCTTGCCGCATATTGTGCCGTTTAGATCGATCCAGAGCAATAAGGGAACGGCCAGCGTGCCGTCGGTCGGTGCCGCAACTCCATCGGTATGACCACCCACGAGCAACTGCCCGTCAGGGAGCGGCACGATCATTCGCCCCATATCTGAGTGATCGGTGCCGAAGCGAACGGTCCGTATTGCGTCGTCTTCTTCGATCCCCGAGGTGTCGCATCCGATCCCCCAGAGCAGTAAGATCGGCAGCAGCCATCGCACGCGGAACATGGCCAGATAAGCCGGCTTGTTGCGATGTTATGCCGGTTTCTTTCAACCGGTGTAATTTCTTAAGTTCCTGCCGTCATCCGCAACCAACCAATCGGTTACCATGCCCTGGAAACCCTGCCGGGTGGCTATCGTGCAGCAGCCGCCCGTCTACCTGAACCTGCAGGCTTCCCTGGAGCGGGCCGGTCAGCTATTGCTGGAAGCGGCCGAAGCCGGTGCCGAGCTGGTGGTTTTTCCGGAAACGTGGTTGCCCGGTTATCCGATCTGGCTCGACGAAGCACCGGGCGCCGCACTCTGGGACGCTCCGGGCCCGAAGGCCGTCTATCGCCTGCTCTGGGAAAACGCACTGGAGATCCCCGGACCGGCCTTCGAGCAATTGCAGGCGCTGGTGCGCGAAAGCGAACGCTACGTGGTGCTGGGCATGCACGAGCGCCTGCAGGGTACGCTGTACAACACCCAGCTTTTTCTGCAACCGGACGGAAGCTGGGCGTTGCATCGCAAGCTGGTCCCCACCTACACGGAACGGCTGATCTGGGGACGAGGCGACGGCAGCACGCTGACCGTCGTCGAGACGCCGTTCGGGCGCCTGGGCGGCCTGATCTGCTGGGAACACTGGATGCCGCTGGCCCGTGCGGCCATGCACGCCCGCTTCGAGCAGATCCACGTGGCCCAGTGGCCTTCGGTACACGAGCTGCACCAGATCGCCAGCCGCCACTACGCATTTGAAGGCCGCTGCTTCGTGCTGGCTGCCGGTACGGTGCTCCGCAAGCAGGACGTGCTGGACGGCCTGGAGTCGCTCTCTCGGGTTCCGTCCGAAGCCCGCGAGTTGCTGGCTTCCATCCCGGGCGACCCGGAGCGGTTGCTGCAGACCGGCGGCAGCGCGGTGATCGGTCCCGACGGCCACTATGTGGCCGAACCAGTCTGGAACGAACCGGCCTTCGTGACGGCCACCATAGATCCCGAACGCATTCCCGAGGGACTCCTGACCCTGGACGTGGACGGCCACTACGCCCGCCCGGACGTCTTCCACCTGGAGGTCAACACGCGGCCGCAACTCGCCGTGACGTTTCGCTCTGAAACGCCGTAACGCCGGGGTCTTCTGCGACACGTACAGGGCTGGAACTCCGGAGCCAGCCGGGCTTTGCCCGTAAAAAGCACGCCGCCATGCTGATCCGCACCGAAACGCCGATTCCTTCGTCCGAGATCACCGACGAGCGCCTGTACTGGAACCGCCGAGAATGGCTGCGCCGTGCCGGACTGCTGGCCGGTGCGGCTGCCACCGGACTGCTGAGCATGGGCTGCCGAGCCGAGAGCCGGCAGGTGCGCCGCAAAACGAATCCCGGACCCTACGACACCGACGAGCCCTGGACCTCCTACGAAGACATCACCACCTACAACAACTTCTACGAGTTCGGTACGGGCAAGCGCGATCCGGCCCGCAACGCCCATCGGCTACGCACGCGCCCCTGGACGATCCGCGTCGAAGGGCTCTGCCACCGGCCGGGCACCTACCAGCTGGAAGACTTTATCAAACCATTCAAACTGGAAGAGCGCGTCTACCGGCTTCGCTGCGTCGAAGGCTGGTCCATGGTGATCCCCTGGCTGGGCTTTCCGCTGGCCGACGTGATCCGAAGGGCCGAACCCCTGGCCAGCGCAAAGTTTGTTGAATTCACCACGCTGTACGATCCGGAGCAGATGCCCGGCCAGAAGGCGCCCATTCTCGACTGGCCCTATGTCGAAGGGCTGCGGCTGGACGAGGCGCTGCATCCGCTGACAATCCTGGCCGTCGGACTCTACGGCAAGATGCTGCCCAATCAGAACGGTGCCCCGATCCGGCTGGTGGTGCCCTGGAAGTACGGGTTCAAGTCGATCAAATCGATCGTGCGCATCCGCTTCGTGGAAAAGCAACCGATCACCACCTGGATGAAGGCGGCGCCCCACGAGTACGGCTTCTATTCGAACGTCAATCCGAACGTGGACCACCCGCGCTGGAGCCAGAAGACCGAGCGCCGCATCGGGGAATTCCGCAAGCGCAAAACGCTGCTGTTCAACGGCTACGCCGACCAGGTGGCCCACCTGTACGAAGGCATGGACCTGCGGAAGTATTTCTGATGCGTCGGCTCTCTCCCTGGCTCAACGTGCTGGTCTGGCTGGGCGTGGCCGCACCGCTGCTTTACTTGAGCTGGGGGCTTTGGACGGACCGGCTCGGCGCCAACCCCATTCAGGAGATCACGCACCAGACCGGCCGCTGGACGCTTCGCTTCCTGCTGGCGACGCTGGCCATCACGCCGCTGCGTCGCCTGACCGGCTGGAACGGCTGGATCCGCTGGCGACGCCGCCTGGGACTGGCCGCCTTCTTCTATGCCTCAATTCATCTGCTGCTCTACCTCTGGCTGGATCAGTTCTTCGACTGGAGCGAGATCGGCCGGGACATTCTCAAGCGCCGGTTCATCACCGTGGGTCTGCTGGCCTACGGCCTGATGGTGCCGCTGGCCGTTACCTCGACGGCCGGCTGGATCCGTCGCCTGGGCGGCCGCACCTGGCGCCGCCTGCACCGGCTCGTCTACGGCATTGCTGTGCTGGGCGTGTTGCACTACTGGTGGGCCGTCAAGTTCGACTGGCGTCCACCGCTCGCCTATGGCCTGTTGCTCTTCGTGCTGCTCCTGCTACGTCTTCGACGACCTGCCTCCCCACCGCCCCGTCGCCCTCTCCCCGGCGCGGAGGACGCCGACCAATCCCGGCCGACTCATGAAGCCGGGCGCCTGCTCTCCGCACGCGCTTCCGCCTCGGGCGCATAGGCAGGCGGCGGCACCCGTCCCTTGCGGGCCTGCTCAAACACATACCCCATCTGCAGTAGCCGGGCCTCCTCAAAAGGACGGGCAATAAACGTCAGGCCGATGGGCTCGCCGTTTTCTTTCAATCCCATGGGCACCGTCAGGCAGGGATAGTGGGCCAGCGCGGCCGGCCGCGCGTGCCAGTTATTGATCGAGAGCACCGCGTCGAGCCGATACTGTTGCATGGGCTCCTCAAAAAAGCGGACGGCCTCGTCGTGCAGGTGCTGCTTGCGTGCGGCCAGCTCCTCCGATGTCAGCGAAACCTTCAGCATCTGCGCAAAACGCCCCTGCCCGTAGGGAATGCGCAATGCCGAATCGGCCCGGTTGTAGGCCACAATATCGGCTACGGTCAGCGATCGATACGGCGGCGCCGCATAGCGAGAAAGATAGCGCGGCAGATCTTCCTTCATATCGGCCGCCAGCACTTCCCCGAATCCCTCCAGATCCACCTCAGGGGGATCAAACACCACAATCTCGGCCCCCAGCGACCGCAACACCTCCAGGGCCTCCTGATAGCGGGCGTTTTCCAGGAAGGGCCGAAAAGCCCCCAGCCGGAATCCTTTCAGATCCTGAAGCTCCGTAAGCACCTTCCAGTAAACCGGCGGCTCGGGAGCCCGCGCCGTAGCCGGATCCTCGGGATCACGCCCCACCATGGCCGAAAGCAGGATGGCGGCATCCCGTACCGTTCGCGTCATGGGACCGGGCGTGTCGTACGTGCTCGAGATGGGCACAATCCCGGAACGGCTCAGCAGCCCGACCGTGGGTTTCAGCCCCACCAGGCTGTGCTGGCTGGAAGGCGACAGAATGGAGCCTGACGTCTCGGTGCCGACCGCCACGACGGCGTAGTTGGCCGCAATGGCCGCACCACTGCCCGAGCTGGACCCCCCTGAGTCAAATTTCCGACGCCCGTACGGATTCAGCGTCTGGCCGCCAACCGCGCTGAACCCGTTGGGCCCTCCAAAGAAGAGAAAATTCGCCCACTCGCTCAGGTTGGTCTTCCCCAGGATGATGCCGCCATGCGCCCGAATCTGCCGGATAATGAATGCGTCGTCGGTCCGGTTATCGCGGAGCACATGTGCGCCGGCCGTCGTCGGCATGCCGGCCGTGTTGATGTTGTCCTTCACCAGCACCGGCATACCGTAGAGCGGGTGCGGATTTTCCGGGCGCCGGCGGTCTTTTTCGCGGGCTTCGGCCACCGCGTTCGGATTGATGGCCACGATGGCATTCAGATACCGCTCCCGATCGCTCTCATAGCGGGCAATCTGGTAAAGATACCACTTCGTAATCAGCTCATAGCTCAGGCGCCCTTCTCGTACATGCCGCTGCAGGGTCCGTATATCCTGCTCATAGATCAGGGGAAGAAGCTCCCGGTACGTGTCCTCAGAGAACCCCTCCAGTTGACGGGTAATTACCCGAAGCAGTTCGTTTTTGTCCAACACACGGGACTGAATCAGTTTGAAGCGCATGCGGCGCGAAGGGTGTTCGGCATTTTCGGCCAGCTCTTGCGACTGATCATACGGGATCCAGGTGAACCGTGGATATTCCTGGCCGGATCGACAGCCGATAAGCAACAGTCCCGCCAGCAGAACGGTTATGAAAGATCTCATGGCGACGCCCACCGAACGGTTCGGAGATACATTTATCTGTTCAAACAAAGCTACAGACTACCTGACCCGTATTCAAGGGAGCCGTTCTGCCGAGGTCAGACCATGCGTTAGGACAAAGAGAAACGGGAACCTCCTGATAGATAAAGCGCAAACACAACAAACCAGGAGGTTCCCCGTGGCTTACTGTTAAAAACATTCCGCCAGGAAAGTTTACCCGCCTTTTGTTCGATCAACCCCGGCAGGCCCAACAGGCCGCCGAAATCCTGGCCGCCATCCTGTGCGCCCGCCCAGTTCGTCAGACAGACAAACCTCCGGAGGAATGTGCGCAAACCAGGCCTTCACCCCTTCGATCAGTTCCGGGTGCTTTTCCATTAACCGGCCCTCTTCCACACACACGATCAGACGCTCAGCCGGTGCCAGACCCAACTGCTGACGCACAGCAAACGGAATCACTATCAGACCGCGCCTCGCCCAGGCGGATTTCTCACGGAGCCGGTGTTTCTCCCATTAGCGTCCTCCGTTTCAGGCCACGAGCACGCCCAGCTCGCGGCCGACTTTCTCGAAGGCTCTAATCGCAAAGTCCAAGTCTTCGCGCGTGTGCGCGGCACTGGGCATGACGCGAATACGGGCGGCGCCTTTCGGCACGGTCGGATAGCCGATGGCCATGGCGAAGACGCCTTCCTCGAACAGTCGGCGGCTGAACTCCTGCGCCAGTGGTGCCTCGCCCAGCATGATCGGCGTGATCGGCGTCTCGCTTTTGCCCGTATCGAAGCCCAGCTCCTGCATTTTTGCTTTGAAGTAGCGGGCGTTGTCCCAGAGGCGATCGACCAGCTCGGTGCTCTCCTCCAGCAGGTCGATGGCGGCCAGGCACGCGGCCACGTCGGGCACGGTCATGGCGCTGGAGAACAGGAACGGCCGTCCGCGCTGGCGAAGCCACTCGACAAGCCGACGGCTGCCGGCCACCACACCGCCCATCACGCCGAAAGCCTTCGACATGGTGCCCACCTCGATGTCCACCACGCCGTGGAGGTCGAAGTGATCGACGATACCCCGGCCGCCCCGGCCCAGCACCCCTTCGCCGTGCGCATCGTCCACCATCAGGATGCAGCCGTAGCGCTTGGCCAGCTCGGCCAGCCGCGGCAGCGGCGCGATGTCGCCGTCCATGCTGAAGACACCGTCCGTCACGATCAGTTTGCGGCGGTACTGCGGGCCGTGCTCTTTGATCAGGTCTTCGAGCGCATCCACGTCGTTGTGCGGGTAGGCGATGATTTTGGCGCGGCTAAGGCGGCAGCCGTCGATGATGCTGGCGTGGTTGAGCTGGTCGCTGAAGATCACGTCCTCACGGCCCACGATGGCCGGAATCGTGGCCAGGTTGGCCGCAAAGCCACTCTGGAACGTAATGGCGGCCTCCACACCCTTGAATTCGGCCAGCCGCCGTTCGAGCTCCACGTGCAGCGTCATGGTGCCCGCGATCGTGCGCACGGCTCCGGGACCGACACCATACTGCTCCATCGCCTTTCGGGCCGCTTCCACCAGACGGGGATGATTGGCCAGCCCCAGGTAATTGTTTGAGCAGAAGTTCAGCACGCGTTTGCCGTCGACGGTCAGCCAGGCGCCTTGCGGCGACTCGATCGTGCGAATGTACGTGTAGAGGCCGGCTTCTTTCAGCGCGGCCAGTTCGTCGTCGATCCAGCTCAACGGGTGGCTCATGGCAGGCTCCGATTGGGTTCAGGTCTTTTTCTTTCAAAGATAGCAGGTTTCAGGGCTTCAGTCCATGCCGTTGGGATAGAGGATAATTTTGGCGACGACTTCGTCGCCGGGATTCATCAGCAATCGGAAGGCCTCTTCGTATGCTTCCAGCGGCAGGCGGTGCGTGATGAGCGGACTGAGATCGACGGCGCCGGTCTGGAGCAGGGCGCGCATCCGGTGCCAGGTATCCCAGATCTTGCGGCCGTAGATGCCCTGGATGGTGGCGCCTTTGATGACCACCAGGTCGTTCCAGTCGAGCCGGATCGGCTCGGGCGTCAGGCCGAGCGCGGCCACCTGTCCGCCGGGCCGAAGCGCTTCCAGCGCGGCATGAATGGCGGCCGGGGCACCGCTCATCTCAAGCACGACATCCACGCCATCCCCGCCGGTCAACTCCCGCACCTGCGCGACCACCTTGTCGCGCCGGGGATTGAGCACCACGTCGGCGCCCATGCGTCGGGCCAGCGCCAGCCGTTGCTCGTTGAGGTCGGTGGCAACGATCAGCCGGGCGCCCGCCACGCGGGCCACCGGAATGGCCATGAGGCCGATCGGCCCGCACCCGCTCACCAGCACCGAGCGGCCGGCCAGATCGAACGTGTAGACGGCATGCACGGCGTTGCCAAACGGATCCTGCAGCGAGGCGATCTCCGGCGGCACATCGGACGCATTGACCCAGACGTTCTCGGCCGGCACGCACACGTATTCGGCGAAGGCACCGGGACGGTCGATGCCGATCACGCGCGCGTTGCGGCACAGGTGGAGCTGGCCGGCCCGACAGGCGGCACAGGTATGGTCCACGATGTGCCCTTCGGCCGAAACCGGCTGACCCACCTCCAGCCCCTCAACCGCTTCCCCCAGCGCCACGATCTCTCCGGCAAACTCATGGCCCAGAATCAGCGGCGGCCGAATACGCTGCTGGCTCCAGGCATCCCACCGGTAGATGTGCACGTCGGTGCCACAGATTGACGTCGCCTTTACGCGAATCAACACATCCCGCGGACCAGGCTGCGGCACCTCGGTTTCGATCAGTTCCAGCCCGGGCCCCGGACGCGTCTTGGCCAGTGCTTTCATTTTCATGTTTTTATTGATCGACGCAGGGTGCGACCTCCGCATCTCGTATAGCTCCAGAGAAAATACAAAGCGCCCGGTTTTTAGCCGGGCGCTTTCGATGAAAAAATGGGTTGCCGTTTCGGTCAGCGCATCAGAACGACCGGCCGGGTGGCCACCTGTCGGCCGGCCCGAAGTCGGAGCAGGTAGACGCCACTGGCCACCGGATGTCCCAGGGCGTCCCGCCCGTTCCAGGTCACCCGGTAGGTGCCGGCCGGTTGATATTGGCGCACCAGTGTGGCCACGCGCCGCCCCTGCAGGTCCACCACCTCCAGCGTGACTTCAACGGGCCTGTCCAACGTATAGACAAGGCGCGTCGTCTGACGAAACGGATTGGGATAAGGTGCCTGGAGCTGGAAGCGTTCGCCGGGCGCTGCGATCGGCTCGGTTGCGGTCGTAAGAGCCCGGGCTACATAGACGCCATTTCCATGGGTGGCGGCCACCACCAGCCCGTCGGCCTGACGGCTGCGCACCATATCGACCACGACGTTACCGATCGTGGTCGCTCCTTCCTGCGTCCAGACGGTTGCCATTCCCTCGAGCGCCTCGGTCATGTAGAGGCCGGTGCTGGTGGCCGCAAAATAGAGGGTCCGGTTGTCCAGCGGCAGGATGTCCACCCAGCGCACCGAAGGACCACTCCCGGAGCCGTCCGGATTTTCCTCCAGATTCCCACTGACGGCCGTCCAAGTCGTGCCGCCATCTTCGCTATACCAGATGCTGAGGACCTCATAGTTGGAGAACGCCACCAGCACATGATCTCCGTTGCCGGGCTCAACGGCGATGCTGCTCACATAGGCTCCCTGAGGAAAGTCGGCGCTTGTAATGTCGACCCGGACAGGTGAGTCGGTATGGGCGTCATCCAGGCGAATCAGGGTGCCATCGGCGGTCCCGTAATAGACCCGATTGGGCGGATTGTCCGAGACGGCGATGGCCGAGATCGTCTTACCCGGATACATGTCAATGCGGGTCCAGCGCTCGGCTTCCGGAGCGTTGCTGAAGTCGGGCGTTGCCTGGAGGCTGTCGTTGCGCCAGAGCGAGGCCCCGGCCGGATAATACATGCGCTGTGGATTGTTCGGGTCCAGGACAAAAGGATTGATGAACAACTGGCCGCTGGCATTCGCCGGATCAATCCGCGTCCATGAGGTCATGTTCAGCTGATCATCCAGCTCTAGACGATAGGTAGTGCCATTCTGCGAAGAGACGTAGTAGTAGGTTTTTCCACTGCTAATGGCACAGAACGAGCCATCTCCGCTCAGCAGCTCTCGCCAGGCAGCCGTTCCACTGTCGACAAAAGTCCCCCAGGTGCCATTATCCTGCATGCCCCCGACGAGCACCGGATCGTCGGGCGTGCCCGGATCCAGACAGATGGTATAGAACTGGGTCGTCAGGTATCCGTTGTTCAGCCAGAACCACGTAACGCTGCTGCTCAGGACATTGTTGGTCCGGGTAATACCGCCATCATGCGCCGAGAGCATTCTGTTGGGATTGGAGGGATAAAACGCCACGGCATGCTGATCGGGATGGTGCAGGAGATACCGTTGGTAGGTATCTTTGTGTTTGTATCCGCCAATCCGGGTCAGTGTGGTATCTGTGTCGCCCATCTGAAGGCGGTACAGGTTGATGTCCCCCAGGATGATGGTGCGCTCATCATCGGGCTTGACGGCCACGACCATGTCGTAACCGCCCTGCGTGTTGATGCTGCCCGTCAGGCCGCCTTCGTTCGGCAGTAGATGCGATAGATTTTCCCACCGGCCGCCGTCGCCGGAGCCATCGGCCGAGAGGTAGGTGTACTTCCAGAAACTATGGTCGTTGACCCCGCTGCCCGGCGTATAGGCCAGGACGTATACCGTGTTTTCATTGGAAGGCACGATGCCCAGCACAATGCGCTGATAGTTGGCCGGCCAGTCGGCCGGCGTGATGTTCACCCAGTTCAGTCCATCCACGGAGCGCCAGATCCCACCCCTTTCGCCCTCGCTACTGAGTGCGGCATACACAATCCCGGTTGAAGTGACAGCCACATCGGTGTAGGGAGACCATGGACTTCCTTGACTGATCAGGACGGCCGTCCAGGTTTCGCCCCCGTCCGTGCTGCGAAAAATTCCGCCGTACGTGGCCGCATATACTTCGTCTTCTGCGAGATTGGAGGGATCGACGGCCAGCCGCCAGACGATGTCGAAAAAGCTTTCAAAGGACTCCGGTGTGCCGGATACGGTCGAAGCAAGAGGCGCCCAGCTACGTCCTCCATCGGTTGATTTGTAGATCCCATCACCCAGAAAGAAGGCCCCACCTCCCGAGGCCGAGTTGCCCCGATACTCGCCGGTTCCGAAATACCAGATGTGCGTCTTACCCGGACGCGGGTCCTGAACGACCGTGGTCACACTGTGAATCTGGTCCGGACGGGTGGTTTTGACCCAGGTCTGCCCGCCATCTTCGGAGCGCCACATGCCGCCCGAGACCCCGCCGGCCAGAATGATGTTTTCGTCCGTGACATCAAGCGCCAGGGCACGGGTTCGTCCGCCCAGATTATAGGGCCCGCGATGCTCCCAGGCACTCAGGGGCCCCTGCTTGCCGGCAAACGGCGGCCGCACCGGCAACGTGGCGGCAAACGCCAGCTCGCGGGCGCGGATGTCCTCGGGGATTCGGTCGGTCGCTGGGTTACGCAACCGCATCCACTCCCAGCGCAATCGCGCGTCGATGTCCTCGCCCTCATGAAAAGCCATCGGCATGGCCGGCGGCATCGGTGGCCTGCGCAGCCATCGAGAGCCCAACCAGGCCGCCCCCACGAATAGCAGGCCGAGCAGGATCAGCAGTCGTCTGGAAGCGCGCATCGGTCTATCCGCAAATTTTAGTGACCGGCATTCGACGGTAGTTTCTCATAGCGATAGATGCGAAACGACAGGGCGGATTTTCCGGGAGAGGGCCCCTGCACCTCAACATCTGCCCGGAACCGATCGCCCTCCTGAAGACCGGGCAGGTCAACCTGCAGGTCAGGACGTGCTTCCCGGGTTGGATGCAGCGTAAAAGGAAAATGCATCCGTACCTGCTGCCCGGCCGCAAGCGCCGCTGTTACTCCACTCCCGTAACCCAGTACCGAATCGATACGGACCTGCGCATCACAGGCAAACTGATCGCAGGGTGAAGCCGTTGAACCGGAAGGCGCCAGTACCCGAACAACGGTACCGACAATCCGAATGTGACCGGGCGGAATTGGCGTTTCCGGAAGCGGAGACGGCCTCTGATCCTCTCGAGACTGGGTGTGCTTACAGCCCAATCCGATGAGCAGTATAAGCAATAGAAGGGCTCGCGTCATGAGATGCATTCTTTTTTATTTTTGAAGTTTTTAAAATTTACACCAGAACGTTCAGGATTTCAACCCGCCTCTGCCGGTTCGGACTTATCCGTCCATCTTCTTACCAGCAGCGAATACGCATCAAAGAGCGCTTTCTCCACCAGAAAACGAGACAACCGCCCCGTGCCGGACAAGCACTTCCTGGATCTTCCGAAGCGCCTGGCAGAACTTACCCAAATGCCACGGCTCGTTTAAAACCGTGCCCTATCGGCCCGGTCCCTTTAACCGCCTGCCGGCGCAACGAGGTTAAGCCTGAACGTAAAGGGCCCGCGCAATTCCACGACGTGGACTGCCGAGGCGATGCCTGCTCGCGCTTTGAAGGCAGCACCCGGGGTAACGCATAGCAGACGACCGAACGCACAGCACGGCTCTATGATGAAGTTGCACCTGATCGGACGGAACCACGCCCCAGGCCCGTTCACTGTGAGCAGGTGTCGGTGCTGAATCCGCAATGCGATGATTTTGAAGAAGCAGACGTGAAGGGATGGCGGCGGCCGCGTTTTAAGGGGACGCTTCATGCAGGGAGAAATGCCGTCGGCGCATCGGCACCTGACGCAGCACTCTGAGAAGACGACCGGGCGTTCGCTCGCAATGGCCCGGCGGGCCTTTAGGCGGCTACCTCCATCGTCTGTTTTACCCCCAAGAGCTTCACCATTAATTCACCTTTCAGATCAAGATTTGCCCAATCAGTTGCATCGGCTGCTTCTGTCCTTTACTTTGGGGGCGTTACTTTCAGCCGTGTCACAACCCGCACATACCCATGACGGCCCAAGAAGCTGTCGAACATCTTTCTCGCCTGCTCAAGCAAACCCGCGAGCAGGTGCCGGTGCCCTTTACCGAGCGTGATGCCGAGCGCGCGCTGGCGGCCCTGCTGTCCACCGACAACCTGTGGGAGGCAATCCGACTGAGCCGCGTGCCGCTGCGGGCGCTCAGTACGTTCTGGCACCGGCTCATTGCGGAAGGACTGCTGGAAGCCCGCGACGGAGCACTGCGCCTGACCGCAAACGGCCAGGCCCTGGCACAGGCCCTGGGCGTGGCGCCCGTACGTGAGGCGACCTGCGCACACTGCGAGGGCCGCGGCGTCGACTGGCGCACGCTGCCCGAAAGCGTCGTCGAACGCTTCATGGAAATCTGCCGACATCGGCCCGAAGCCATTCAGGCCTACGACCAGGGGTTCGTCACCGAAGCCACCACGCTCTCGCGCATCGCATTCGCCTGGCACCGGGGCGATCTGGAAGGCAAAACGATCATCGTCCTCGGCGACGACGACCTGATGAGCATTGCCGCAGCGCTGACCGGTGCCCCGGCCCGCATCCTGGCCGTCGACATCGACGAGCGGCTGATTCAGTTCATCAACGAGGTGGCCCGCCGCGAAGGGCTTGAACGGCTCGAGGCGGTCCGCTACGACCTGCGTGAGCCGTTGCCTTCTTCTTGGCTTCGGGCGTTCGATACGTTCATGACCGACCCGACCGAAAGCTTCCGGGGCTTCAAGACAACGATCGAACGCGGCTTGCTGGCGCTACGAGGGCCGGGATGTGCAGGCTACTTCGGACTAACACACGTGGAATCGAGCTACGAGAAGTGGGCCCGGATTCAGCGCTTCCTGCTCGACAGCGGCGCCGTGCTCACCGACCTGATCGACAACTTCAGCGCCTACGTTAACTGGGGTTACATCGAGTCGATGCGTTCGTGGAAATGGCTGCCCACCCACCGCCTGCCCGAGCGGCCCTGGTACTACTCGGCGCTGCACCGCATCGAGCTGCTGCGCCTACCCGAGCTGGATAACACGGCCGTCGCGGGCGACATCTTCAGCGACGAAGAAGCAGCCACCACCTAACGTATTACTAAGCCATTACATAGACGCCGAAGCCATTTTTCCGCGGCGACGTTTGAGCTACCGGTTGCAGCACAGCCGGTAGCTTTTTTATGGCCGGATCTGCCTCGCGTGAAGCCGGACCGCTGGTCGAAGCGGTCGTGTCGCTGCGGCACGCGGCCGCCGCCGCGCCGCATCTAGAAGGCGTCCCGACGGGCGTCGAGGGTCTGGACGAACTGTTCTTCACCACGACCTGGCAGGACGGCCGTCCGGTGCGCAAGTCGCTGGGCGGAATTCCCCGCTATGCCGTTTTGCAGGTGACCGGGGTCGCCGACACAGGGAAGAGCCTGCTCGTGGAGCAGTTCGCCGTCGAGCAGGCGCGGCGCGGGCAGGTGTGCCTGTTCCTGACCACCGAAAGCCCGGCGCCGTTCGTGGCGATGGGCCTGCGCGCGCGGGCGGCCGCCATGGGTGCCGACTGGCATGCCCTCGAAGATCGCATTGTGCTGGTCGATGCGGCCACGTACACGCTCCTGGCCCAGGATCTGCCCACGCTCTTCAACACGCTGGCACACGCCATCAAGACCTATCACGTGCAGGCCGTGGTGATCGACTCGATCACCGGGCTCTACGAAGCGCGCGAGATGCTGGCCCGCGACGTGGTGCGTCCGATCTTCACGTTTCTCAAAAAATGGCACCAGACCGCGCTGCTCGTCTCCCAGAAGCGCAGCGGCCACGAGCTGCTCACGGCCGAAGCGGCCGGCGGCTATGCGGTAGGGCACATCCTCGACGGCACACTGGTGCTGGCCAAGCAACCGATCACCAGCGCTCAGCAGGCCCGCCTCTACCGCATGCCCATCGGCGAGACAGTCCGGCTCTTCCGCATCGACGGCTGCCGGCTGTGCGGGCACGACACCAGTACGCACCTGCTGGAAATCACCCCGGCGGGGCTGGTCCGCATCGGCCCCGCTCTCCAGACGTTGCATCAGGCGTCTTCCGTCGAACCAACCTACCAGACGTAGCCATGCCGGTCGAAATCACCCCCCAACCGGTCGATCTGGATCAGCGGGCGCTGCAGGTTTTCCTGAAAGCCATCGAACTGGCAGGCGGCCCGCGGGGCCTGCTTGAACGCAAACGCCTGACCTGGCTGCCCAGCCTGATGGAGGCCGCCTATGCCGTCGTACTCGAAGCCGAACATCACCGCTCGGCCGACGAAATCGCCCGCTTCCTCGGCCTTTCGACGGCTGCCACACGTAACCTGCTCCGCGCCTCAACCGAAGCGGTCAGAGAGCGGCTGGAGCAGGAAGAACCCTCGGAACGCAACGTGCACATTGCCGGCGGCCTGGCCCGCCTGGCCTACGAAGCACTCCAGCGCGAAACGGCGCAGGCGGGCTGAAGCGGCACGGGCCGGATACGACGGCCCGTGCCCTCAGGCCAGCCACCGGACAAAAGAGGCCAGCCCGGCCGACACACCGATGATCAGCATCGTGTAA
Source organism: Rhodothermus sp. (assembly GCA_015487635.1). Classification (GTDB taxonomy): domain Bacteria; phylum Bacteroidota; class Rhodothermia; order Rhodothermales; family Rhodothermaceae; genus Rhodothermus. The sequence goes on from WFPM01000079.1 coordinate 40,159, forward strand.
AGCAACAGGCCGATGTACAGTCGACGGTGTGCGCGTAGCTCCTCCCGAATGCCAAGTTGAAACGGCCTTGCCGTCGCCGTTCGGCTCCGAAATAGCGCGGCCACGGCAAGCGTGGCCAGGCATCCGGTTGCATTCCACCACAGCCAGGACACCTCGGCCTCAAAGCGGAGCCAGAGCACCAGGTTGACGCCCACGCCAGCCAGCAATCCGGCAATCACGCCGACGCCGGTAGCCCGTCGGCTCAGGATCGCCAGTAGGAAGGCGGCCAGAATGGGGCCGTAGAAAACCGAGCCGATCTTGTTGATCCCCTCGATGACGGTCGGCGCCACGCCACCCGCCAGGAAGGCGAATCC
>WFPM01000080.1 GCA_015487635.1 Rhodothermus sp.
AAGGAGCGTTTGCTGAAGTATCATGGATTGTCGGCCCAGTGGTTTCCGTTGTATTTGAAGGAGCTGGAGTTTCGGTACAATCATCGGAAGGAGGATTTGTTTGAGAAACTGCTGGAAGTGCTAAAAGGTGGAATGAATTGAGCAATCACCTTTTTGATTATCAGTTTGCTGGACAGGTACGCGTGCTTATAGAGCTTATCCGGAAAACAAGGGGAAATCTGGTAAGCCGACGCTTCGCGCTGCATGTCAGAAGTACGGGTTCGTAGTAAGCCACGAAGGCGTCAGCCGTAGCGGCGTCACCCGAGACGGCACTACGCTTCGCTCCGTGCCCGACTACGGGCGCGCTGGTCGTGCTTCAAACGGCAGGCTATAAACCGCACCGAAACGCTATGATTACAGGTCGAAGTCATAAACTTCGTTGAAACTAATTTTTTAATGACTTCCAGTCCTGCATAAGCGATAGCGGGGTGGTCAAACAGAAGCCTTTGCAACGCAGGGTAAGCAGGGCGGGCTTCAGACGGACGCATGTTTCGTAACCGGATGGTTGAGGCTTGGGCCTGGACCTTCTGAATTGTGCGGGTTATTTTCTCTGAAAGAGCTTTTCTGTTGAAACAGATAGCTACCTGCCATGCCGATCTATCCGGTTGCCCGGGTCGATGAACTGGCCGACGGCCAGATGAAACAGGTAAAAGCGGGCGAGACGGAATTGCTGCTGGTGCGGCTGGACGGTCAGTTTTACGCGCTGGGGGCTCGCTGCACGCATTACGGTGCCCCGCTCGCGACGGGCGTGCTTCATGGCGAACGGATCATCTGTCCCTGGCACCATGCCTGCTTCCATGCGCGAACCGGCGAGTATCTGGAGCCGCCGGGCCTGGACCATCTGCCGCGTTTCCCGGTGCGCGTCGAGGGCAATCAGGTGCTGGTAGAGCTGCCCGACACGGTGGAAGGCCGACGGGCGCCGGCGCTGGTACGGCGCGATCCGCAGGAGACGCGTACCTGCGTGGTGGTCGGCTCGGGTTGCGCGGGCGCCTATGCGGTCGAGGCCCTGCGGGCGCAGGGCTTTCGGGGACGTGTGGTATGGGTGACCGGCAGCGAGTTTCCGCCGATCGACCGGCCGAATCTGAGTAAAGAATACCTGGCCGGCGAGGCACCCGAGGAGTGGATGCCGCTGCGCGATCCGGCCTTTTATGAGGCGGCGGACATCGAAGTGGTACAGGGACGGCCGGCCGCCGCGCTGGATGCTGCAGCGAAGACCGTCACACTGGCCGATGGCGAGGTGCTGCGCTACGACGTGGCCGTCGTGGCACCGGGTGCCCGGCCGCGTCGTCTGGAGGTGCCGGGCGCCGAACTGGCAGGCATCTTCACGCTGCGCACCATTGAAGACAGCCGGGCTATCCGGGCGGCAGCGCAGGCAGCCCGACGCGCGGTCGTTGTGGGCGCCAGTTTCATCGGCATGGAGGTCGCGCAGAGCCTGCGGCATCTCGGACTGGAGGTCACCGTCGTGGCGCCGGAAGCCGTCCCGTTCGAGCGTACGCTGGGCGTGGAGGTCGGGCGCGTGCTGCAGGCGCTGCATGAGGAAAACGGCGTGACGTTTCGGCTGGGGTATACCGTTCAGGCCTTTGAGGGTACAGATCGGGTACAGCAGGTCGTGCTGGACGACGGGAGCCGGCTTGCGACCGATCTGGTCGTGCTGGGCGTGGGCGTGCAGCCGGCCACGGATTTTGTGCAGAGCGTGCAGAAAGCGCCGGACGGTAGCATTGTGGTGGATGCCTGGCTTCAGGCAGCCGACGGGCTATTTGTGGCCGGCGATGCCGCCCGCTTTCCTGATTGGCGTACGGGCACGCCGATCCGGATCGAGCACTGGCGACTGGCCGCCCAGCACGGGCGTCTGGCCGGTGCCAATGCGGCCGGAGCCCGGCGGCCCTATCGCGGAGTGCCCTTCTTCTGGACGCGGCAGTTCGGCGTGAGCCTGCAGTACCTGGGCTACGTGGACGTCTGGGACGAGGTGGTGCTCGACGGCGATCCGTCGGCCCGGAAGTTTCTGGCCTTTTATCTACGCGACGGGCAGGTCTGGGCCGTAGCCGGCATGGGCCGTGGCGCCGACATGGCCCGCTTGCACGGTCTGTTGCTGGAGGACCCGCTGCCGGCTCTGGGAAAAGTGCAGTCTTATCTGTTCAGCTCCTGATTTTAACCATTCAGTCATTCATTTCGACAGTTTATATTTAAAAGGTCTTGAATAAAAAGTGGCGTTTCGATTAAAATTGTACTGAGATGCATTAAACATATCACCCAACCATTCCAGAGAGGCTATGCGCATTGGATACATCCTCCTGGTGGTGCTGTTGCTGCCCGTTAGCGCGTATGCGCAGGGGACCATTCAGGGACGTGTGGTGGATGCAGAGACGCAGGATCCCATTCCGGGAGCCAATGTGGTGATTCGCGAATTGCTGCGCGGGGCAGCGACGGACATTGATGGCCGTTACACCATTGAACGGGTCCCACCCGGCACTTATACCCTGGAGGCCAGCTTCATCGGATATCGGACCGAGACCCGGCAGGTAACCGTCGAGGAAGGTGCTACCATCACGGTTGATTTTGCCCTCTTTCAGACGGCGCTGAACCTGCAGGAAGTGGTCGTGACGGGTGCCGGGGGTCCGGTGGAAGTCAAGCGCCTGGGAAACACTATTGCTACCATTAGCGCGGCCGAGCTGGAACTGGCTCCGGTGCAGACGCTGTCGGAGATGCTGATGGCGCGTGAGCCTTCGGTGGCCGTGTTGCCGTCGGGCGGACTTACAGGAGAGGGCGCGCGCATCCGGATTCGGGGTTCGGCCTCACTTTCGCAGAGCAATGAGCCCATCGTGTATATCGATGGGATTCGGATCAACCGGGAAGGTGGATTCGGGAGCGGTTTCGTGGGAACTGGCGGCGGTGGGTCACCTTCGCGGCTGGACGATATTGATCCGGAATCTATCGAACGGATCGAGATTCTGAAGGGGGCGGCGGCGGCAACGCTCTACGGCACCGAAGCCTCGAACGGGGTCATTCAGATCTTCACGAAGCGGGGGGCAGTGGGGCCGCCGCGCTTCAGCTTCCGCATTGAGCAGGGCGCGTCATGGTATCCACGTATCTATCCCCCCAACACGGGCTTTGCCTGGAATCAGGCTGTAGCCGATACCATGTCGAGGTATCTGGGACGTCCGGTTCGGCCTTTTGAACTGGTGCAGCAGAACTTTATTCATGAGCTTTTTGAGACCGGCTACCATCAGTCCTATTCGGGTTCGGTTTCCGGAGGAACGCCCGGTGTCACATACTTTTTGAATCTGCGCTGGGCCAGTGAGGACGGCCCGTTCGGTGGCAAAACGGGACGGCGATATCCTCCGGGCGTACGTACCCTTTCGGCGGATATCAATAGGCTGGGCCAGGCCACGGCCACGGTCAACATCTTTCCCAGCGACAAACTGCGGATCGGCGTATCGACCGGTCTGACGCGGCGGCACTATGAGACGCCGAACAATAACAACAACATTTTTGCCGCCTTTACGCTGGCGATGTTCAGCAAGCCGGAGCTGGTCCGGTACAATAACCAGACCGGGTCGCCGGCATTTATGACGGTCAACGAAGGGTTGCAGCAGATCTATTCACAGGACGTTGACCGCTTCTTTGGCAGCCTGAACCTGAATTACCGTCCATCCCGTCCGCTGATGTTTGATGCGACCTTCGGGGTGGATGTAGTCAACCAGCTCAGCCGGGAGGTCTTCCCGTTTGGCTGGAATATTGACAAATTTAGCGGATACAACCCGGAAGGCGTGCGCCGTATTGATGACCTGAACTCCCTGGATATCACGGCCGACATTAAGATGACCTATCGAACGCATTTGACCTCTTCGCTGGAGTCGGTCTTTATCCTGGGGACGCAGGGGTTCATCACGCGGCGCATTGAAGAGTCGGCCGAAGGGCGGCGCTTCCCCGGTCCCGGTATTGATGTGACCGGCGGCGCAGCCGAGCAGTCGGTCTTTGAATCGTTCCTGGAGGTGGTCAATCTGGGGGTTTTTGCGCAGGAGCAGCTTGGCTTCAACGACTATCTGTTCCTGACCGTCGGCGGACGCCTGGACGCCAACAGTGCCTTTGGCTCGGAATTCAACGCGGTGTTTTATCCCAAGGCCTCGCTCAGCTTCATTCCGTCCGATGCGCCGTTCTGGCGGCCGCTGGGGCCCATTTCTTCGTTGCGGCTGCGGGCGGCCATCGGGCAGTCGGGGCTGCAGCCGGGCGCCTTTGATGCGTTGACCACTTATGTACCGTTGACCTCGGTCAGCGGTCCGGGCATCGCGCCGGGGAATCTCGGAAATCCCAAGCTGAAGCCCGAGATTTCTACCGAATGGGAGATCGGTATGGAGCTCGGTCTATTGCAGGACCGGCTGGCGCTCGATGCGACCTACTGGGATCGCGTCGTGAGCGATGCGCTGGTGGATAAGCAGTTCCCGGTCACTGGCGGCTTCCGGGCGCGCCAGCTCACCAACATTGGCGAGTTGAAGGCGCGCGGGGTCGAACTGGGCTTCAAAGGCAATCTCTACAACAGCGACAGGCTATCGATCGATGTCTTTGCCAGCGCCTCGTATCTGTGGGAGCAGATTACGGACATGGGAGGCGCGCCGCCCATTAAAGTTGGCGGCAGCTATCCGCGCTATCGCAATTTCCTGAGAGAAGGATACGCACCGGGGGCCCACTTTGGGGCCAAGCTGCTGCCCACCGAGCCTGGCTACTTGCCGGTCGATTTCAATGGCGACGGGCAGCCAGACTCGCGGGATGAAGTGCTCGCCTATCTGGCTACGCTGACGCCGGAAGATTTGATCAATCCCAGCAATGGGCGGGTCAGCATGCCGCAATCCACGGCCTTGGTGCTGCTGGCCGATGAGGACGGCGATGGCGACTTTCTGGATCATTACCTCGGGAAGCCCACGCCGGACTGGCAGGGGTCTTTCGGCGCGACCATTCGGTTCTTCCGGCACTTCCGTCTCTTTACTGCCTTCGAGTTCAAGGCCGGCAATTACTACGTCAACAACCTGACATTTGCCTTCCGTCAGGCCAATCCGGTTATCGGACGGAATCTGCCATGGTCGGCCGAGGTCGTGCGCGACTATGCTACCGGCGGCGTGGATGCCAATGGCAATCCGAAGAATGACCCGCAGGTACGGCTGCGGGCCCTGGAACGGTGGCTCAACGAACTGCTGGCGCTGGCGCCCTTCAGCGGTTTGAATGCCATCAAACCGGCCGACTTCCTGCGCTGGCGAGAGCTAAGCCTGACCTACGACGTGCCACGCTCCCAGCTGCAGCGACTCTGGGGCATCGACCGGCTGTCGTTTACGCTGGGTGTGCGTAACCTGGCGCTCTGGACCCGTTACGATGGGCCGGATCCGGAAGTCAATGCCGTCGGACGCGGCAGCGGCAGCCAGCTTTCGCAGAACTATCTCGATGGCGTGGATGCCTTCGGCTTTGTGCTGCCGCGGCGTGTGACGTTTACGGTTCGGTTTGGCTTCTAACCTACCGGAGAAACAACCATGCGTTACGATAAAAGCATTGGGATCGGGTTGCTGGCCCTTGGCCTGCTGCTGGGCCTTGGCGGGTGTAATCTGCTGGATGTCAACAACCCGAACAACCTGGTCGAAGAAGACCTGGGGAATCCGGCCGCCATTACCCCGATGGTGAACGGGGTGGAGGCGACGGTCACGCGTGCCGTCTACGAGATGATGGCTCCCTATTCCACAGCTACCGACGAGCTGGTGTGGGTGGGATCCCGAGATGCCTGGCAACAGCTCGACTTTGGCAACATCGATGACCCCTACAATGAATTTACCGACGCGGCCTTTCCGTATGTCGCCGAGGCCCGCTGGTGGGCGGATGAGGTAATCAAACGTCTGGAAGCCTTCCAGGAGGAAGGCGCGCTGACAAACAAGCGCGAATTGGCCCGCGCCTACCTCTACGGCGCCATCATCTATGTGGTGATCGGCGACATGTTCGATGACTTTGCCTTCTCCAATCGCCAGGAGGCGGCACCGCCCATCGGACGGGAAAACCTGGATCAAGTTTACGTGACGGCGATCGGCTATCTGGACAAGGCCGTGGCGATTGCGGAAGCGTTGAACGACGATGCACTGCGGGGTCAGCTACTTATGTTCCGGGCCCGGGCCAAGTACAGCCGGGCGCTCCGGTCGCTTATCTTTCCCGGTAATGTGCAGGTAAATGCGCTGGTGAACGACGCCGGCGCCGTGGCCGATGCGCAGGCTGCACTGGCTCTTGTGGCTCCCGATGAGCGAGTTCTGTTGGACTTGGATCCCAGCGCTCCCGATGAAGTGGTGGCTGGCATTGGCTGGCAGGTGAACAGCCGTCTGGAGATGCGCTTCGGGGATACCTATATCCAGCCGACTGCCGACAACAAGAAGACACAGGCGGTCATCTTCCAGGATATCCTAGATGGCGTGGTGCATCCCTACGTGGAGCAGGAAATTACAACGTTCCACGCCTCCGAAAACTATCCGGACATTACGGTGGCCTCAGAGCGGGAGATGCACCTGATCTTGGCCGAAGCGGCACTGGCCGCAGGTAATGTCAACGGGTTCGCCGCCCATATCAATCAGTTGCGCACACGGGACGGTCTGTCGGCGTACGATCCGGCTACATCTGGGGTCGAACCCATCGAGATGCTGCGCCATAGCCGACAGGCCTACCTGTTCCTGCAGGGGCGGCGCCTGGCCGACCACTATCGCTTTGATGATCCATCCCCTGAATGGCGGCCCGACGGGACGGCCATGCGCGTGCCGGGAACCTTCTTCCCCATTACGGCTATCGAGCGCCGGGCCAATCCGTACATTGATTGAATCCGAAAAGGACGAGGTAAGTGAAAGGGAGGTGCCGGAGCCCGGCTTCGGCACCTCTGTTTTTTTCTTTTTTCGGGCATAAAATCTGGAGGTCATATGCGGGGACTGATAATCATTGGCACCGTTGGTTGTCTGTTGCTGGCCGCTTGCGATCTGTTCCGGGGACAGGATGCACCGGAGCGGGCGCGGCTCCGCATCGAAGGCACGACAGACAGCACGCTGACGCTGGTTACCTCGACCAACTTTTTGCTGCAGCGTACGGCGGTGCTGGACGAGTCGGGCATGCCGCGCAGGGACACGCTGCTGGTCTACTTTCTGGAAGCAGACACCCTGCAGATTCAGCCTCCTTACAGTCAGGAATATGATATTCGTCTGCGAGAGCGATTTTTTGTGCGGTTGATTCCGGGAGCAGTGGGTGTGCGCATGCGTGTCTGGATAGACGAACGCCTGCGGTACGACACAAGTCCGGAGGAAACTCTTCCGTTATTGCAATTTGTTTATTACCGCGTTAAAGGAACCCCGCCCTACAATGAGTTCTTCTGATAAGCTTAAAGGTACGTAACTGTTCTGGTTGGAACTTTATGCCTAAAATACGAGCACCACGCAAACGTCTCGATCCTGCCCGCCGGGAGGCGGTGCGACTGCTGGAACGCATCGAAAATGACCAGGCTTACGTCAACCGCCTGACGTCGGCCGGACTGACCGACGAACTGGAGCCGGAAGCCGGTCGCCGGGCCACCGAATACGTGGCCGGCGTGACGCGCTGGCGGCGCTGGCTCGACTTCCTGCTGGCGAAGAGTTACCGTGGCCGCTACGACAACGTGGAGCCCCGGCTGCGCCAGATTCTGCGGCTGGGCCTCTACGAGTTGCTCTTCACGGACACACCGCCCTATGCCGCACTGCACGAGGCTGTCGAACTGGCCCGAAGGCTTGTGCGACCGCAGGCCGGGCCCGTAGTGAACGCCGTGCTCCGGTCGCTGCTGCGCCAGCGCGACTTTCTGCCGCAGCCGCAGACGGACGATCCGGCCGAAGACCTGGCCATCCGCTATTCGCACCCGACCTGGATCGTGCAGCGATGGCTGGCACGCTACGGACCGGCCGATACCGAAGCGCTCCTGCGCTACAACAACGAACGTCCCTGGTTCGGCGTGCGCGTGCGCACCGACCGCATTCCGCGCCATGTGGCGCTGCACCGCCTGGCCGATCGGGGTCTTGAGGCCGAGCCGTCGCCCGTGCTGGACGACTTCATTCGCGTGCAACGGCTGGGCCCCATCCTGAAAGACCGACTCATCGAAAAAGGCCTGCTGGCCGTTCAGGATGAAAGCGCAGGCCTGGTGGTGCGTCTGCTCGATCCGCATCCGGAAGAAATCATTGTCGATGCCTGCGCAGCGCCCGGTGGCAAGACCACCTACATTGCCACGCGCATGCGCGACCACGGGCGCGTGCTGGCTTTCGACGTGCACCCGAAGCGGACGGAACTGATCCGCAAAGCTGCGCTGCAGCAGGGACTGACCAGCATCGTGGCCGAGGCGCTCGACCTGCGCCAGGTGCCCGAGCGGTACCCGGAACTGCAGGCCGACCGCGTGTTACTCGACGTACCCTGCTCCGGGCTGGGCGTGCTGGCCAAACGGGCCGACCTGCGCTGGCACCGGCGTCCGGAAGATCTGAACGAGCTCGTTCAGTTGCAGGACGAACTGTTGGAGGCCGCCGCCCGACTGGTGCGTCCCGGCGGTGTCCTGGTCTACAGCACCTGCACGATAGAGTCGGAGGAAAACGAAGCGCGCGTCCGGACCTTTCTGGCCCGCCATCCGGAGTTCACCGTGGAACGAGCCGACGCCTGGGTGCCGGCCGAGATGGTCACGGACGAAGGCTTCTTCGCCACCTGGCCGCCGCGCGATCGAATGGACGGGGCCTTTGCCGCGCGCCTGCGCCGAACGGCCTGAAAACGAGCATGATAGAAGAACTCATCCGCGAACTGATTCCGCACGCGCCGCAATGGGGCCTGTTCGTGGCCCCGGAAATTCCAGAAGACCGGCTCCGAGGTGCGTTGAGCGACTACGCGCAGGGCGTAGCGCCCCACGAAGTACTGGCGCTTTACGACGCCACGTGGATGGGTACAGGCCGGGACGGGGCCGTCTTCCTGCGGGATCGGTTCGTGTTCCAGAACCTGGACCTGGAGCCGCCGCAGACCGTCCGCTATGAAGATCTGGTGGGTGTCGAACTGAAGCGCCGATTGCTGGGCGGCCGCCGCATTGAACTGCAGGTCAACCGTGGCCGTGCCACCTTTACACTCTCGATAGACTTCTCCGGTAAGCCCAAAGCGGCCCCTTACGTCGCACGCTTTCTCCAGGAGGCCATGCTACGTGCGCCTTCCGCGCCGGAAGCTCCGGCAACGCAAACCGATCGCGGGGCGGTGCAGGCCGCGCTCCAGCAGTTGCTGGAAGCAGGTAAACTGAGCCGACGCGACTACGAACGCCTGCTCGAAGTGTTACGATTTGGTTAACCGGGAAAACTTTCCCGCCGTTTTGCCCGTTAGAATTTCTCCCGTGGGAAGGAACGCGGCGGCGATCCCAACACACCCCAAAACCAAATCAAGGAGACGCTATGGCTTTCACGCTGCCCCCGTTGCCCTATCCGTATGATGCCCTCGAGCCATACATCGATGCGCGGACGATGGAAATCCATTACACGAAGCACCATCAGGGCTACGTCAACAACCTGAACAAAGCGCTTGAGGGCTATCCCGAACTGCAGAACAAGTCGATTGAAGAATTGCTGCGCGGCATCAACGAAATCCCCGAGGCGATTCGTACGGCCGTTCGCAACAATGGTGGGGGACACGCCAACCACAGTCTGTTCTGGACCATCATGAAGCCCAATGGGGGAGGGGAACCCACCGGCGAACTGGCCGAGGCGATCAAGGCCACGTTCGGTTCGTTCGAGGCTTTCAAGGAGAAGTTCTCGGCCGAGGCGGCCGGACGCTTCGGCAGCGGCTGGGCCTGGCTGGTGATGGACGAAAACGGCAAACTCCAGGTCTATTCGACGCCGAACCAGGACAGCCCCTACATGCAGGGCCACACGCCCATCCTGGGACTGGACGTCTGGGAACATGCCTACTACCTGAAGTACCAGAACCGCCGCGCCGAGTACATCCAGAACTGGTGGAACGTGGTCAACTGGGATCAGGTGGCCCAGTATTACAAAGAGGCGCTGGCGAAAGTCGCGGCGGCCTGAACCGCCTGGCGATCGAGACGTGAAAGGCAGGGCCTGAGGTCCTGCCTTTTTTGTTTGTTCGGGTGTCCACGCATGGAGTTGCCGGAGTCGATCAGCTGGCACTGGCTGCGCTACGATCCGTCCTGCGAGGCCCGCTGGCAGTCGTGGCTTTCGGAGGACGAGTGTCAGCGGCTGGCGGGCTTCCGGCGCGTGCAGCGGCAGCGGGCGTTTCTGCTGGGGCGTGCGGCCGCCCGACAATTGCTGGGCGAACGCCTGGGCGTGACGCCCGAGCGCGTGCCCCTTGTGGCGCGTCCCGACGAGCCGCCGCAGGTGCCGGGTACTGGGTTGTTCGTCTCGATCGCCCACGCCGACGAGGTGGCGCTGGCCGCCGTTGCTCCCCATCCGATCGGGGCCGATCTGGAGCGCATCAGACCGCGCCCGCCGGAACTCTATCGCTACGTGCTGCACCCGGACGAGTATTCGTTGCTTCGACATTTCGAGGATCCGGGCCGGGCCGTAATCTGGTGCTGGGCCTTCAAGGAAGCCGTCCTGAAAGGGCTTGGCATCGGCCTGCGCTGTTCGCCCCGGCGACTCCGGTTGGTACTGGAGACGACCACGCGTGGCCGCGTGCTGCTGGAAGATGGCACGAGCTGGCAGGTGCGGGCCTCCGAACGTGACGGCTATGTCCGGGCGCTGGCCTGGCCCGAAAATCTGTAGCGCATTGCACCTGTTTTCGTCCTATATTGGCGCCGACAATCTCGAAGTTGTCTCACGAAAACACAGGAGCCGCCATGGTTTCGGCCATTTTCGATCCCGATCGCTGGGTGGAAGTCGAAGGATTCCAGTTCGAGGACATCACCTACCATCGCGCCAAGGATCAGGGTACGGTCCGCATTGCTTTCAACCGGCCGGAAGTGCTCAATGCGTTTCGTCCCAGAACCGTCGATGAGCTCTACCAGGCGCTCGACCACGCCCGTCAGACGCCCGACGTCGGCGTGGTGCTGCTGACGGGCAACGGGCCGTCGAAAAAACACGGCAAGTGGGCCTTTTCGGCCGGTGGCGATCAGCGCGTGCGTGGGCCGTCGGGCTACCAGTACGAGGAAGGGGACGACTCGCCCGCCGCAAGGGCCCGCATGGGACGGCTGCACATTCTGGAGGTGCAGCGGCTGATTCGCTTCATGCCCAAGGTGGTGATCGCCGTGGTGCCCGGCTGGGCGGTGGGCGGCGGCCACAGCCTGCACGTCGTGTGCGACCTGACGATCGCCAGTCGGGAGCATGCGCTGTTCAAACAGACCGATCCCGATGTGGCCAGCTTCGACGGCGGATTCGGTTCGGCCTACCTGGCCCGCATGGTGGGACAGAAGCGCGCCCGCGAGATTTTCTTCCTGGGCCGAACCTACACGGCCGAGGAGGCCTACCAGATGGGCATGGTCAACGCTGTGGTGCCGCACGAAAAACTCGAAGAGGTGGCGCTGAAATGGGCGGCCGAAATCAATCGGAAGAGCCCGACGGCCATCCGCATGCTCAAGTACGCCTTCAACCTGATCGACGACGGGCTTATCGGGCAGCAACTCTTTGCCGGGGAGGCGACCCGGCTGGCCTACATGACCGAAGAAGCCCGCGAGGGCCGTGATGCCTTCCTCGAAAAGCGCAAGCCGGACTATTCAAAGTTTCCTTGGTATTACTGAGCGCCGGAGCGGTGTTACGCCGCGAGGGTGGAAAAACGTGCCGGAAGGCGTACGTATTTTCCCGTATGGAAGCCCTGCGCTGACCGGAAGGCGGGCAGAGCGATCTAAAAGGGAGCGGATTCGGCCCTTAGCGTTGCAGTTTGGAGGTTTGTACAGGACCGGTGAAGCAGAACGGATCTGAGTGTACCGGAAATTTGATGATGGTTTTATGAATTTCGTGTAAGCGGCCCCAGCAACCCGAGTGTTTACGTAGATCTACGTAGTTTCGGGTCCGGTTTTTGAAGCCGCCGCCTGGCAAGGCAAAAACCGGACCCGAAACGATTATGAGCAAGCAGCGACCCTCCACAGAAGCACGGACCGAAGGGCGGCCCCCCGTAGGCTTCTTCTACGCTCCACCGCCCGAAGAGACCATCACGTTGCTGGACCTCGGGGTAGCTATCGCCCGCCATCGCCGGCTGATCCTTGTCTGCATTCTGGGAGCGCTGGTGCTGGGGCTGGTGGCTGCAATGAATGCGCCCCGGCGCTACGTGGCCGAAGCCAAGTTGGTGCTCAGCGTCTCGAAAGAGGAAAACGAGGCGCTTTCGCTGCTGCAGTCGTTCGGGCTTTCGATGGGCGAGGCCAGCATCATCACGCCCAATGTCTATCCGGAGATTGTGCAGAGCCCCGACTTTCTGCTGGCCCTGGCGGGCGACACGTTCTACGTGGGGCATCTGCGGCAGCGCATGACGCTGCGCGATTACTACCGGCGGCGCCAGCTCCGGCAGAAAAGCTGGTGGTATTACCTGAGCCTGTGGAACTGGATGGGCGGTGCCAAGGCAGCGGCGCAGACGCCTCGAACCACGGAGATTGTGGCCTTGGGGCCGGAAGAACACGCCTTGGTGCAATTGCTGCGGCAGACGCTTACGGTTTCGGTCAAGGGAGGTGAGGACGATCAGCGCGGTGAGGCCAGTATCATTTCCGTGCGCGCCTCGACGGACGACCCCTATCTCTCGGCCGGGATTGTCGAACGGACCATCGATCACCTGCAGGATGCCATCAAACGGATCAAGACCGAGAAGGCGCGCGAGAACCTGAAATTCCTGGAATGGAAGTTTGCGCAGGTAGAGGCCGAGCTGCGACAGGCCGAAAATGAGCTGGCGCGCTTTCTGGACGCAAACCGCAACCCGCAGACGGCGCAGCTCCGGGCCGAGATGGAGCGGTTGCAGCGGCAGGTGAGCTTCAAGGAGCAGCTCTATCGGGAAGTGCAGTTGCAGAAGACGCTGGCCGAGATTCAGGTGCAGAAAGATGCGCCGGTGCTCAGCGTGGTACAGCCGCCTGTATCGCCCTACGGCCCTTCGGGCCGGAGTCGCAAGCAGATTTTGCTGCTGTCGCTGATTCTGGGACTAATGGTAGGACTGGGCCTGACACTCGTCAGCTACCTGATCAGCTATTCGGCCAGCGAGGAAGAGCGCCGGCACAAACTGGAAGAAGTGCGGGCCCTGCTCAATCCGCGCATCTGGTGGCGTGATCTGATCGATCTGGTGCAGGCGGTTCGGCATCGCGTCGCGCGCCTCATCGACACCTAAGTGACTTGTAGTAGGCAGTATCTACCGGACGTGCAGCATCATGGGAGTACCGGACGAGAAGTACGCCCTGACGTATCGTACGCAGTCGCCCCGGCTGCGGGGATGGCTGGGGCAGGGCGGATGGGCCGTTGTTGATCAGGCCCTGTTTGCCGGCACCAACTTTCTGGTAGGGGTATCGCTGGCCCGATGGCTGGAGCCGGCCGCTTATGGGGCATTCTCGGCCGCCTACTCGGTGTTCCTGCTGGTGGGGACGCTCCACACGGCCCTCTGGAGCGAACCCCTGCTGGTTTACGGGGCCGGCCGATTCCGGGAAAGCTTCCCGGTTTACCTGCGCATTCTGGCACGCGACCACTGGCGTTTCGGCGCGCTGCTCGCTCTGGGCTTTCTGACGGCCGCCCATGTGGCCTATCGGCTGGGCGGCGAAGCGCTTGCGCTGAGTCTGGTGGGCATGGCCGGCGCCGCCCCACTCCTGCTGTATCTATGGATGGTGCGGCGTGGCAGTTATGCCCTCATGCAACCCCGGCAGGCTGTGCTGGGAGGCGGGCTCTACCTGGGCCTCTATCTGGGCAGCGCCTATTTCGTCCGGCAACTGGGCTGGCTCAACACCGCTTCGGCCCTGCTGCTGATGGGGAGCGCGGCCCTGGGGGCTGCCGAAAGCATGCGCTATGGACTGAACCGAACCCTGTCGGAGAAGAGCGATCCTGCACCGGCCGTTCAGCAGGTACGCCGGCTGCACTGGCACTACGGCCGTTGGGCGCTGGTGGCCGGATTGCTTTCTTGGCTGCCGATGAACATCTACTATTTCCTGCTTCCCTGGTTTTACGACCTGGAAAGTGTGGCCCGGCTGCGCGCGCTGTTCAATCTGGCGCTCCCCGTGCTGCATTTGAATGCTGCCCTGACCACGCTGGCCATTCCGCTGTTTGCCAGAGCTCGGACGTCCGAACCGGCGCGTACTCCGCGTCTGCTCCGGGGCCTGATCCTGCTGCTCTCGGGTTTTACGCTGATGGCCGGGCTCGGACTGTACGTACTGGCCGACTTTCTTGTTGGGGTACTGTATGATGGGAAATTCTGGTTTGAAAAAGGTGAATATGTGCTGATAGCCATCCTGCCACTGACAACGCTGTTTCCCAATATTCTGATGGCGTGGATTAAAGCAGCAGAAGCTTCCAGAAAAGTGGCGATGGGATATGCCATTGTGTCCATTTTTGTGATGCTTTCGGCACCGGCGCTGGTAGCCACGCTGGAAGTGAAAGGAGCCCTGATAGGGATGATGGCTGCGCATCTGCTCCTGGCCGTCATCTTTCTGAAGTTTGCCTGAAATGTGGAAAATGAAGGGCATGGGCACTGACAGTATGATTCATCGATTGCTACATATCGCCCCAGAGCCTCCCGTGTTGCTCCATGCAGCGTACGGACGTCCGGAGCAGTCCGATTCGGACATTGATGTGGCAACAAGTTACAATTACATACGCTCGTTGATCAATGTTGTAAACAATTTTGGAGGCATAAAAATAGTACAATTCATTAGACATGAATCTACCTGTTCATATTGGATTTTATTCAGGAATAGCAAGAGTAATTTTGAGTTTTTATCGCTGGATATTGCGCTGGATTATCGATGGAAAGGATGCATTTTTTACAGTTATAGAGAGTTGCGTAAACGGGCTGTTGTCCGCCCGGATGGACTGTGGGTTCTGCCGCCCGAATTGGAGTTCGGCTATTATGTGCTCAAAAAGATCGGAAAGGGGCAGCTCGATGAGCGGCATGCCCGGTACTTGAGCCGATTGTACCGGCAGGCGCCGGACGCCTGTTTTCGGGAATTGTGCCGTTTTCTGCCTGAGACTGCCGTCCGGAAAATCACCCGGGCGGCCGCTTCAGGAGACTGGGCGTCGGTACAGCGCGACCTTCCCCGAATGCGACGGCTGTTGCTGGGCTACATGTGGTTGCGGTATCCGCTGCGTCCGGTGCGCTACTACCTGGCCGAAGTGCCCCGTGTACTGGAGCGGCTGCGGCGGCCGACGGGACTGGTGGTAGCTTTTCTGGGCATGGATGGTAGCGGCAAAAGCACGGTCATTCGCAAAGTGGCCGCTACGCTGGCCCCGGCCTTCCGTCGCACCCGTCTGTTGCATCTGCGCCCGGGAAGTGGGACGCGGGCATCAACCCCGACTGTTTCCCGACCGCATGCACAGGCACCACGCCACCCGCTGGTCTCCACGCTCAAGTTGCTGTACTGGGCGCTGGGTTACGGCTGGGGATGGATTCGGCAGGTCTGGCCGATGAAGGTGGCCTCCACGCTAGTGCTTTTCGACCGCTACTACGACGACCTGCTGATCGATCCCCGGCGCTATCGCTTTGCCGGTCCCTGGTGGCTGGCGCGGTGGCTTCAGCGGGTGATCCCACGGCCGGATCTCTACATCCTGCTGGATGTGCCGGCCGAAGTGGCCTGTCGGCGTAAAGGCGAACTGGAACCGAGAGCGGCGCAGCGGCTGCGGGAGAATTACCGGGAGGTGGCTGCTCATCTTCCGCGCTGCTACGTGGTGGATGCGGCGCGTCCCCTGGACGAGGTGGTGGCCGCCGCAAGCCGGGTCATCCTGGAATTTCTGGAAGCGCGAACGCGACGTCGATTGACGGGCCGGATATGAACTGGCAGTTGTTTTTCCCACCGGGTGCGTCGATCATGGCACTGCCGAACTGGCAACGGCCTCGCCTGTTGCTGCGGGCGGACGGGGCCTGTCTGCGCTGGCTGGCCAGCGCGCTCTATCCGGCCTATCGCTGGAGTGCCCATCTGCGGCGCTGGTTCTACCGCGCGCGCGCACTGCTCGGGGCCGGATCGGTCCGCATCCGTCAGACGGCGGAATGGGACGTCCCGTATCTGAAGGAAGCAGGCTTAACGCAGGTTCAGCCGATGGCGCTGCTGGTAGGGACGCCGGGGCCGGCACAGAAGGTAGTGCTGGCACTGGGTGCCCATGACGGCCGTCCAGTGGCCTATCTGAAGTACGCGGAACGTCCCGGAGGCATCCGGCGGCTGCAGCGGGAAGCTGCGGTGCTGCAGACGCTGCCCCGGCAACTGGGGCCCCGGCTGCTCTGGCAGGGAGCTCTGCATGGCGGACATGCCGTGCTGCTGTCGCCGCTGGAAGGACGTCCGTTTCGGCTTTCCCGGAAGGATCTGCTGCGGACGGCCCGCCTGCTCGAGACCCTGCCGTCTTCGGACTGCCGCCCCGTTGAAGAGCATCCGGCCCTTCAGGAACTGCCCGATCCAGCGGAAGCCCCCGTGACGTACTGGCTGGACGTGTTGTGCCGGCGTCGCTGGCCGGTCGTCCCCATGCATGGCGATTGCGCGCCGTGGAACCTGCTGCAGGCGCCCGATGGACAGGTCCGGATGCTGGACTGGGAGTACGGCCATCTTGAAGGATTCCCCGGCGTCGACCTGGCCTACTACCTCCTGCAGATCGCCATGCTTATCCGAAAGATGTCGCCCGCCCGGGCGCTCGAATGGGCCGTGCGGCAGGTGCTGGGCACCGGATTTATGCAACTGAAGCCCCGGGAAGCTGAAGTACTGGTCCGACTGGCCGCCTGGCATGCCTACCGCGAAGAGCAGCTGGACGGTCGGCCCGAAGAACATCCCCACCAACAGTGGCGCTGCGCTCTATGGAGACACCGCGTCTGAAAGTGCTGCTTTCGGCCTATGCCTGTGAGCCCGCGCGTGGTTCGGAGCCCGGTGTGGGCTGGAATCTGGCCGTACACCTGGCACGCCACCACGACGTGTGGGTGCTGACGCGTACGGCCAATCGGGAAGTCATTGAGGCGGAACGGGCGCGGCTGGGACTGTCCGGGCTACATGTGGTGTATCACGACTTGCCACGCTGGGCGCGCTTCTGGAAGCGAGGGATGCGGGGAATCCGGCTTTACTACTATCTCTGGCAGCTCACGGCTATTCCACTCCTGCGGTGCTTGCACCGGCAGGTGCGGTTTGATGTCGTGCAACACGTGACGTTCGTCAAATACTGGGCGCCCTGCGCGCTGGCTTTTTTGAAAGGCGTGCCGCTGATCTGGGGACCAATCGGCGGGGGCGAGTCGGCACCTCGGTCTTTCTGGGGCACGCTGGGAGTGCGTGGCCTGCTGTACGAAGCGGTTCGGGAGGGGCTTCGTACGCTGTCCGAGTGGGATCCCCTGGTGCGGTTGACAGCCCGGAGGGCGCGTGTTGCTCTGGCCGTCACTTCGGAAACGGCGCAGCGGATTCGACGGCTCGGCGTGCGTTCGGTTCAGCTCTGGAGTCAGGTTGGCCTCTCCATGGATGAAGTGCAGCATCTGGCTCCGGTGCCCGGGCGGTCTGCACGTCCTCTGCGGTTTCTGAGCATTGGCAATCTGCTGGCACTCAAGGGATTTCATCTGGGGCTGCAGGCTTTTGCGGCCAGCGGCGTGTCGGCAGAATACTGGATCATCGGGGAAGGACCGGAGCGGCGACGCCTGGAGGCGCTGGCCCGAAAACTGGGCGTGGCCGAGCGGGTCCGCTTGCCGGGCGCCCTGCCACGGGCAGAAGTCTTTCGGCTGCTGCGCACCGAAAACGCCGTGCTGGTGCATCCCGGTCTGCACGACTCCGGCGGCTGGGTATGTCTGGAGGCTATGGCGGCCGGCTGTCCGGTCATCTGTCTGGACCTGGGTGGGCCGGCCCATCTGGTCCCCCCGTCGGCCGGATTCAGGGTGTCGGCCCGAGATCCCCGGCAGGCCGTCGATGAAATGGCCATCGCCATGCGTCAGTTGGCGGAAGATCCGGAAACACGAATGCATATGGGAGAAATAGCCCGCCAGCATGTCCTGCAGCATTACGTCTGGGAACAGCGAGCCGCCGAACTGAGCACATGGCTGACGGAATGGAGCGCAAAATCCTGTCCGGTAAACGTAGCCCCCGAATATGCCTGAAGGTCTGGAAAAAATATTGCTTCGTTTCTGGGCGATTTGCCTGGCAGGATATGCATTCCTGGGAAAGGGATTCGCATACATAGGAATCCCACCAATATTTGTTGATGCTATCCTGTGGAGCATAGCTTTCCTGTATCTTCTGTTTCATCTGGATTTTCTATTGATATTGCGAGATTGGAATCTGACTTTGCTATCATGTTTTATGGTGATCGGAATCTTAAGAACAGTACCTTATCTGTCGATCTATAAGATTGACGCAT
>WFPM01000081.1 GCA_015487635.1 Rhodothermus sp.
ACGGCCGGGATGCCCCGGACGCCGTACTGCATGGCCAGCTCCGGATGTTCGTCCGTGTTGACCTTTACCAGCTTCCACTTGCCAGCGTATTTCTGCGCCAGGCGCTCCAGCACAGGGCCCAGAATCTGGCAGGGACCGCACCAGGGCGCCCAGAAATCCACCAGGACGGGCATCCGGTAGCTGGCTTCCAGAACGTCTCGCTGAAAATCCGTTACTTCATAAACGGTCGCGTTCGTACCTTGCATCGTTCCACCGGGTTGGTTTTTTCCGGAAAACCACCGGCGCCGGACGCCGGCAAGATCCAGACCATCAACAGAAGTATGCCATGCTGACAGTACGTAGCGTTTTTCTGATCAGCCTGCTGATCGTTCCGGCCTGCACACCGAATTCATCCCCGCCTGCGGAGTCCTACGATCCGGCATCCGACTCGCTTCGCTTTCCGGGCGAGGTGCACCTGCGCAACATCCGACCGCTGACCTTCGGCGGCAACAACGCCGAGGCCTACTGGAGCTACGACGACCGCTACCTGGTCTTTCAGAGCGACTGGGCAGCGATCAATCCACAGGGCTGTGATCAGATCTTTCTGATGCGGGCCGACGGTAAGCCGCTCGCCGACGGCCGGCGCTACCGACTGCTCTCGACCGGGAAGGGGCGCACCACGTGCGCCTACTTTCTGCCGGACGGGCGCGTGCTCTACGCTTCGACCCATGCAGCCGGCCCTGAATGTCCGCCCGTGCAGCGCACGGCCGAAGGACGCTACGTCTGGCCCGTCTACGACACCTACGACATCTACATAACCGACACGACCGGCGCGGAGCCTGAGCTGCTCATCGGCGGGCCCGGCTACGACGCCGAGGCGACCGTCTCGCCGGACGGCCGCTACGTGGTCTTTACTTCCAGCCGCTCGGGCGACCTGGAACTCTGGCGCTACGACCTGCAGACGGGCGAGCTGCTCCAGCTCACGCATGAGCTGGGCTATGACGGCGGGGCCTTCTTCTCGCCGGACGGGAGCAAGATCGTCTGGCGGGCCAGCCGGCCCACGGGTGAAGATGCCGAACGCTACCGGCGGCTGCTCGCGCAGGGGCTCGTCGAACCGACCGACATGGATCTGTTCGTGGCCGATGCCGATGGCAGCAACCCACGTCGGGTGATCCACCTGCCCGGCTCCCAGTGGGCGCCGTATTTTCATCCTGACGGCGAGCGGATCATCTTTGCCTCAAATCATCACACGGAGGGCGGGCGGCTGTTCGACCTGTTTCTGATTCGCCTGGACGGCACCGGCCTGGAGCAGATCACCCATTCGGGCACGTTCGACGCCTTCCCGATGTTTTCGCGCGACGGCAAGCGGCTGATTTTTGCCTCGAATCGGAATGCCCGGGGTGAACCCTCTCATGAAACGAACATTTTTGTGGCGGACTGGGTCGAACATCCAGAGCCTGTGGACCTGAACTTCGGTCGCGAATGATGCTGTTGCGCTGGTTGCGACGCCGTGCTGAGCCGGTTTCCTGGGCGTCGGCCTGCCGACGGGCCGCTCGGGGCGCCGCCTATCTGGACCGGGTCGATCCCGGCTGGTACCGGCACGTCGATCTGGATCGGCTGGAACTGGCCGACGGCGCCCGGTGCGTGCTGGGGCAGCGCTACGGAGCGTTTTTCCCGGGCCTGACGCGGGTCGGGTTGCTGAACCTGAGCAGCGCGCCGCTGGGAAGCCTTTCGCCGGTGGATTACGGCTTTCTGTGCGTGCAGGGCGTGGACGCAGCGATGCAGGCACGCGACTATGCGTTGCTCAACCGCGCCTGGCGCCGGGAAATACGGCGGCGACGCCAGCGCGATGCGTCAGCGGCGGCGCAGGATCTGCCGGAGTTCGCGGGCGCGGCGCGCGAGCGCGAGCCCGATCCCACCACTCATCAGTAGAAAGCCGAACCAGAACAGATTGATCAGCGGCTTTTCATAGGCTTGCACGACGATCCAGTCGTCGGGCATCACCTCGACGCCTTCGATGGCCAGCGTAATTTCGCCGGAATTAACATTCATACCGGTGAACGTGACGGCCAGGTTCCAGTCGCGCACGCGCGTCTGGATGTACTGCACGGAGCGATCGGCGCGCACCAGATAGACGGGCCGGAGCGTGCGGGTTTCGTTCGTCTGCAGGTTCGTCACGCGGAGCACGGCCGCCACCGCAATGGCCGTGCTGTCGGGGAGCAGGGTGGGATCGACCTGCGTGTCGAAACCCACGAAACGGAGCGCAAACTCCTGCCGGCCGAGCACAACCGAGTCGCCGCGGGCCAGCACCAGTTCGCCGCCTTTCTCCGAAAAAGTCGAGTCCTGCTCGAACATCTCAGCGGGCGAGACGGCCACGTACAGGTCTTTCCAGAGCGAAAGCTTGATGTCCGGGTGTTGGATCCACTCGCCCCGTCGACTCTGATAAGCGACGGGTTTGAGCGTAAAGGTCTGGCCATCTGGTGTGATGAACGACAGGCGATAGAAGGTGTGTCCCTCCGGCGTGAAGCCCCGGCCTTCATAGCGCACCTCGTAGCCGCCGATGCGTCGGGGTTCATCGCGCACGAGCACGAAGTTGGTACGTTCGTCGTCGCGCAGGGCCGCAGGAAGGCCGCGGTGGGGGAGCGGCAGGCTGAAACCGCTGGAGGCCACCACGCCCAGTAGCATCACGCCCAGGCCGATATGCGAGAGGGCACCGCCGGCCAGGCGAGGATTACCCCGGGCAATACGCCAAAGTACCTGCAGGTTGCCAAAAAAGGCGAAAAACGCTGCAAAGACGAGCAACAAGAGCAGCAGACTGAAGCCGTAGGCCTGCCAGAGCTGCGCCAGACCGCCGAGCAAGCCGGCCTGCGCTACCGGGCTGCCCGAAGCAGCCATGGGTGGCTGCACCGTGTATTCGACGAACGGCGTCAGCAGCAACACGGCCAGCGTGGCCCCTACCGAGAGTACCAACGGCCGCAGCAACAGCCGGTGCGCCATTTCGACGTCCATCTTATGCCACCAGATGAGCTGGGCCGCGCCCATCAGAAACGTGAAGACCACGGCCAGCGGAAGCGTCCACTGGGTGTAAAACGAGGTGGCGACGCTGGCCGGACTGTCCCGAAACAGCTTGCCCAGGATGGGCGCGCTGGTGCCCACCAGAATCACCAGGGCGGTGACGGTCAGCAGCAGTGCCCCGACGAAGATCAGCGCTTCTCGCGAGAGCAGGGGCGGCTCTTCGGCCGGAGCAGGCAGCTCCCGGTAGCGGACAACCAGCAGGCCGCCGCCCAGCAGCGCCATCGCGGCAATCCAGACCACCAGCTGGTTGTGCAGGCCCAGATCGACGAATGAGTGCACGGACAGATCGCTCAGAATACCGCTGCGCGTCAAGAACGTCGAGTAGATCACAAGCACGTAGCTGATGAGGCTCAGCACGAGCGCCATGCGGTAGCCGCGGCCGCTGCGCCGCTGGATGAGCATGGCGTGCAGTGCGGCCGCGCCCGTCAGCCAGGGCACGAGTGAGGAGTTTTCCACAGGATCCCAGGCCCAGTAGCCGCCAAACGAAAGCGTCTCATAGGCCCAGTAGCCGCCCAGCATAATGCCCAGTCCTAGGACAAGCACGGCAAAAAGCATCCAGGGCATGGCCATGCGGATCCAGTCGCGGTAGCGCCGCTGCCAGAGGGCAGCCACGGCCAGCGCGAACGGGGCCGTCATGGCGGCAAAGCCCACAAACAGCGTCGGTGGGTGGGCCGTCATCCAGGGATTCAGCAGCAGATCGTTGAGGCCGTTGCCGTCGGCCGGGACAAAGGCGGGATTCTGGCGAAAGATCGGCGCGTCCGGAAAGCGCTCGACGAGAAGTTGAAAGGGCGAGGAGCCGATCGCCAGGGGCCCCAGCTTCAGCCCCACGATCATCGAGAGCAGAAAAGCTTGGCTGAGTGCCACCACGGCCATGGCCGGTGCTTCGAAGCGACCGGACCAGCGCATGAGCCCGAAGCCAATCAGGCCGGTGTAAAGGATCCAGAGCAGAAACGAGCCTTCCTGGCCGGCCCAGAACGAAGAAATCAGGTAGTGCAGCGGAAGGTCGCGCGACGAGTACTGATAGACGTAGGCGTACTGAAACTGGTGCGTGAGGATCAAATAGAGGAGCGCGGCGGACGCCGCCACTGTGGCCCCGAACATCACGCTCCAGCTTCCCCGTGCCAGACGCAGCCAGTCGAAGGCGTCACGCGCGCGGGCGGCCTGCAGGTACGCCAGCCCGGCCAGCAGACACGCCACAAAAGCCGACAGGACGGCCAGTTGCCCCAGAACTCCTGCCATGATTCTTGAGTGATTGTCCCGGAGGTCTCCAGAGCAGAAAGGCATTGCGCCGAAGGGGTTCCGAAACAACCCCGCTTTTGCCCGTTTCGGCTACCTGATTCACGCTGATTTAGCGCAAGAAACCTGTGCTTCGGCGATGGGAAACGGAGCACGTGTTCGTTCCTGATAATCCGACCGCTTTTCAGCCGGCTTATTCACCGACGCTCCGAATTTGCCAGCGCCAGATCGTTACCACGGTGTCCTGCACGGCGTAAATCAGGGAGTCGCGCACATAGAGCCGTCCCGCCCACTCCGGGAACGGGATCGTAAACCGGTAGGTCCCTGTCTGCGCCTCGTACACATCGATCTGGTAGAAGGACTTGTCGGCATTGGAACCCTTGTAGAGGTACACGTGCTGCCGATCGACGGAAGTCGCGTACGTTGAATGAGGAGCACTGCGATCTACCCATTGTGCGCTCCCGCGCCGGACCAGTTTCGGGATCGGGACAGGCTCGATCGTGGTGCGGTGGTATTTGAGCGTGCCGTTCGGTCGAAAGGCCGCGATCCAGCCGATCCGCCGGGGCGTGTACACAAAGAAGCTATCGGCGCCGGTAAGCCGACCGTCCAGCAGCAGGCTTACGGCCTCCTGTCTTTCCAGAAACTCCCCGAAGCGGCCCAGATAGGCCAGCCGATACCTGCCGTTCCGGCTTTCCAGTCGATAAAGTTCAAACAGGGCATCGTTGTAGGGATCGAGCGGCTCCACGGCCAACCGTTGCCCGGACAACAGGGCCAGGTGATAGGGGCGACGTTTCGGCTTCAGAGAGGCCAGGAGGCGCCCGTCGGGCGCAAACAGCGAGATGCGTCCGTTCTCGGCGTCGCATACGTAAACGTGGCCCTTGCGATCCACTTCAAAGTCACTGACCATGGCAAATTCGTCCGGTCCCTGTCCGGGGCCGCGTCCGTAGCGTTGCAGGATCTGCCCGGTCTCCGGATCGAAGCGAATTACCTGGGAGGCACCCCGGTCGAAAACGTAGACTGAGCCGTCCGGTCCCGGGCGCACGAAGTCCGGGTTGTTGAGGAACGTTTCGGGGCGGTCGCCCAGCATCCGGAGTTGCTCGAAGGTGATTTCCGGGAAAAGGCGTTCGGTTCGGTCCTGCGCTCGGGGCGGGGGAAGACGATCCGAAAGCCGGACTTCCGAGGGGCCCCTGGAGGTGGTCAGCCACGCCAGGGCAAGTCCTCCAGCAAGCAGCAGAACGACTACGACCGGGGTTCGAAAGAATCGACGCATGGCTGATCGGATCGGATGTTTGTACATGACAGGCTTTGAAAAAGCTAAAAATCCTTGCATAGGAATTCAAGGGTCAGATGCTGTTAATTATTGATTTATCGGGGGCTATAAGTCGGAGTTACTCGCTTCCTGCATCCCGAAGCGCATGCGACGGTGCTCGCAAACCGCCCGGAAGGGAAAAGGCCCTGCACGAAAGCGACTGCGTTGAAGCCGAGTGCCCTGTTCGGCACCGTGAGCGGGCACGCTCATATGATTTATTTTCCGGGGATCGTGGTGCCTGTGCGCGGCATCCCCTGCCCTCCACCCTGTAGCTTCGGGGACAGACCGAAAGGCTTCAGGGGAGCCGTAGCCCGGGGCACCCTCTCCGGCTCTTCGGGCCCGCTCCCCCTGAAAGGGGGCATTTTTGTGGACCCCCTCAGGCCTTTCAGGCCAGCTCCCCCTGAAAGGGGGAGCGGGGTCTATGGACTGCGGCGGGCGGTGGAGGCAGGCACCTGCGCGTGTTTCAGCGCCGGCGCTTGCTGCTTCTGTGCTTTCCCCCTCCCTGCCAGGGAGGGGGAAAGGGGAGGGTGATTCCCGGTCGTTTTCGGCACCTGGGTTTGGGCTTGCGGGCGTCGACGGTAGTTCTGGGCAGCCCCCTCAGGGCCTTGCGCCCGATTCCCCTCGAAGGGGGAGCGGAGGCTGTAGGTCACGGCTGGCGAAGAAACGCGCTGCGGTGCCGGGCTTCATCGCCGAGACGTGCTCCGGGCTTCTTCCCCCTGAAAGGAGAAGGGTACGCTCGGCTGCCTCCAGCGCTGGCGTTCGGAATGGAGCGGCGCATCAGGTAGGCCTCCTCGCTCCAAGATTTACTGCGAACAGTTACTTCTGGGAACTTACCGAAAGCGGGAACGCAGCGGCATTACGCAAACGCTCACCTTAAGCCGCGACACGGTTTGCCGATTTTTCAAGGAAAGGGTTGTACAACGGCGCGTTCCCGCCGTATCTTTAGAGCCACGATGCGGCACGTTGCGTACCATAGCGCCCACTATTACGGCTGGTGGTGGTTTAGCCCCGCCGCGGTGGGCCGCGCACGTGCCTGAAGTCGTGCATTCCCGAACGAAATCAGTCGGCC
>WFPM01000082.1 GCA_015487635.1 Rhodothermus sp.
TCTGCCTGGGTCAGCCCACCATCCGGGGGACACGCATCACGGTCAGCACCATCCTGAAGCTGCTGGCTGCGGGTAAAACCGTACAGGAGGTGCTGGAAGCCTATCCGGAGCTGGAAGCCGAAGACATCTACCAGGCGCTTGCCTATGCGGCCTGGCATGTTTCGGAACAGGTTCATCCGGACCTGCCGGAACAGGCATGAGCAAAGCAATTCGTCTGCTCGCCGACATGAACATCTCGCCCCTAACTGTTGCGCTATTGCAACAGCAGGGCTGGGATGTAATTCGTGTTTCGGATCGGCTTCCGGTCAACGCACCGGACTGGGAAGTGCTGCGACTTGCCCGGGAGGAAAGTCGCATTCTCATAACTCATGATCTTGATTTTTCATCGCTTTTAGCAATTTCTGGATGGTCAAAACCCTCCCTGATCACGCTTCGCCTGTACAACGTAGATCCCAATACTGTCGCACGCCATGTCGATCGTGTTCTGCGGCGATTCGGGCAACGCTTGCTCGAAGGCTATGCAGTCAGCGTAGATGAACAAAGCGTCAGATTACGTCCTTTGCCTATTTCCTGAGAAAAACTTTGCACCCCATGATCCAGGCAACGAATCTCGGTTTTCCCCGCATCGGGCTCGAACGTGAACTAAAGTGGGCCGTCGAGGGCTACTGGGCCGGCCGCACGTCGGAAGACGCGTTGCTGGATACGGCACGCCGGCTCCGCGCCCGCCACTGGCAATGGCAACAGGAGGCCGGGCTCGACCAGATTCCCTCGAACGACTTCTCGCTCTACGATCACGTGCTCGATACGATCGCGCTCGTGGGCGCCGTGCCCGAACGCTTCGGCTGGAAGGGCGATACCGTCGATCTGGCCACCTACTTTGCCATGGCCCGGGGCGTCCAAGAAAAAGAGCTGGAAGCGCGGGGACTGGAAGGCACCGGCGTTCCGCCGCTGGAAATGACGAAGTGGTTCGATACGAACTATCACTACCTGGTGCCCGAATTCCACCCGGAGCAGCGCTTCCGGCTCGCCTCCACAAAGCCCATCGACGAATACCTGGAGGCGAAGGCACTGGGCATCGAAACGCGGCCGGTGTTGCTGGGACCGGTCTCGTTCCTGCTGCTGGGCCGGGCAACGGGGGCGCACTTCGACCCGCTGACGCTGCTCGACCGCTTGCTGCCCGTTTATGCCGAGGTGCTGCGCCGGTTGAAGGCGGCCGGCGCCCGCTACGTGCAGATGGACGAGCCCTGTCTAGTGCGTGATCTGCCGCCCAGTGCCCGACAGACCTATCGGCAGGCCTACGCGGCGCTGAGCCGGCCCGAACACCCGGCGCTGGTGCTGACCACCTACTTCGGCGGCCTCGAAGAAAACCTGCCGCTGGCACTCTCGCTGCCGGTGGCGGCCGTCCACCTCGACCTGGTGCGCGCGCCCGAGCAGCTTGATCCGGCACTGGCGCACCTGCCCGAAGACCGCATCCTGTCGCTGGGCCTCGTCGACGGTCGCAACGTCTGGCGCACCGATCTCGACGTGGCCGCCTCCCTGCTGCGGCGGGCCGTCGACGCCCTCGGCCGCGAACGGGTCTGGATCGGCCCCTCCTGCTCGCTGCTGCATGTACCGATCGACCTGGACGCCGAGCCCGAACTCGACCCGGACATCCGTCCCTGGCTGGCCTTCGCCCGCCAGAAGCTGGACGAGCTGGTCACGCTCAAACGCCTGATCAACGAAGGTGAAGCGGCCGTGCGCGACCGCCTCGAAGCCGCCCGCCGGGCATGCCAGGAACGTCTGACCTCCCCGCGTCGGATCGATCCGGAAGTGCGGCGGCGCCTGGCCGCGCTTTCACCCGAGATGACCCGCCGGGGCCGTCCTTTTGCCGAGCGCTACGCGCTGCAGCGCGCGCGGCTGAAGCTGCCGCTGTTACCCACCACCACGATCGGCTCGTTCCCCCAGACCGACGAGTTGCGCCGGAAGCGCGCGGCCTTTCGGCGGGGCGAGCTGTCCCGCGCGGCCTACGAGCAGTTTCTGGAAGCCACCATCGCCGAGACGATCGCCCGCCAGGAAGCCATCGGGCTGGACGTACTCGTGCACGGCGAGCCCGAACGCTCCGACATGGTGGAGTACTTTGCCGAGCAGCTTCAGGGCTTTCTGGTCACACGAAACGGCTGGGTGCAGAGCTACGGCACGCGCTGCGTGCGCCCACCCATCCTCTACGGCGACGTGGCGCGACGCGGCCCCATGACCGTACGCTGGACCACCTTTGCGCAGCGCTGCACCGCGCGCCCCGTCAAAGGCATCCTGACCGGGCCGGTGACGATCCTGCAGTGGTCCTTCGTGCGTGACGACCAGCCCCGGGCCGACACCTGTCGCCAGATTGCCCTGGCGCTCCGCGACGAGGTGGCCGACCTCGAAGCCGCCGGCATCGCCATCATTCAGATCGATGAACCGGCCCTGCGGGAAGGACTTCCGCTACGCCGCCGCGACTGGCCCGCCTACCTCGAGTGGGCCGTCGAATGCTTCCGCCTTGCCTCCTGCGTCGTGCGCGACGAGACCCAGATCCACACGCACATGTGCTACGCCGACTTCGAGGACATTCTGGAAGCCATCGCCGCGCTCGACGCCGACGTGATCTCCATCGAGGCGGCGCGCTCGCGCATGGCGTTGCTGGACGCCTTCCGACGCTTCTGCTACCCGAACGCCATCGGCCCCGGCGTGTACGACATCCACTCGCCGCGCGTGCCGTCGGTGGAGGAGATCGAGGCGTTACTGGAACGAGCGCTGGAGGTGATCCCGGCCGAGCGGCTGTGGGTCAACCCCGACTGCGGCCTCAAAACGCGCCGCTGGGCCGAAGTCGAGCCCGCCCTGCGCCACATGGTGGAAGCCGCCCGCCACCTGCGCGCCCGCGTAAGGGCGGAGGCTACGTGAGGGGAGGGCCCGATATGAAATCGCTGATTCGCCGGCGCAGGATGGTGCCACATCCTGTTGGCCGGACCTGATCCGGCGGATATGCTGGGGCGGACACGGCGGTCCACCCCTACATGATAGGGAAGTTGTCGCTCGTCCGTTAGGGGCGCACCCCAGTGTGCGCCCGTGCTTCCAGCCCGGGGTTATAGAATTCCACGCGCACGAACCATGATACCTGGAAAATCATATTCCGTCAAAGATCGGTCCGGGGCTATCTCTCCACCGAGGGGGAGGTGGGGCGGGCGGAAGGGAAGCGCTGGCGGAGGGATCGAATGGCGGACGCCTCACCGATGAACACCAACTGATCCCCTTCCTGCAGTCGCGTGTAGGGGCCGGGCACGAAGTGCTTCTGCTGGCGCTGCACCAGCGCCACCTGGCACGAGGGCGGGAGTTCCAGCTCGCCCA
>WFPM01000083.1 GCA_015487635.1 Rhodothermus sp.
CGGCGGCGTACTCCAGATGGTCGGCCGAGACGGCCCCGACTTCGGCCGCCAGGCGCGCGCCGCCGCCGTCGTGCAACTGGTCGGCGTGCACCTTTGGCCGCAGCCCGAATGCCTTGCCGCGTTCTAGAATCGCCCGGGCCTCCTCCACGGTGAAGGCGGTCTCTTCCACAAACACATCGCAGAATTCGGCCAGCCGCTCGCGGGCCACGCGGGGGATCAATTCGTCCGTGATCAACTGCAGGTAGGCTGTGCGGCGGTCTTCGTACTCCGGCGGCACAATGTGGGCGGCCAGTAGCGTGGGGACCAGCCGGACCGGCTGGGTCGCCTGCAGCCGCCGATAGACGCGCAGCAGCTTCAGCTCTTCTTCGAGGGAAAGCCCGTAGCCGCTTTTGGCCTCGACGGTCGTAACGCCCAGGCGGGCCATTTCGCGCAGAAAACCCAGGCAGCGACGGTACAGCGCCGCTTCCGAAGCGGCCCGCGTCTGCGCAACCGTGCGCCGGATGCCGCCGCCCTGGCGGGCGATTTCCAGATAGGAAACGCCCCGGCAGCGCAGTCGGAATTCGTCGGCGCGCCAGCCTCCGAAGGCCAGGTGCGTGTGGCAGTCGATCAGACCGGGCGCTACGAGGCAGCCGCCCGCATCAAGGCGGGGTTCTTCCCGAAAGCGAGCGGGCAGCTCGGCCTCGGGCCCCACCCAGCGGATCGTGTCGCCTTCCCAGACCAGCGCCGCCCGCTCGATGGGATGCAGCGCTTCCTGGCCGCCTTCGGCCCGGCAGGTCAAGAGCTGGCGGATGTTCGTCAGGACCGGCATCAGTGCAGCGGGCGCAGTTCACGGGCTACCAGGTCGGGCAGCTCCCGGCTCCGGATCATCTCCAGACAGCGGGTGATGTCCTGCTGGTAGAAGTAGTCGGCTTCGCGATGGGGCACGTGCCGGCGCACGTAGTGGTGGACGATCTCCACGCCCCGGCCGGGTCGCAGCGGCAGGCGATAGTCGAGTGCCTGGGCCGCCGTGAACAGCTCGATGGCCAGCACGTGTTCGACGTTCTCCAGCACGGTCAGCAGCTTCAGTGCGCTGATGCTGCCCATGCTCACGTGATCTTCCTGGCCCAGGCTGGTCGGGATCGAATCGACCGAAGCCGGGTGACAGAGCACTTTGTTTTCTGAGACGAGCGCGGCGGCCGTATACTGGGGGATCATGAAGCCCGAATTGATGCCGGTGTCTTTCATCAACAGCCGGGGCAGGCCGTCATGCCCTTCTAGGAGCAGGTAAGTGCGGCGCTCCGAGATGCTGGCCAGCTCGGCCAGCGCCATGGCGGCCAGATCGAGCGCCAGCGCCATCGGCTGACCGTGGAAGTTGCCGCCGCTGAGGATGTCGCCGTTCTCGAAGACGAGCGGGTTGTCGGTGGCCGAATTGATCTCGATCTCCACGACACGGCGGGCATAGTCGAGCGCGTCGCGGCTGGCGCCGTGCACCTGGGGCACGCAGCGCAGGCAGTAGGGGTCCTGCACCTTGCCGCAGTGTCGGTGGGATTCGAGGATCTCGCTGTCGATGAGCAACGTGCGGATGTTTTCGGCCACGAGGGCCTGGCCGGGATGTGGGCGCACGGCCTGGATGCGGGGATCGAACGGCTTGATGCTGCCCTGCAGCGCTTCGAGGCTCATGGCCGCCAGGATGTCGGCCACCTTCACCAGATGGAGGGCCTTTTCGAGCACGTAGGCGCCGCAGGCGCTCATGAGCTGGGTGCCGTTGATCAGCGACAGGCCGTCTTTGGGCTGGAGCCGGATCGGCGAAAGGCCCGCCTCGGCCAGCACCTCGGCGGCCGGACGCACCGCCGTCCCGTCTTCGTTCCAGAAGTAGCCGTGGCCGATAAGCGGCAGGGCCAGATGGGCCAGCGGCGCCAGGTCGCCCGAGGCGCCCACGCTGCCGCGGCTGGGGACGGCCGGGATCAGGTCGCGCTCGGCAAAGTCCAGCAGCCGCTCGAAGGTCGGCACCGAAATGCCCGAGTAGCCAAGCCCCAGCGCGTGGATCTTCAGCAAGAGCATCAGCCGACACAGCTCGCGGGGCAGCCAGGGACCCACCCCTACAGCGTGGCTGATGAGCAGGTTTTCCTGAAGCTGGGCCAGCTTGTCGTCCGAAATGCGCGTGCGGGCTAAGGCGCCGAAGCCGGTGTTGATGCCGTAGTAGACGCCGCCGCTCTGCAGCGCCGCCTCGACGCGGGCCCGGGAGGCCGCCACGGCCGCATGATCCCGGCGCAGCTCCGCAACGCGCCGCTCCAGGTCTTCATAAAGGGAGGCGATCCGTACCGAAAGCTCCAGGGTGGGCAGCGGATATTCCATGGTCTTAGCAATCACGTTGGCAATCACACGCAGGGTGCCCCACCGGGTGTGCCAAAACCGACCTCATACGATTTCCGGGATATCATGGTGCAGCGGCTTCCCATGACCCCCTCAGGTCCTTCGGACCAGCTCCCCCTACAAGGGGGAGCTGTGTCTACGGCTGGCGGTGGCGGCAGGCGCCTTCGCGTATTTCAGCGTCGAGGCTTTCTCTCTTGTGCTTCCCCCTACCTGCCAGGGAGGGGGCCAGGGGGAGGGTGGCTCTGATGGTTCCGAGCGTCGCGCATTCTGGGCTTGGGCTGGAAGACGCTGCGGTGCGCCCGTGTCCCACATGCACTATGATTTTTCAGAAATCGTATTACCCGGTGATCATGGGCAGGTCGAGCCCGCGCTCGCGGGCCGTCTGGATGGCCAGTTCGTAACCGGCGTCGGCGTGGCGCATGACGCCGGTGCCGGGGTCGGCCGTCAGCACGCGCTCGAGCCGGAGGTCGGCCTGCTCGGTACCGTCGGCCACGCAGACCATGCCGGCGTGGATCGAGTAGCCGATGCCCACACCGCCGCCGTGGTGGATCGAAACCCAACTGGCACCACAGGCCGTGTTGAGCAGGGCGTTGAGCAGCGGCCAGTCGGCAATCGCGTCGGAGCCGTCCTTCATGCCTTCGGTCTCTCGGTTGGGGGAGGCCACCGATCCGGCATCCAGATGGTCGCGGCCGATCACGATGGGCGCTTCGATTTTGCCTTTGCGCACCAGCCAGTTGAACTTCAGGCCCATTTCGGCCCGCTCGCCGTATTCGAGCCAGCAGATGCGGGCGGGCAGGCCCTGGAAGCGCACCTTCTCCCGGGCTTTTTTGATCCAGCGCACCAGGCTTTCCTTGTGCGGGAAGGTTTCGATAACGGCCTGATCGGTGACGGCGATGTCGTTCGGGTTGCCTGAAAGGGCCGCCCAGCGGAACGGTCCGGCACCCCGGCAGAAAAGCGGCCGGATGAAGGCGGGCACGAAGCCCGGAATGCGGAAGGCTTCCTTCATGCCGCGGTGGTCGGCCACCTGACCGCGCAGGTTGTTGCCGTAGTCGAAGACGATGGCGCCCAGCTCCTGCAGCTTCAGCATGGCCTCGACGTGCCGCTGCATGGAGTCGAGTACGGCCTCCTCGTAGCCTTTCGGATCTTTTTCGCGAAAGGCCGCGGCCGATTCCACGGTGTGGCCGGACGGGATGTAGCCGTAGCGCAGGTCGTGGGCGGCCGTCTGGTCGGTCACCACGTCGGGCACGATGCCCCGACGTACGAGTTCGGGCAG
>WFPM01000084.1 GCA_015487635.1 Rhodothermus sp.
CCCTGCATTTCGACCAGTTGTCCGCTGAGGGTGTAAGGACCCGTTTGGGCTGCCGTCGTGTAATGGAACACGTACCGCCGGGCCAGCCGACTTCCATCCGTCCCTTTGGCATAATGCACTACCCAGGTGTAATCCCGGTCGGTCTGGTGGGTGACGTGAAATGTCACTGTTTTGCCGTCAGGGCTGAACTCAACCCGCGTTGGATCAGTCAGTTGCTGTTGCAACAGCGTATCCAGCGGAACAATGAACAGGCTGTCGGCCGGGTTGATGGCCTTATTGAAGGTAATGGACACCGCCGTGGCCGGATCAACGCCGGCACTGCCATGGGCAGGGGTCGTGGAGACGACCTCGAGGTCCTGGGCCTGTACGGTAACGGCCAGTGCAAGCGTCAGGAGTAACATCAGGCGTCTCATGGCACACCTTCCGTTTGAGTTGCACAGAAATCTGTGTAGGTAAGGGGGTGACCGACCGTACGGGTTATATCCTCGGATAAATGGGGAGGTTTTTCCGGGCACATAACTAAATTGTAACGCTTTTGCTGGTCAATTACAAGTGTTTAAACAAATACATGAATGGGCGCACGGACGTCATGCAATGGCTGGAGCGGGTGCTGGCGGCCTATCGGCAGGGATACTTCCCGATGGCCGATCCGGAGGATGGACGTATCTACTGGTATGCTCCGGATCCACGGGCCATTCTGCCGCTCGATCGCTTTCACGTACCACGCAACCTCGCCCGCCTGGTGCGACGCGGTGTTTTTCAGGTGACGTTCGACCGGGCCTTCGACGAGGTGGTGGCCGCCTGCGCCGACCGCCCGCAGACGTGGATTGCGCCGGCGCTTGTGGACATGTACCGGGCGCTGTACCGGCTGGGACATGCCCACAGCGTCGAGTGCTGGCAGGAGGGACGGCTCGTCGGAGGGCTGTTTGGCGTCAGCATCGGCGGGGCCTTCTTCGGCGAGTCGATGTTTCATCGGGTCTCGGAGGCTTCCAAGGTGGCGCTGGTGCATCTGGTGGCACACCTGCGACGGCAGGGGTTTCGCCTGCTGGACATTCAGTTTCTGACGCCGCACTTCCTGCAGTTCGGAGCCGAAGAGATTCCGCGCACGAATTTTGAACGGCGGCTGGCCGAGGCCATCGCGCTGCCGGTGCGCTGGGCGCCGGATGTTCGTAATTTGGAGCCATGAGCTGGACGCTGCTACTTGTTGGAAGTCTCCTGGTAGCAAGGCCGGACTCGGTCCTGCAGGCGCGTTTTGCCGAGCTGATGCGCTACGCCCGTCAGGAGCAGCTGGCGGCGCGGCCGCTGGGCGAGGTCATGCAGGTGCTGGGCCTGCAGCTCCGGGGCGCTCCGTACGCTGCCGGAATGCTCGACGCTGCTCCGGCCGAAACGCTGCTGACGCCGCTCGACCGCTTCGACTGCGTGCTGTTCGTCGAGAGCGTGCTGGCGCTGGCACAGGGCGTGGTGTTGGGCGACACGACGCTGGCAGGCTTTCGGCAGCGGGTGGAACAGTTGCGCTACCGCGACGGCCGGATGAACGGCTACTGCAGCCGGCTTCACTATTTTACCGACTGGATCGACGACAACGCCCGACGCGGGCTGGTGCGCGACGTCACCCGCGAGCTGGGCGGCCGACCCATGCGGCGCCGCATTCGCTTTATGAGCACGCACCGCACGCTGTATCCACGCCTGGCGGCCGACAGCACCTGGCAGTGCATCCGGCACGTCGAGGAAGCGCTGAGCGCGCGGGAACGCTTCGTACTGCCCCGCGATCAAATACGCCGCATCGCGGAGCGCCTGCAACCCGGCGATATCGTGGCCTTCGTGGCCCGTGAGCCGACGCTGGACGTGGTACACGTCGGGATCGTCTATGTGGACGCGGATGGCCGGCGCGGGCTGCTGCACGCTTCGCCCCGGGGCGGTGTCCGGGTTTCGCCGGATCTTCAAACGTACGTGCAGAACAACCCTGCCCAGGTGGGCATTGTCGTGGCGCGTCCGCTCGATCCGCGTCGGCGGTAAGGCAGGCGCGTCCGATTACCCCACCAGGCCAGACAACCAGACAGGCGCCCTATGGAAGAAATTCGACGCATCGGGGTCTTCACCAGCGGGGGCGACGCCCCCGGCATGAACGCCTGCATTCGGGCCGTGGTGCGTACGGCCATTGCCCACGATCTGGAGGTGATGGGGATTCGGCGCGGCTACGCCGGCATGATCGAGGGGGATTTCGTGGAAATGGACGGCCGCTCCGTGTCGAATATTCTGCAACTGGGCGGGACCATTCTCAAAAGCGCCCGCTCGAAGGCGTTCATGACGCCCGAAGGCCGCGCAAAGGCGGCCGAGCAGCTCCGAAAGGCCGGCATCGATGCGCTGGTGGCCATCGGGGGCGATGGGACGTTCCGTGGGGCTGCCGTTTTCTACGAGGAGCATCGCATTCCGATCGTCGGGTGCCCGGGCACGATCGACAACGACCTGTTCGGCACCGACGAGACGATCGGCTTCGACACGGCCATGAACACGGCCATTCAGAACATCGACCGCATCCGCGATACGGCCGATGCGCATGACCGGCTGTTTCTGGTCGAGGTGATGGGGCGCGACGCCGGCTTCATTGCGCTGAACTGTGGCATCGGCAGCGGGGCCGAGATGGTGCTGATTCCCGAGACGTTCACCGACATCGAAGAGATCAAGGAGCGTATCCTTTCGTTGATGTCGGCGCAGTCCCGCTCGTCGATCGTCGTGGTGGCCGAGGGCGACGAGCACGGCGGCGCCACGCAGATCGCGCAGGATTTGCGCGAGGATCCGGCCTTTGCCAGGATCGACCTGCGGGTGTGTATTCTGGGCCACACGCAGCGGGGCGGCTCGCCCACGGCGCGCGACCGGGTGCTGGCCAGTCGGCTGGGGGCGGCGGCCGTCGAAGCGCTATTGCAGGGCCACACGAACGTGATGGTCGGGGTGGTCAACGGCGAGATCAAACTGACGCCGCTCAAGCACGTCTACAGCCGCAAGAAGACTATCGATTACGAGCTGCTCAAACTGACCCAGTTGCTGGGCTGATGCCGCGTCGTCGTAAGCACTATCCGCCGATCGGGGAGAAGCGGGGCAAAAAACGGCAGGTGGCTGCCATGTTCGATGCCATCGCCCCGCGCTACGACCTGCTCAACCGCATCCTGAGCGCCGGGATCGATCGGCGCTGGCGCCGGCAGGCCGTCTCACTGATTGCGCCCGAGCAGCCGCGGCGTGTGCTGGACGTAGCCACCGGCACGGCCGATCTGGCCATCGAGGTGGCGCGCCGCCTGCCCGTCGAGCGCGTCGTGGGGGTGGACATTGCCGAATCGATGCTACGGATCGGCCGGCAGAAAGTGGAGCGGCTGGGGTTGAGCGAGCGCGTGGTGCTGCGTAAGGGCGATGCGGAGAAGCTGCCGTTTTCCGACGCCCAGTTCGATGCGGTACTGGTGGCCTTCGGCGTACGCAACTTCGAGAACTTGGACCGCGGATTGCGCGAGAGCTACCGGGTACTGCGGCCGGGCGGGGTGCTGGTGGTGCTGGAGTTCAGCCGCCCGCGCACACCGGTCATCCGCACGCTCTACCGCTGGTATGCGCATCATGTGTTACCACGCATCGGCGCCTGGCTGTCGCGCGACGAAGGAGCCTACCGCTATCTGCCGGCCTCCGTCGAGGCGTTTCCAGACGGCCCGGATTTTCTGCGGCGCATGGAAAAGGCCGGCTTTCGGGACCTGCAGTGGAAGCCGCTGACGTTCGGAATCGCGTCACTTTATCGGGGACGGCGGTAGGTTCAGGCGCTGGCCGAAGGCGGCAGGGCTGTGTCGGAAGGGGTCAGGTATTTGATGAGCTGCACTTCGTTGTATGGGCCCCGACTCCGATAGGTGACCTCGTCCATGAGCTGGCGGATCAAGCGC
Organism: Rhodothermus sp.; assembly: GCA_015487635.1. Taxonomy (GTDB): domain Bacteria; phylum Bacteroidota; class Rhodothermia; order Rhodothermales; family Rhodothermaceae; genus Rhodothermus. The sequence continues at coordinate 3,915 of WFPM01000084.1, forward strand.
ACGCCCAGGCCGCCGCCCTGGCGCTTCCGAATGAGCGTGCGTAGATCGGGCGCGCGATAGCGGGTCGGATCGAACGATTCGCCCTGATCCCGAATGCGCACGATGAACCGGTCCGGCTCAAGCAGTACGGCTACGTCGATAGGCCGATCGGAGCGTCCCTTGTAGGCATGTTTGATGATGTTCGTGCAGGCTTCATCGACGGCCAGTTTGAGCCGCTCGATCGCCTCCTCCGAAAGACCGGCCGCACGGGCGTGCCGCTCCACGAAGCGCCGTACCGTCTGCAGGTAGCGCGTCGAGCTGGGAATCCGGAGGGTGTAAAGCGTGCGGCTCACGGCAGGATCCGGTTACTCAGGAGGATGGAAGCATCGGGCGCTCACCCCGGGCGAAACGCTCCAGCGCTTCGGCTTCCGATGGCAGAATGTCGAATAGCAAGGGAAAACCCAGCAGGTCGAACACGTTGTACACGCCGGGCTTGAGCTCGGCAATCTTCAGATCGCCTCCCTTCTCGCGAATCTCTTCGACGTAGGCCATGAACACGCCCAGACCGGCGCTGGAAATGTAGTCCAGATCGCGTCCGTTGATCAGAATGTTGTACTGGCCGTTCTGGAGACATTTCTGGAGGGCGGCTTCCAGCTCCGGTGCCGTGTGCGCGTCGAGTTCACCGTGCAGATCCAGAATCTGCACGCCGTTGTGCTGTCGGAACCCTACCGAGAAATTGCTCATGGCGCTTGCTGTGAAGGCTGCGAGGGTTGGGTGGTCGAAGTCGATGCTCCGGCAGTCTGCGTCTGCACGTCCTGGTGGTCCCGCGTCTCCTGAAGCATCGGCACTTCCTGCCACTGGAAGATAACAAGGGTCAGGTCGTCATCGTAGGCGGGATGGCCGGTAAACTGCGCCAGCGTTTCGAGCAGGTGGCGGTGCAACGACGCGGCGGTGTCCTGTGCGTGCGCTTCGAGGGTCTGGAGCAGCCGATCGTAGCCGAAGGCTTCGCCTCGGTCGTTGCGGCTTTCGATCAGGCCGTCGGTATACAGCAACAGACGGTCGCCGGCCTGAAGCGAGAGCGTGCAGGGCTCCAGCGTTTGCCGGAAGAGTTCGCCCCGGTCCAGCCCGAGTCCCAGGCCCTGCAGGCGCAGCAGGCGTGGCGGTGCGTGCGGGCGCAGGAGGATCGGGGGAGGATGGCCGGCGCGGGCCAGCGTCACCGTGCCTTTTGCCACATCGAACACGCCATAGACGGCCGAGATGAACGCCTTGCGTGCCAGCGTTTCGAAGAGCGCCCGGTTGGCCTGAGTCAGAAAAACCACCGGGTCGGGATTGAGTGGGCTCAGGGCCCGGAAGATGCCCTGCAGTTCGGCCATGTAGAAGGCGGCCGAGGTTCCCTTGCCGGCCACGTCGGCCACGATGAAGGCCAGCCGGTGATCGTCGAGCCGGAGCAGGTCGTAGTAGTCGCCGCCCACTTCCTGAGCCGGGACGCTGGAGGCCACGATCTGCAGGCCGGGAAGTCGGGGAAGCTGCTGGGGGAGCAGGCGGCGCTGCACGTCGCGGGCGATGGCCAGCTCGCGGGCCAGCCGTTCTTTTTCCAGACGCTCGTGCAGCAAGCGGGCGTTGTCGAGGGCGAGAGCCGCCTGCGTGGCAAAGACCGTGATGGCCTCGACCTCGTCCTGCTCGAAGCCGTAGGCCACCTCGCGCGTGACGAAGAGCACACCCAGCAGTTCGTTGCGGGCAACCAGCGGCACGACCAGCAGGCTGCCAATGCCGTGCTCCGGCCGGGCCCGCACCCGATGATCAGTCAGCGCCTGCTCCAGCAGCAGAAACTGCCGCCGCGTGGCCACCTCCTGATAGAGCGCTTCGACGTCCACGAGCGCCTCGGGCGTCTGGCCTGCCGGCAGGTTGTAGGCTGCCACGATCCGGGGCCGGAACGTCGTCTGAAAGTCCGGCAGTGCCAGCCAGGCCGTCTGTGCCACGCCGGTTTCTACCGGCAGCCGGACGATCGTATCGGTCAGCCGCTCCACGTCGAATACCTGGCTGACCATCTGCATCAGAGCGTGCAGTGCGGCCAGTTCGTCCACCTTCCGCTGGAAGGCCCCCGTCGTGGGCAGGTGAAACAGCAGCGACAGAAATGACGTGACCAGATACAAGATACCGAAGGCCAGGCTCAGGTTGACAAAGCTGCTCAGCGCGGGGCTGTAGTGCCAGACGTATTCATAGGCCGGACCGCTGGTGAAGGCCAGCGTGCCCGACAGCGCGCCGGTGGCCAGCACGGTGAGTCCCAGGTTCAGCAGCTTCTGGCGGAAGGGCAGATACAGAATCCAGGCGACGCGAAAGGCGTTGCGCAGCATGAGCCCGACCGGAAGGCTCAGCAGCAGCGCCAGCACGAACTCGTCTGGCTGGAACAGATCGACCAACAGGGCCGAACCGGCCATGGTGATCAGCATCCAGCGCCAGCTCCGCTCACTCTGGCGCGTGCGTTTGAACAGGACCAGCCCCCGAAGCTGTAGCAACAGCCAGAAAGCCAGCAGTGCTTCGAGTAGCGCCAGCACGTTCATCTGCACGACGGCCGCCCAGGTCAGCGGCACGCCCGTCTCGTAGGCAAAGCCGGTGACCGGCGCCGAAAGGGCCAGATCACCTGACGGACGGCCGATGCGCAGCACCAGATAGCCAAGCCCCAGGAAAAGCAGCGAGGCAACGGTCAGACCCCAGAACGTACGCGTCGGGGAAGTGCCGCGCTGGTGCGTCTCGCCCCAGAGCAGCAGCCACAATGCGCCGTAGGTGATCAGCATGAGCCCGTCGTAGTAAAACAGACGGACCCAGGTTGAGGGCGGCGTGCCCGATTTCCAGGTCAGCAGGTGGAAGACAACCGACAGGATGTAGCCGGTCCCGAAGAACGGCAGCAGCAGAAACAGGCGGGTGCGCCGTTGCTGAAGCAGCATCTCCGTCTGCTGCAGCGAGGGAATTGTCACGTTGCGTATCATGCAGACCTGAAAAATTCCGTGGCGCGAAGCAATCCCGGTACGAAGCCCGCCTGTGCGCGGTCGTCTGCATCATACTGAAAACGGCGGGCCTTTGTTACGCTTTTTTCTGATCAATACAACGCAGGGGACGGGGCGGCGCGTATACGTCGTTGTAACTTTTGACCGACGGTGCGCGTACGCCCGATCCCGAACCGGTGAGGCTCTACCATGTCGCGAACCACGCTCATCCGCTGGCAGTTTGCCGTGCTGGTGTTGCTGACGCTGCTGGTGGGCCTGCGTGCCTGCCAGCGACGGGCGCATCTGCCCGGCGAGGTCGTCGTGTTTGCCGACATGGCGCCGGGCGCGCTGTACCACCGCGTGCTGGTGGTCGAGCGTCCAGTCCGGCTGCTGCTGGAAGGCGTCGGGGCCCGATCGGGCGAAGGCATGAACGCCACGCCGGTCGCTTATGGCTGGCTGCTGCGCACGGCCGATCGGCACGTCGTCTGGCAGATGCAACCGCCGCCCGGCACCGAGTCGCTGCGCTTCCGGGTGCGCGATACGCTTCGCTTAGAGCCTGGCCGCTATGAAGTCTTTTTCACCACGCAGGGCGACGTGCCCCGCCGGACCGGTTTCTGGGCCTGGCTCTCGTCCGAAGCGCCCTGGGCGCGCAGCCGCCGCGACTGGATGCTACAATTCCAGGTGCTGGACGATGCCGCCTTGCTCCGGCTGGAAGACGGCCGGCCCCAACCACCTGGCGGACCGGCGCTGCTCTGGACCGCTGCGCCTATGCCTTCGGCCACAGCCCGTATGGCGCTGCTGAAGGTGCAGGCACCCACGCGCGTGCGCCTTTATGCGGTGGGCGAGTTCAAGCCGGAGCCGGCCGACTACGGATGGATCGAGCAATTGCCCGAAGGCCGGCGCGTCTGGGAGATGAGCTACACGCAGACCCGGCCTGCCGGTGGCTGGCGCGGCAACCGACAGGTACTGGACACGTTGACACTGGCGCCCGGCCTCTATCGCGCCTGGTTTCAGACCGACGACGCCCACGCCTTTGGCAACTGGCGCTTCAACCCGCCACTCGATCCGGTCGCCTGGGGGCTGACGCTCTGGCGGATGAATCCGGAAGACACGAGCGTGGCGCTTTTCGAGCCCTGGGAGCAACTGCAGCCCGTGTTGCAGCTGACGACCGTCGGCAACGACGAACATCGCCGCGCCGACTTTGTCGCGGCCGACAGCGTCTCGGTTCTGCTCTATGCGCTGGGCGAGCTGGGTACCCGCAATCGCCGCTACGACTACGCGTGGCTGACCGACAGCACGGGTACTACGCTCTGGGAGATGCGCCGCAGCCACTCGGTCCCGGCCGGCGGCCATCCCAACAATCGGCTGGAAATCGCTGCGCTCGTGCTCGCCCCCGGCCGCTACACGCTGCACTACCGCACAGACGACTCGCACGCCTACGGCGACTGGCGCAACGGACGGCCCGAGCATCCCGAACGCTGGGGCGTGACGCTCTTCGTGCTTGCGCCCGGACCAGAGGTGTTGCAGGTGGCGACCGAGGCGGCCCCGCCGGTATCCGAAAGCCCGCCGACCACTACCGTCGCGCCGCTGCCCGCCGGTCGGGTGCTCGTCGATCTGACCCGCGTCGGCAACAACGAACACCGCGTTCAGGCGTTTACTTTAGACCGGCCTTCGCGGCTGCGCGTCCGGGCGGTGGGCGAACTGTCGATCAGCGGGCGGTACGATTACGGCTGGATCGAACGCGCCGACACGGGCGAGCTCGTCTGGGAAATGACCTGGGAACACACGCGCCCGGCCGGAGGTGATCCCCGTAATCGGCTGGCCGACACGACGCTGACGCTGCCGCCCGGTTCCTACACGGCGCATTTTCGGACCGACTTCTCACATGCCTATGGACAGTTCGAATATCCGGCACCCGATGAACCCGAAGCCTGGGGACTCCGGATTGAGCGTCTCGATCAGTGAACCGACGATCGAGGTGGTGCTGCCCGTGCCCGAGGCGCTCCACGATCCATTTGTTATCCAGCTCGATGCACTGGGCTTCGAGGCGTTCTGGGAAGAACCCGATCGTCTGAAAGCCTACATGCCGGCCTCCCAGTGGCGGGCGGCCGTCCGGGAAGCCGTACGCGACCTGCTGCGCCGTCAGGAACTGCCCGACAAGATTGAGGTGCGCACGATTAAGCCGGAAAACTGGAACGCCCGCTGGGAGTCGCAACTGCAGCCCATTGCGGTCGGACCGTTTCTGATCAAACCGAGCTGGCATGCCGTGCCCGCGGCCTACGCCACGCACATCGTGCTGGAGATCGATCCGAAGATGAGCTTCGGCACCGGCTACCACGAGAGCACCCGCCTGGTGCTGCAGATGCTGCCCGACTGCGTGGAGCCGGGTGCCCGGGTGCTCGACGCGGGCACCGGTACGGGCATCCTGACCATCGCCGCGCTGAAGTTGGGCGCCGGCTCGGCGATCGCCTTCGACATCGATCCCTGGGCGGCCGAAAACGCACAGGAAAACTTCGCCCGCAACGGCGTGGCCGACCGCGTCGAATTCCGGCAGGGATCCATCGAGGTGGTGCCCGAGCGGGATTTCGATCTGATTCTGGCCAACATTCACCGGCGCGTCCTCTGCGACCTGCTGCCGGCCTTTCGGGAAAAGGTACGTCCCACCGGCTACGTGCTGCTTTCCGGGCTGTTGCGCGAGGAGCGTGAGCTGATGCTGGAGGCGGCGGCTGCGCACGACCTGGAGCCTATCCACGAGGCGACGGAAAACGCCTGGTGGGCCGTCATGCTGCAACGAGCGATCTGAACCGTGCGGCTGGCTGCGATCGACCTGGGTACCAATACGGCGCTGCTGCTCATCGCCGAAGTGGCCGACGGACGCCTGCAGCCCCGCTACGAAGCCGAGCAGTTCGTGCGACTGGGGGAGGGGCTGGAGCGTACCGGCGTGATCGGTTCGGCCGCGCTGGAGCGGCTCCGTCATACGCTGGAGGCCTATCGCGAAGTGCTTCGGGCGCATGCCGTCGAAGCCTGCGTCGTGGCAGCCACCAGCGCCACGCGCGAAGCCCGCAACCGGCAGGCCGTGGCCGGGGTGGTGCGTGAGGTGCTGGGCGTCGAACTCGACGTCATTTCCGGCGACGAGGAAGCCCGGTGGAGTCTGGCCGGCGCGCTGGCCGCCCCCGGCGTGCCCGAAGGTCCCTGCCTGGCCGTGGACATCGGTGGTGGCTCGACCGAGCTGGTGGCGGGTATGCGTCGGTCCGATGGCACCGTCGCCGTCACGTTCACCTGTAGCCTGCCGCTCGGCACGGTGCGCCTGACCGAACGCTGCTTTGCGGCGATGCCCCCATCGCCCGGGGCCGTGGCCGAAGCGCAGCGTCAGATTCGGGAAGTGCTGGCCGCAATCACCCCGCCTCCTGCGCCGGTGCTGGTGGGTGTGGCCAGCACCTGCGTGTCGCTGGCCGCGCTGGAGACGCGCTGCTTCCCGCTTCGAGCGCCGGTCGCACTGACGCGCACCGCCGTAGCCGTCTGGCGCGACCGATTGCTGCAGATGCCGACCGATGCCGTGCGGGCGCTCTGGCCCGAACTGCTGGCGGGCCGGGCCGATGTGCTGCCGATGGGCGCACTGTTGCTGCACGAGGTCATGGCATGGGGCGGCTGGCAGGTCTGCTACGTCAGCCCCTTCGGACTGCGGCACGGGCTGATCCTTCGCCATCTGGCCCATCGCTGAAACGGAACAATTCGGGCAGGCTGCGGTCCCACTCGCGCCACCCTGAACAAGCCAGAACCCTCAGCACTATGCCCACCCCTCAGGAAGTGCTGCGTGTGCTCGCTCGCGTCGTCGAGCCGGAGCGCGGCCGCGACATCGTGCGGCTCAAGATGGTGCGCAACCTGCGTGTGGAAGACGGCCACGTTTCGTTTACGCTGGTCTTCAACCGGCCTGATACCGACTTCGCCCAACAGGCGCCCGCGCAGTGCCGGAGGCTGCTGCAGGAAGCCTTCGGTCCGGAACTGGCGGTGCAGATCGACACCGATACCGAAATGATCGGCCTGGAGGTGCAGGGCAGCGGCCCCATGCCCTCGGTGCAGCCCGAAGGAGTGCTGAACTTCATCGCGGTGGCTTCCGGCAAGGGCGGCGTGGGCAAAAGCACGGTGGCCGTCAACCTGGCCGTGGCGCTGGCGCAGCAGGGCTACGACGTGGGCCTGCTCGATGCCGACATCTATGGGCCGTCGGTGCCTACCATGTTCGGCGTGCGCGACGAAAAGCCGCGCGTCAACGAGCAGCGCAAGATCGTTCCGCTGGTGCGACACAACGTGCGTCTGCTCTCGATGGGCTTCATCGTCGATCCCGAGCAGGCCGTCATCTGGCGCGGTCCCATGGTGGCCAAGGCGCTGCGCCAGTTTCTGGGCGAGGCCGACTGGGGCGAGCTCGACTTCCTGATCCTCGACCTGCCGCCGGGCACGGGCGACGTGCCGCTGACCATCGTGCAGTCCATCGCATTGACCGGCGCCATCATCGTCTCGACGCCGCAGCCGGTGGCGCTGGCCGACGCCCGCAAGGGCGTGGCCATGTTCCGCAACGTGCAGGTGCCCGTACTCGGCATTGTCGAAAACATGGCCTACTTCTCGCCGCCGGACTTGCCCGACCGTAAGTATTACATCTTCGGACGCGGGGGCGCTCGGCGGCTGGCCGAGGAGCTGGACGTGCCCTTCTTGGGCGAAATCCCCATCGAAGAAGCGGTGCGCGAAGGTGGTGACCTCGGCAAACCGATCGTGCTGGCCGCGCCCGAAAGCACCTCGGCAAAGGCGTTTTACCAGCTGGCCGAGCAGGTGGTCGAACAGGTCAACCTGCGCAACGCCGAGCAACCGCCCACGCAGCGGGTCGAGATCCTCTATCGCTAAACCGGCAACAATTCGTCGGCTAAAGGGTTTTTCTGACAGCACCAGACGCAACCGTGCGCATCATGGCCGATACGAAAACCACCCACACGACCGGACCGCTGGCGCCCGACGATCCGGAACTCCATCGCCGCATCGAAGAAGCGCTCGACATGATTCGCCCCTATCTGATGACCGATGGCGGATCGGTGCGGCTGCTGAACGTAACCGAAGACTACGTGGTCGAACTGGAGCTGCTGGGCGCCTGCGGCACCTGCCCCATGAGCCTGATGACGCTTCGCGCCGGGATCGAACAGGTGCTCAAACGGGCCGTTCCCGAAATCACCCGCGTCGAAGCCGTTCAGGCGACCAGTTGAACAGTGTCGCGCTGCTGAATGGAGGCCCTGGCGCTGGTCAGGGCTTTTTTGTTGAAACGACGATGCGTCTGCAACCGGAAGAACGTGCGCTGATTCGTCAGGCCGTGGCCGAAACATTCGGCACGAAGGCCGCGGTGTGGCTGTTCGGGTCGCGTGTGGACGATCGCCGCCGTGGCGGCGACATCGATCTGCTGATTCGACCCGATCCGACGTGTATGGACCGATTGCTTAAGCGCAATCTGGCGCTGCTGGTCCGGCTGGAAAAGGCGCTGGGCGAACGAAAAATCGATGTATCGTGGAACGCCCCGGTGACACCCGTGCCATCGTTTGGCAGGCCCTGCAGACCGGCATATCCCCTGACTGAAACTTCAGCGCACTTCAAGGCGAAACCGGGGCTCGAAGCGCCAGCGGCAGCCGGGCTCGGCCTGTAGCGAGCGGCGCAGATCAAAAAGCAGTCGGTAAGAATAGGCGCGCTCCGGAGCCAGCATCAACGCCACCGGCAGGGCCAGCGTGTCGGCTTCGACGGTCAGCGTGCCGCCGGCGTTGGGACCGAAGCGGACCGACACGTCGGATAGCCTGATCCACAGCGTGTCGTAGCGGCCGGGCGGAACGGGCGTCGCTTCGAGCAGAGTCCAGGTGCGGAGGGTCGTGGCGGTGAACGTCAGCGTGCGTCGAGCAAAAGGAAGTGGCTGGCGGTAGCCGTCGGCACGGCGCAGTGCCAGCGGGTGCAGGATCAGCGTGAGCGTCTGAAACGGCGACGGCAACACGGAATCGGCCGCGACGGTCAGCGTCAGGCGGGCCGGGACGACGGTCGTGTCGGGCATGCCCGGCACGGCCGGTCGGGGTGGCGCCATCACGATCTCGCGGGCACCGCCGCATCCCGCCAGCAGGCCGGTCAGCAGCGCGATCAGGTAGCCATAGCGTCCCATCCGAATTTCAGCAGAGGCAGCACAATTTCGGCAAAGCGTACGACGGTCTGGGTGAAGTCGGGGCGCAGCACGGCTTCGTCGGCTACGTCCTGAGATACCAGAAACGAGTTCCAGCGCAGGTATTTGGCCACCGGACTACGGGCGGCCTCCTCGAAGCCCCGGGGCATGCGTTTGAGTGCCGTGTCGGTTTCGAGGGTCAACCCGTGCGTCTGCAGGTGGCGAACGAGTTCCAGGAACGCCTCGGACTCCAGCAACAGCTTCCGGCGCCAGCGACGCAGAAAAGCCGCACCGGGCTTCCAGAAGCCGGCTCCCAGAAACGACGCGCCGGGCTCCACATGAATGTACACGACGCCCAGGTCGCGACGGCTCCCCGTACGCGAGAGCACGGCGCCGATGTGCGTTTTGTAGGGACGTTTGTCTTTCGAGAAGCGCGTGTCCCGGTAGATGCGAAACAGTCCCTGCTCCGGATCGCCACGCAGCGGCAGGCCGCGCCGGGCCAGTTCGCGACCCGCTTCGGCCACCAGGCACTGCATGGGCCAGCGCACCTCGTCTTCGTAGATTGCCTTGCGTGGCCGGAACCAGTCGCGGCGGTTGTGCTGCTTCAGCGCGCGCAGGAAGTCCAGTGCTTCAGGTCGAAAGCCCGGAAACGGCGGAAAGTCGTAGGGTAGCCTCATTCGGCCGCGTGCAGATAGCGCCAGGTCAGGTAGGCCATGAAGCCGGGCGCGATGCGCAGCGCTTCTTCGTCGATCGTAAAGCGCGGCGTGTGCAGGCCGTGCACGATGCCTTTTTCCGGGTTGCCCGTGCCGATGCGGTAGAAGCAACCCGGCCGCTGCTGCAGGAAGTAGGCGAAGTCTTCGCTGGCGAACCAGGGTTCGAGTTCCACGACGCGCTCGGGACCCACATACTCGCGGGCGGCCTCGCGCACCAGCGCCGTGGGCTCTTCGTGGTTGTAGAGGGCCGGGTAGCCCACGACGATCTCCACGTTGGCTTCGGCGCCGAAAGCGCGGGCCGTCTGCTCGGCGACGCGTCGGATGAGCGCATGCGCCCGGAAGCGCCAGTCTTCGTCCATGGCCCGAAACGTCCCCTCCATGCGTACGGTGGAGGGCAGCACGTTCGTGGCGCCTTCGGCCAGCACGCGTCCGATCGAGAGCACCGTGGGCACGTCGGGCGGCGCGTTGCGGCTGACCACGGACTGCAGCGCCACGATGATATGGGCGGCCACCAGCACGCCGTCGGCCGCCAGGCGATGCGGGGCGGCGGCATGGCCGCCTTCGGCCCGGACCGTGATGTAGAGTTCGTCGGCCGAAGCCATGTACATGCCGCTGCGCACCCCGATCGTCCCCACGGGCAGGTCCGGCTGCACGTGCTGCGCGAAAACCGCCGAGGGAGCCGGTACACCGTCGGATGCCTCCAGCACGCCTTCGCGGATCATGGCCTGCGCGCCGCCGGGCAGCTTTTCCTCGCTGGGCTGGAAGACCATGCGCACCTGGCCGCGCAGGCGGTCGCGCAGGCGCGACAGGATCATGGCCGTGCCCAGCAGCGAGGCCGTGTGCGCGTCGTGCCCGCAGGCGTGCATCTTGCCCGGATTCCGGGAGCGAAATTCGAAGTCGTTTTCCTCCTGAATGGGCAGCGCGTCCATGTCGGCCCGCAGCAGGACGGTCGGGCCCGCTTCGGCGCCGCGCAGCGTGGCCACCACGCCGGTGCGGGCCACGCCGGTCTGAATCTCCAGGCCCAGCGGCTGCAGCGTCTCGATGACCAGTCGGGCCGTCTCGTATTCTTCGAAGGCCAGTTCCGGATTCGCGTGAATGGTTTGCCGCAGCCGGACCACCTCCGGAAAGACCTCCTCACTCAGCGCCTGAATCTCGCGCAGCATGGTCTCTCGCTCAGTTGAAGCCGGTGCCCGTGACGGCCGGGCGGTTGTCTTGGTTGGCCACCTGCCAGGCCGTGCCGAAAATCAAACGAACGATCCGCGCCATGCGGTCGTAGTCGATCTTGTGCGGCTCGTCGTCCACGCCGTGATAGTCTTCGTGCGTGCCCGTGAAAAAGAAAATAAACGGAATGCCGTGCTTGCCGAAGTTCCAGTGGTCGGAGCGGGCGTAAAAGCGGTTCGGATCGTCCTTGCTGTTGAAACGCTCGTCGAACACGAGGCGCGTGCCGGTAATTTCGTTCACGCGCAGGTTGATCTCGTGCAGCTCCTGGGAGATCAAGTTCGAGCCGATGATGTATACGTAGTTGGGATCACCTTTCCGGGTGGGGTCATGCCGGCCGATCATGTCAATGTTCAGATTCGTAACGGTCTGTTCGAGCGGGAAGACCGGTTCTTGATCGGTGTAGTAGGCTGAGCCGAGCAACCCTTTTTCTTCGCCCGATACGTGCAGAAACAGGACGGAACGGCGGGGTGGGTAGCCGTCGCGCACGGCCTGCATGAAGGCTTCGGCGATTTCGAGCAGCGCAACGGTGCCCGTGCCGTCGTCATCGGCCCCGTTGTAGATGCCGTCGCCTTCGGCCGTCGGATCGACACCTACGTGGTCGTAGTGGGCCGAGAGGACCACGACCTCGTGCTTGAGCAGCGAGTCGGCTCCTTCGATATAGGCCAGCACATTTTCAGTCTGGGCATGGTAAGTTTCCTGCACGAGCCGGCCGTGGACAGTGATCGCGGGCACAGCGAAGACGATGGGTTGGCGGCTTTCATCAATCTGCTGCTGCAGTTCGGCGATGGTGTGGCCGCTCGGGGCCAGCAGCGAATCGGCCAGGCGGTTGCTGACCACCCAGATTGGTGGCAACTGAAAGCCGCTCTGCCGCGGTGGTGTCAGCGAAAGGCGTCCGACGCGGCTCCGCACGCGCAATGCGGCGCGGGCGGCGCGTTCGGCCAGGGGCTCGTCAGCCCGCGGGGAGCGGTCGCCCACCAGGATCACCCCGGCCACGCCGGCCTCCAATGCCCGGCGTATCTTGAGAAACGGCTGGGTCGTCCACCGCGAGGGACGGCCGTCGGGCGTCAGCAGGCTGGTCGAGTCGTCGGCCAGCGGCTCGTCGGCCAGGATCAACAGCCAGCGGCCGTTCAGTTCGATGCTGTCGGCCGCCAGTGCCGCGTAGTCGTCATAGCCCAGCTCGGGATCGGCGATACCGTAGCCGCCGAAGACCAGCTCGCCGGCGCTTTCGGGCCGGACGCCAAACCACAGGTAGCCGTTCGGGTCGGCCTGCTCCGGACCGAACGACAGCGCGGCCAGCGTGTCGGCGCCCTGCACGGCGATCAGGTGTGCTTCCTGCAGCCGCTGGCCATAGACGGTGAACGGCTGGAAGTAAGCTTCCGGGGCGTAGGGATGGTTCGGCTTCAGCGTGCCGGCGGGCTTGAGGCCCAGTTTGCGGTACTGGGAGGCCAGGTAGTAGGCAGCCAGTTTCTGCCCGCGCGTGGTGGTTTCGCGTCCCTCGAAGTAGTCCGACGCCACGATGAACAGGTGCGCGGCCAGGTCTTCAGGCGTGATCGTTGCCTGGTAGCGCTGCACGAGCGCCGGATTGTCGAACACGGTGGGGGTGGGGGCGGAATGCCGGCTCTGCGCCCGCGACAGCAGGGGCCAGCACACCAGCAGGAGGCCGAAAAACGTTCGTGCAATACGTTGCTGCATGGTTTGCGCTGAATTAGGTGAGCATTGTTCTAATCATACGATTTCTTGGATATCATGGTGCATCGGCTTCCCATGACCCCCTCAGTCGCTTCGCGACAGCTCCCCCTGGAAGGGGGAGCTGAGTCCGTTGGCCACGGTTGGCGGTGGAGGCAGGCGATTCCGCATGTTTCCGCCCCGGGGCTTTCTCTCGGGTGCTTCCCCCTCCCTGCCAGGG
>WFPM01000085.1 GCA_015487635.1 Rhodothermus sp.
AACGCGCTGGCGATCCTGATCTTTCTGGGGGTTACCGTCGGGACCACGTGGGTGGAGCAGCGGCGGCGCAAGCAGACCTTCGACACCTATGCCTGACCTTTCACGCTGGTACGTCAAGACGGCCCTGGTCTATCTAGCGCTGGCGTTGCTGCTGGGGGTGGCGATCGTGTGGCCAGCCGAGGGCGGCGCGTCGTTCTGGCAGGGCCTGCTCTGGCCCGCGTGGATTCACCTGCTGACGGTAGGCTGGCTGACGCAGTTGATCTTCGGTGTGGCATTCTGGCTGTTTCCGCGGCATTCGCGTGCCCGCCCGTATGGCCCGCAGGCGCTGGCGCGCGTGGCCTATCCGCTGCTCAATGCAGGCATTCTGCTGCGGCTGGTGGCCGAGCCGGCCATTGCCTGGACGGCCGCGCCCCTGTGGAAGACGCTGCTGGCGCTCTCGGCGCTGCTTCAGTGGACGGCCGGCGCGCTCATGGTCGGCTATCTGTGGACCCGGGTCAAACGTCGCTAAGCCATGCCGCCCGCAAGCTACTGGCTGGTTCGTCTGTCGCTGGTGCATCTGCTGCTGGGCTTTACGGCGGGTGCCTGGCTGCTGGTGCACAAAGCCGGCTGGCTACCGGCCCTGCCCGGCCTGCTGACGGTGCACGTCGAACTGGTGCTGCTGGGCTTCATGGTGCTCTTTGCCGTGGCGGTGGCCTGGTGGATCCTGCCGCGTGCGGGCGGCGAACGTCCCCCGGATCGGGGTGCCTGGACGGCCGGCGGCTTGCTGACAGCAGGCGTGTGGCTGGTGGTCGTAGGCGCGATGGGCACCGTTCGGGAGGTGCAGACGGCCGGCCGCCTGCTCGAACTGCTCGCCGTTGCAGGCTGGGCGCGGTTGCTCTGGCCGCGCATCCTGATCGCCAATCGTCGCCACACCCTTTAAACTCCTGGCAAGCACACCGCAGCCTGCCGACGATGCTTTGCGTCATCAGGGATCAATTGCCCGGCGTCTGGACTTTCAACGCTTCGCAGAGACGTCGATACCCTTGCAGGCAGAATCCACAGATTTCATGCAGCTGTCCGTCGCGGCCGTTGTCGTCAATTACCAGACGCCCGAGCTACTGGAGGTGGCCGTGCGCTCCTTCCGGCACTACTACCCGGACGTGCCGCTGCTGATCGTCGATAACGGCTCGCGGGACCATTCCCGGCAGGTCATCGAGCAGCTCCTGACCGAAGGGGAAGGGACAACCCGGGTGCTCTGGCTGCCCGAAAACATCTACCACGGCCCGGCCATGCACCGGGCCATGGAGACGGTCACGACGCCCTACGTGTATTTTTTCGACAGTGATACGGAAACGCGGCGCGGAGGCTTTCTGGAGCCGATGATCGCGGCGCTGGAGGCCGATCCGATGGCGTACGGAGCCGGCCGCGTCGTCGAGGTGGATCGGCGCCGGGGTTTCCGGAAACCGGGGGGCATGCCCGTGCTCACTACACCGCATATGCTGCTGCGTCGCGACTTCTACTTCCGACTGCCGCCGTTCATCCACCACGGCCTTCCGACGATTCGAAACTTTCGGGCGGCCGAACAGGCCGGCTACCGGCTGATTCCGTTTCCTATCGAAACCTATGTGCATCATCTGGGGCGGGGCACGGCCACCCGCTATGGCTATGGACTGGGCTGGCGCAGCCGTCTGGAGTATTTGCTGCATCGGCTGGGACTTTGAGCCAGGCGTACGGTTTCGTCTGGTGATCGGCAACCCACTTTGAATCCGGTGCCGAAACAACCGGGGTTGCCATGTATCAGGGAATTGTTCTGCTTTTGCTGCTGGGGGCCTGCCGACAGGCCTCGATGTCCTCTGCGCCCACCTGGACGCTGACGCTGAGCTAGGAAGTGGATGACCGTCTGGCCTGGCCCGAGTCGGCGCTCTTCGACCCAGAAGCAAACGTGATCTATGGGTCGAACATCAACGGAAGCCCGACGGAAAAGGACGGGAACGGCTACATCAGCCGCATTGCACCCGACGGCACATTGTTGCAGGCCCGCTGGGTGACCGGCCTGCATGCTCCCAAGGGCATGGTGCTCAGCCGGAGGCGGCTCTACGTGGCCGACATCGACACACTCGTCGAGGTCGACCCGACCACCGGGCAGATCACCGCCCGCTATGGGGCGCCGGGCGCGCGGTTTCTGAACGACGTGACGGCCGATACGGCCGGCAACGTGTACGTCTCCGACTCTCAGACGCATCGCATCTACCGGTTACACGGCAACACGCTGGCGGTCTGGCTCGAATCGCCGTTGCTTCGCTCACCCAACGGCATTTATGCGCTGCCGGACTACCTGGTGGTGGCCGCGGCCGACAGCACCGCTGCCCGTCCGGGCGGAGCACGCTACCTGCACGCCGTCGCCTATGCAGATCGTGCGCTGCGTCCGCTGGGTGCTGCGCGGCCGCTGGGTGGACTTGACGGGGTGGAACCCGCCGACGGTGGCTTTTTCCTGTCGGATTGGGGGGGCGCCCGCGTCTACTTCTACAATTCGGCGACCGACGCGCTCCAGGTACTCGTCGAGGTCAGCCGGGGTACGGCCGACTTCGACTACGTGCCCGAGCAGCAGCGCCTTTACCTGCCTGTGATGATGGCCGACCGGCTGATCGCTTACGAAGTGCACCGGGCCGAATAAAAAAGCCACGCCTTTGGACGGGGCTAAGACAGGCGGTCGGATTTGAACCGGCGACCTTCCCGCCGAGCGGGACGCGCTACCGCTTGCACGGGGTTTAATACGATTTCTCGGGGATCATGGGGCATGTGCGCGGCATCCCCTGCCCCCTTGCCTTGTGACTTCAGGGACAGGCCGCCAGGCTTCAGGGGAGCAGTAGCCCGGAGCACCCCCTCTGGCCCTTCGGGCCTGCTCCCCCTGAAAAGGGGTATTTCTGTAAACCCCCTCAGCCGCTGCGCGGCAGCTCCCCCTGAAAGGGGGAGCAATGTCGAGGGACACGGTTGGCGGTGGGGGCAGGCGCCTGCGTGTATTTCAGCGCCGAGGCTTTCCGATGATTCTTCCCCCTCCCGGAAAGGGAGGGGGAAAGGGGGAGGGTCAAATCCCGGTCGTTTTCGGCCGCTGGGTTTGCGACTGCGGGCGCTGGCGGTTGTTTCAGGCAGCCCCTCTCAGGCCCTTCGGGCCCGCTCCCTCTGAAAAGGGGAGCGGTGTCTACGGACTGCGGCCGGTGGTTGTGGACTGCAGGACATAGGTGAAGCAGGGCATGGCGTTTGGCGCCTTTTCGTGAATAGGAAAAAAGCCGCGTCAAAACGACGCGGCTTTTTTAGAGTCGGGGCGGCCGGATTTGAACCGGCGACCTCTTCGTCCCGAACGAAGCGCGCTACCGGGCTGCGCTACGCCCCGACTGGTAGTCGCCCAATATACGCCGAAAGCGGCGTGGGTTCCAGTTCTACGCGTGCCGAAGGTGGGAGTTCAAGGTTAATTAATCGCCATCGCCGCCGAATTCCGCATACATCGCTTCGATCAGGTCCGCGTAGTGCGCTTCGATCTGGCGACGGCGCGGCTTCAGCGTGGGCGTGAGCAGGCCGTTTTCGATGGTGAACGGTTCGGTGAGCAGCCGGAAAGCCCGGATGCGTTCGTGGGCCGGTGCATGCCGGTTGTAGCGGCGAAGGCTCTGCTCGAAGAGCGCTCGAATTTCAGGAAGCGATAGTAGGGTTTCGTCGGATTCGGCCTGCAGGTTATGCTCCTGTGCGTACTGGCGAAGCACCTCGAAGTCAGGCACGATAAGCGCCGTCAGGAATTCCCGGCCTTCGCCGATGACTACGATCTGGTCAATCCAGGGCTCCTGCTGAAGTTGTTCTTCGATGGGGCCCGGGTAGATATTCTTGCCGCCCCGAGAGACGATCATGTGCTTGATGCGGTCGGTGATGACCAGGTAGCCCTGATCGAAGCGGCCTACGTCGCCCGTATGGAACCAGCCATCAGCGTCGAACACCTCGCGCGTGGCCTCCTCGTTGTTCCAGTAGCCCTTCATCACGTTCGGGCCTTTGACCAGAATTTCCCCTTCTTCGGTGGTGAGATCGCTCGGATAGTCGTCGCCCGAGAGCTGGCCGACGATCTTGCCGTCGGTCAGGCGCTGGATGGCGATCGTCACGCCCGGCAGCACCCAGCCGACGGTGCCGAAGCGCGGGCGATCCGGCGGGTTGACGGTCAGGACCGGGGCCGTTTCGGTCAGGCCGTAGCCTTCGATGATTTTCAGGCCGATGGCCAGAAAGAATTCGCCGATGTGGCGGGGCAGGGCAGCCCCGCCCGAGACGGCAAAGCGCAGGTTGCCGCCCAGTCGATCTTGCAGTTTCTGGAAGACCAGCCGGTGGGCGAGTCGGTGCTGCAGTTGCAGGAGTGGGCCGGGCGTACGTCCCTCCAGCCGACAGGCGGCCATGCGTCGGCCAACGCCGACGGCCCAGTGGAAGATCTTCTGCTGAAGCGACGGACTTTTTTCGACAGACTTGTGGATGGCGTTGTAGACGCGCTCGAACAGGCGCGGTACCGAGATCATCACGGTCGGCCGCACTTCGAGCAGATTCTGGCTCAGTGCCTCGATGCTTTCGGCATAGGAGATGCGGGCGCCACAGGCCAGCACGGCCGTGTAACCGGCCGTCCGCTCGAACGAATGGCACAGCGGCAGGAACGACAGATGGTGGTCGGTGGGACCGAAGTCCACGCGCTGCAGGGCCGCCTGCACGTTCGCGCAGAAGTTGCGGTGCGTGAGCATGACGCCCTTGGGCAGGCCGGTGGTACCGCTGGTATAGATAAGCGCGCTCAGGTCGTCGGGCTGCACCTGCTCGGCCAGTTTCGACAGTTCGGCCTCGTGCTCGGCCCAGTAGGCGGTGCCTTCGGCCAGCACGTCGTTCCAGGCCCGCACGTAGGGCGGGTGGTCTTTTCGCATTGCGCTCAGCGTGACGATCTCCTGCAGCTCGGGACACTCGTCGAAGATCGTCTCCGCCTTGCGGAGCTGCACGGCCGACGAAACCACCAGGATGCGCGCCCCGGAGTCCCTGACGATATAGCCCACCTGGGAGGCCGGGAGCGACGTGTACAGCGCCACATTGACACCGCCCAGGATCTGGGTGGCCAGGTCGGTGATTGCCCATTCCGGTCGGTTTTCCGAGAGGATGGCCACGCGATCGCCGGGCCGAACGCCCCGCTTATGCAGGTAGCCGGCCATTGCGTGCACACGCTGCTCCAGTTCCTCCCAGGTGATATCCACCCAGGTTTTCGTGCGCCGGTCCTTGTAGCTCAGCGCAGGCCGACGCTGGCCGCGGTAGTGCGCCACTAGGCGGTTGAAAAGCTGAGGGATGGTGTCAAAGGCAACGATGGCAGGCATAGCGCTTCCGTAACGATGGCGTAACCGGGTCTCAAACTACATGCTGGCGAGCGAAAAAACAATCTGGGACAACACGTAATCAATCGTCAGGCGTCGATGCCGATGGCGGCCTGCACCGAGTCGAAGCCGTCCTGTTCGAGACGCCGGACCAGTCCCTGCTTGATGCGGCGTATCAGACCGGGGCCTTCGTAGATGAGGCCCGTGTAGAGCTGCACAAGCGAGGCCCCGGCGCGGATGCGGGCGTAGGCTTCCTCGGCCGAGTCGATGCCGCCCACGCTGATCAGCGGCAGCTTCCCTTCGGTCAGGCGGTACAGGTAAAAAAGCAGGCAGCGGGCACGGGTGGCCAGCGGACGGCCGCTCAGTCCGCCGGGACCAATGCGCGCCAGCACCTTCGGATCGGTGCGCAACCCTTCGCGATCGGAGGCTGTGTTCGTGGCCACAAAACCGGCGATGCCGTGCGTGCGGGCTACCTCGACGATTTCTTCGAGCCGGCTGTCGAAAACGGTGCGGCTGGAGGGGGGTGGCGAGAGCTTGAGCAGCACGGGGACCGAAAGTTTCAGCTCCTGCCGGACGGCAAAGATGGTGCGCAGCAGCGCGTCGAGTGCCTCCGGATCTTCGAACGTCTTGCCCTCGGCCGTGTTGGGGCACGAGATGTTCAGCGTTATGTAATCGGCCAGCGGGGCCAGCAGCCGAAAGCTCTCGCAGAAGTCGGCCACAGCGGCTTCGCCGAGAATGTTCGGATCGTGTGTTTTGGCCAGATTGATACCCAGCGGGCGCCGGTGACGGAGACGCCGCAGACGCCGCACCACGTGCTCGGCGCCGTCGTTATTCAGGCCCATGCGGTTGATCAGCGCTCGGTCTTCGGGCAGGCGAAACAGCCGCGGCCGCGGATTGCCCCGGCTCGGTCGGGCGCTGACCGAACCCACTTCGACAAACCCGAAGCCCAGCGCCTCCCAGAAACGCACCAGGCGGGCGTTTTTGTCCAGACCGGCCGCCAACCCCACCGGGTTCGGAAAAATACGACCCCAGCATTGCACGGCAAGTGCAGGATGCTCATATTTGAAAAGCGGGGCCACCAGCCACGGGGCCAGCGGCTGAACCAGACGCGCGGCGGCCAGCGTCAGCCGGTGGGCGCGCTCGGCGTCCAGACGAAACAGCAGCGGACGGAACAAGCGATACATGGGCGAACGTGGGCAGGGTCAGCCTTCAAAGACCGAAAGCGTTCCCGGGATCCGACCGGTGGGCGCGATGGCCCCGGGGCTCAAAATAGGAAAACCCGTTCATCGCAAAGCCGGGGAACGTATGAAGCTTCCGCTTTTTCTGGTCGATGCCTTTGCCGAGCGGCCCTTTACCGGCAATCCGGCCGCCGTATGCCTGCTCGATCGTCCGCGGTCGGAAGGCTGGATGCAGACCGTGGCAGCCGAGATGAACTGTTCGGAAACGGCCTTTCTGCTCCCGGAAGGCGAAGGTTTTTCGCTCCGCTGGTTTACGCCGGTGCAGGAGGTGGATCTGTGCGGCCATGCCACACTGGCCAGTGCGCACGTACTCTGGGAAATCGAATGTCTGCAGCCCGACGAACCGGCCGTTTTCTTCACGAAAAGCGGGCGATTGACAGCCTGGCGCTCAAAAAACGGCACGATCTGGATGGACTTTCCGTCCGAACCACCCACGCCCTGCGAGCCACCCACCGAACTACTGCGTGTGCTGGGGGCGGCACCGATCCGCTATGTCGGACGCAACCGGATGGACTACCTGGTGCTGCTGGACCGGGAGGCCGCCGTGCGCACGCTCAGACCGGACCTGGAGCGGCTGCAGGAACTGGACCTCCGGGGACTGATTGTGACGGCACCGGCCGAAGACGTGCCCGCCGACTTCGTCTCGCGCTTTTTCGCGCCACGTCTGGGCGTGCCGGAAGATCCGGTTACCGGTTCGGCCCACTGTTGCCTGGGACCCTTCTGGGCCGAGCGGCTGGGATGCACGCGGTTGAGCGGCTATCAGGTGTCAGCACGGGGCGGCCGCGTCGAGGTGGAAGTGCGCGGCGAACGTGTACACCTGGGCGGCCGGGCCGTCACCGTGCTGCAGGGTAAGCTGCTCTCTGACTAAGACCTTTCCAGAAAATAATACGATTTCCGGGATATCATGGTGCAACCCCCTCAGACCCTTCGGGCCAGCTCCCCCTGAAAGGGGGAGCGGTGTTTACGGGCTACGGCTGGCGGTGGCGGCAGGCACCTGGGCGGGTTTCAGCGCCAGCGCCTGCTGCTTATGTCCTTCCCCCTCCCTGCCAGGGAGGGGGAAAGGGGGAGGGTCCAATCTGGTCGCTTTCAGCGCCGACGTGCGGGAAGCTGACGTGGGCGGTTGGCGTCGCTCACTTCGGGCGGAAAGGAGGCACCTACCCGACCCATGACGACGTTTCCACCGGGTAGGGGCGGACCGCGGTGACTGCCCGGTCGTATGCGCCGGACTATGCCCGGCCCATGGGGGTGGCAACCTCAGGCACCGGTAAATCAGCGAGCACATATAAGAAAAAGATATGGTAAGCCAGCGCTTCGCGTTGCGTCTCAGAAGCACGTGTTCTAAGCCACGAAGGCGTCAGCCGAAGTGGCGTCCCCCGAGACAGCACGACGCTCCGTGCCTGACTACAGGCGCGTTGGTGGTACTTCAAACGGCAGACTATCAACTCGCCGAAACGCTATAAAAGAAAGATTTTACAGGTCGAAATCACGAACTTCTTCGAATTTTTCGAATGCCTTTCAGGCTACCAGCCCGGTACGAGCTGGGCACCCAGATGCCAGCCCTTGTAGGGACGCTGGAACGGATAGACGTAGAACAGTTCCAGCACCATAGCGCCCAGGACATTGAATCGCGTTGAAATGCCCGTGCTGAAGACGGGCACACGGTCCGGGGTGTTGCGCTCAAACGTCCACTTGGGCAGATCGCCTTTGGACCAGGCCACGCCTGCATCGGCAAAGAGCGACAGCTCGGTAGGCAGGTAGGGGAAGTTGAACAGCCCGAAGCGTTCGGTACCGAACAGCGGAATGCGCAACTCGGCACTGGCTACGGCCACATGTGTTCCGATCAGACGCACGGCCTCTGCACAGAAAGCACCATCGCGTGCAGGAGTACACTCGTCTGGCTCCAACGAATAAAAGCTATACCCGCGTACAAACGTAAGCGTGCTGCCGTAGCCCAGGTATTCCTGGGCAAACGAGAGTTCTCCCGGACTCTGGGGTTTCGCACCGTAGTTGCCCACGTGCGTCAGACGAACGGCGAAGGTCAGCGGCCGGAAAAAGAAGTACTTTCGGCCGTCCACGATTACGCGTACAAAGCGCTCGGTGCCCACCAGCGGCGAGACTTCAAGACGGTAGCGAGAGCCGCGTACCGGGGAGGTGAAGCCAAAAAAGGAGAAATCTCCGACAAATGCGCCGCCTGCCTGGAAAAAGTAAATTGGATCGGGTGCGTCCAGATTGCGCGTGTCGCGCCGGAATCCGGCGCCATAGAGGTAATAGATTTCAGCGTCATAGTCAAATCCATACCGCTGGAAGCCTAGCTGCAGTTCGAAGCGCTGGGTGGTGTTGAGCGGGTAATAGCCCAGCACGCCGGCCTGGTCGATGTAGATGCGTTGCAGCACCTGCACATAGCAAGGCACGGTGAACTCGGTAACCGGGTCGAAGCAGGCTGGCTGGAAGTAGGCATATCCATAAAGTAGCGGGATGTGACTTCCGAGCAAACCATAATTCAGGCGGCCACCCTGATTGATGTATACTACCTGGCCCCCGATATCCTTGAAGGTGCCGTTGGCCTGGGCTGCAATAGCCAACTGCTGGTCGCCCAGCATGTCACTGAAGAAAAAGGCAACCCCGCCGGCGATCAACGTGCCGAAGGGGCCACCTACGGTCGCGCCAAACGTAGGCGGCGCGATATAGTCGAGCTGGAGCCGTCGACGGTAGGGCTGTGGCCGCAGGGTCAGCTTGTCCGGCAGGCCGGTCAGCGGATCGTTCAGGTAGCTGCTGACCAGCCCCTGGGTGGGCGGTTGCAGCGGCGGGAGCACGCTGGCGCTGGCAATCCCTGTGTCGCTTCCCGGTTCGACCGGTTCACCCTGGAGCTGATTAGGCTCCAGCGAAAAGACCAGGTACTTGTTGTCGGTAAAGACCGAAAACATCATGCGGCCGTTCTGAGCGGCCACGCTCATGGCCGGCGAGATGCTCGTGATGCCGCTGACGCCGGTCTGCAATCTGGTGATGCGATAGACGGCCCCGGTGGTCAGGTCCATCCGGTAGATGTCCTTGAAGCCGTCGTGGTTGGAAATGAAATACAGGCTGCGGCCGTCCGGCGAAAACTGGGGATTGATCTGCTGGCCGCTCCGGAAAGGCCGCAGCACCCGCACCGTGCCGGTTTCGAGGTCGAGCAGCGCAAGCCGCTCGTGCCCGTAGCGCAGGATTTCGAAGTCGGTGCCATCCGGCCCCCGGTCCGACACGAAGGCGATAGTGCGGCCGTCGGGCGACCAGGCCGGCTGCAGGTCGGCGTAGCGGTCGTCGGTGAGCTTTCGGACCTGATTCGTTTCTAGGTCCAGCAGATACAGATCACTGATGCCGCCTGAAAGTCCCGAGAAGGCGATGGTGCGGCCATCGGGCGACCAGGCCAGGTTGTGAATGGCGCCGACACCCTCGACGGCAATGCGGCGCTCCAGTTTTCCTTTTCGCAGATTCCAGATAGCAATTTCGTTGTTGCCCCGGGCGAAGGTGATAAAGGCAAAGCGCTGGCCGTCGGGCGACCAGGAGCCCGAGGAGTTGATGAAGCGAATGGCGTCGAAGTGGGGATCGCTGGCACTGCTGCTCAGGCGGCGCAACACCTTGCCGGTTTCGGCATCGGCCACGAACAGGTCGATTGTGAACAGATCCCGCTCCGAAAGAAACGCCACGTAGCGTCCGTCGGGGCTGAGTGCCGGCGCCAGGTTGATCTCCCCCGCATCGATGTCGGGCGCCAGCACCTTGCGGCCGGCCTGTTCGGGGGGCGTACGCCTTTTCGTCAGCGGCAGGTAGGTGTTCTTGACGGCCTGAATCCACTCCTGGGAGAGGGAATCGGGTGTGATGCCCAGCGTAAGGACAATGGCCGTATCGACACCCACAATGCCGCTGAGTTTATACAGATCGGTGACGGCCTGGTCGCCGTATTTACCACCGATGTAGGCCAGGTAGGCCTGACCGTAGCGGTAGGGGAAGTAGCGCAGGTCGCGTGTGAGCTGTCGGATGGTGGGCAGGTCGTCGCGCAGCGCCGCATCGCGCAGCCACATGGCCGTGTGCGGGTCGTGGCGGCCTACCGACAGGTACTCGGCCATGCCCTCGACGAGCCACAGCGGCAGCAACGCCAGGTTGAAGCGGGCCAGGCTGTCGGAGCGGTTCAGCGCAATGTCGTACTGGAAAGAGTGCACCAGCTCGTGGCCGAGCACGTGATCATTTTCCCGGTAGATGCCCGTGAAAGGCATAATCACGCGCTCTTTGAGCGCTTCTGTTACACCGCCGGTTCCTTCGCCGATCTCTCCACTAATGGCATTGGTCTGGTGGAAATCGGCATCGTCCGCGTAAAAAATGATCGGCTTGCGCTCGCCGAACTCATGCAGAAACGTACGGCTATGGCGCTGATACCAGCGTTCGGCCATGCGGGCCGCATCGCGTACGGCGACTTCCTCTTCGGGATAATAGTAGATCTCGAAGTGCGGCGTGCGCAGCACATGCCAGTTGAAGGATTCATACTGGACCTTGTTGCGGCCGAAGTACTGGGCCCAGGCCGAGAAGCTCCAGCTCGTCAGCAGGAGCAGCAGGCCGGCGATGCGAAAGACGCGCATGATTCCCTGTTCGGTCTGGCGGGGAGACGTCCCCGGATCAAACGAAAATCAACCGGAACTTCTTATGTCCAAACGTAGCAGATCCCGATCGGTTCTGCAAGCTTTCCGACAGCTAAAAGATGCGCCATGCCGCGAGCAGGCGCGTGGGGGCGGCCGTTGCCGTCCAATTTGTACCGAGAAATGTCGCGTAAATGGAACAGGTGCGCGTATAAGACCTTGAAGCAGAAAGTCAGTCCGTCTGACCGATGATCGACTACCGGGTTCGGGCGCGGATTTTCGTCGGGGTCATTGTCCTGCTACTGGGGCTGCTGGTGCTGCGGCTGGCGCAGATGCAACTCTGGCAGACCGAACTGTACGCGGGCGAGTCGCGCAGCAATGCGGTGCGCGAGCAGCGCGTGATGCCGGCCCGGGGTGCCATCTACGACCGTAACGGCGTGCTGCTGGTGGACAACGCGCCGGCCTATTCGCTGCTGATCACGCCCCGATATTTCGATCCGAAAAACATCCCGCTGCTGGCCCGGCTGCTCGAGGTCCCCGACTCGGTGGTGGCCAATCGGCTGGCGCAGGCGCGGGCCTGGAGCGCCTATCGTCCCAGCCGGGTCTTTACGGACCTGCCGTTCGAGACCTTCAGCCGCGTCGTCGAGAACCTCTACCGTCTGCCCGGGGTCCAGTACGAAATCGACCAGCGTCGCCGCTATCATACGCCAGCCCGTGCGGCCCATGCGCTGGGGTACGTGCGGGAAATCACCCGGGCCGAGCTGGAACAACTCCGGGACGATGGCTATGCGATGGGCGATCGCATCGGCAAGGCTGGACTGGAGAAGTTCTACGAAAAGGCACTCCGGGGTGTGCCGGGACGGGCCTTCAAGCTGGTCAACATTCACGGCCAGGAGATCAAACCCTATCGCGACGGGGCCGAAGACGTACCGCCCATCAGCGGCTACGATCTACATCTCGGGATCGACTATCGCGTGCAGGCGCTGGCCGAGTCGCTCTTCGTGGGCAAACGCGGAGCAGTCGTGGCGCTCGACCCGAACAACGGCGAGATCATCGCGCTGGTGAGCATGCCCGACTTCGATCTGGAGGTGCTCTCCGGTCCGATCGATCCCGAGACCTGGCGCTATCTGATCACCAGTCCCGAAAAACCGCTGTTCAACCGGGCCACGATGAGCGGCGTGCCGCCGGGTTCGACCTGGAAGCCGTTCATGGCCTTGGTGGGATTGCAAGAGGGCGTCATCACAGCGCGCAGCACGATTTACTGTCCGGGTGGTTACCTGCTGGGCACCCGACTTTTCCGCTGCCACGGTGGCGCGCACGGGTCGCTCGACGTGCGCGAGGCGATCGAGAAGTCCTGCAACACGTTCTTTTTCACCGTGATGATGCGCCTCGACGTGAACACGCTCCACCGCTGGGCCCAGCGCTTCGGCTTCGGGCGGCCGATTCCCATGGACATCGCCGAGCAGAATCCGGGTCTGATTCCCGACTCGGCCTACTACAACCGCCGCTATCCGAACGGCTGGACGGCCGGCTACACGATCAACCTGGGCATCGGACAGGGCGACATGACCGTCACGCCCATGCAGCTGGCCCGCTACGTGGCGGCTATTGCCAATGGGGGCACGCTCTATCCGCCCCATCTGGTGCGTGAGCTGGTCCATCCGGAAACCGGCGAAGTGCTCAGGCCCCAGTTGCCCCCGCCTGAACACATTCCCATCAAGCCGGAATACTTTCAGATTGTACGCGAAGGTATGCGGCGCGTGATGGAAAAAGGAACGGCCCGTTGGGTGCAGATCCCGGGTATTCCGGCTGGCGGCAAGACAGGCACGGCCCAGGCGCCCGGCGGTCGCAAAGACCACTCGCTTTTCATTATGTTTGCCCCCTACGACGCGCCGAAGATCGCCATTGCCGTTCTGGTGGAAAACGCGGGCTTTGGTGCGACGGTCGCCGCGCCCATCGCCAGCCTGATGGCCGAGTTGTATCTGACCGGCGAGGTTGCCACCACGCCGCAGCGACGCTACATGCTCGAACACGTACTCCGCCAGCGAAGCCAGCCGCTGGATGAACCTACCGTAACGCAGGCCGCTTCCCGATAAGCCCATGGCACGCCTTGCACGTAGACCGGACCTGCTGCTCCTGCTGCTCTGGGCCGCGCTGGTGACGGCGGGGCTGGTGGCGCTCTACAGCACGACGCACGGCCCGGCCGCCGAATTTCTGCCGTCAGGCGTGCGCGATAACTTTGCACGTCAGTTTCTCTGGGCCGGACTGTCGCTGGCGGTGCTGGGTACCGTGCTGCTGTTGCCCATACGCTTCTTTCAGAGTATGGCCTATGTGATCTACGGTGCCACGGTGGCGTTGCTGGTGCTCACGCTTGCCGTCGGCCGCGAGATCAACGGGGCCAAAGCCTGGCTTTACATCGGATCCATCGGGCTTCAGACGTCCGAGCTGGCCAAAGTGGGAGCGGTGCTGGCCGTAGCCCGCCTGCTTTCGACGCGTCAGGCCCGTATCAATACGGTACGTTACGCGCTGGGCGCCGTGGCCCTCATTCTGGTGCCGACCGTCATCATCATCCTGCAGAACGACATGGGCACGGCGCTGGTCTTTCTGGCACTGGTGCCCGTCATGCTCTATTGGAGCGGTCTGCCGGTGGCGACCGTGCTGCTGGTGATCTCGCCGGCGCTGGCCGGCTACCTGACACTTGTCTACTGGCCGGCCGCCGTGGCCTTTGCGGTGCTTTTCACCACGGGTATTTACTGGCACACGCGCGAGGCCTACATGGGCGCGCTGGCCGCGCTGTTTACCGGCGGGACGGCAGCTGTGGCTTCGTTTGCACTGGCCTATGTGCTCAAGCCCTATCAACTGGCCCGCGTGCTCTCGTTCACGAATCCCGAGGCCGAAGCCTATCGCAAGACCTACGGCTTCCACCTGGTGCAGTCGAAGGCGGCCATCGGCTCGGGCGGCCTTTTCGGCAAGGGATTCATGCAGGGTACGCAGACGCAGGGCGCCTATGTGCCGGAGCAATCCACAGATTTCATCTTCAGCGTCATCGGCGAGGAGTTCGGCTTTGTGGGGGCCGCTCTTGTGCTGCTGCTTTTCGCGCTCCTGCTGGTGCGGCTGGTCCGGATGGGAACGGAGTGCCGCCATCCCTTCGGGCTCATGGTGGCGGCCGGCGTGGCCGGCGTGATTCTGGTCCATGTGTTCATCAACATCGGCATGGCAACGGGACTGCTGCCCGTGATCGGTATTCCACTACCTTTCCTGTCCTACGGCGGATCGTCGCTGCTGGCCAACACACTGATGCTGGCCGTGGTGCTCAATCTGCACATGCGCCGTGACGAGTTTTCCATCTTCGTCTGAACACGCGGGGCGGCTTTTTTGTAGAAGCGCGCCGATGTCTGTCGAGGCAAACGTTCGAGCCCGATGAAAGCATATATCGAAGAAGCCCTCCGCCGGGTATTGCGCACGATCGATGGCGTACCGGAGGACTTCCGGCCGGAGCTGGAGAAGCCCAACAACCCCGAGCACGGCGACCTGGCCACGAACGCGGCCATGCAACTGGCCCGCTACCTGAAGCGGCCGCCGCGGCAGATTGCCGAAGAGATCGCCGAGCGGCTCCGGACGCTGCCGCTCGATCCGCGGCGCGTCGCTTCGGTCGAGGTGGCTGGACCCGGCTTTCTAAACTTCCGTTTCGCCCAGGACTACCTGGCGCAGGTGCTGGCCGACATCCTGGCCGCCGGCGAACGCTACGGTCGCAGCAATCTGGGCCAGGGCCGGCCCGCCATCGTCGAGTACGTCAGTGCCAATCCTACCGGACCGCTCACCGTGGGACACGGCCGCAACGCCGTGCTGGGCGATACGATCGCCAACCTGCTCGACTGGATCGGCTACCGCGTCACGCGCGAGTACTACTACAACGACGCGGGCCGCCAGATGCGCGTGCTGGGCGAATCGGTGCGGGCCCGCTACCTGGCGCTTGTCGATCCGAACCTGCCCACCAAAAAGATCCAGGTGGCCGAAGGCGTATGGGTGGAGGTGCCCGAGCCCTTCCCCGAGGATGGCTACCTGGGCGACTATATCATCGACATCGCCCGCATGCTCTACGAGCAGCACGGCGACGCATTGCGCAACGTCGAGGACATCACGCCCTTCAAGGAAGCCGCCGAAAAGGTCATCTTCGAGGACATCCGGCAGACGCTCGCCCGTCTGGGCATTCACATGGACAGCTACTTCAACGAGCACACGCTCTACGAGAACGGCAAAATCTGGGAGGTTGTCGAGGCGCTCCGCGAAAAAGGCTACATCTACGAAAAAGACGGGGCCGTTTGGTTCCGCACGAGCGCGCTGGGCAAAGATCAAGATACGGTACTGGTCAAGCGCACGGGCGAGCCGACCTATCGCCTGCCCGACATCGCCTACCACATCACAAAGTTCGAGCGGGGCTTCGAGCGGATCGTGGACGTCTTCGGGGCCGACCACATCGCCACCTACCCGGACGTGCTCCGGGCCCTCGAAGTGCTCGGCTACGACGTCGGCAAAGTCGATGTGGTGATCTATCAGTTTGTGACGCTGGTACGAGGTGGAGAGCCCGTCAAGATGTCCACGCGAAGGGCCACCTACGTGACGCTCGACGAACTGATCGACGAAGTGGGCGAAGACGTCACGCGCTTTTTCTTTCTGATGCGCTCGCCCAACACGCACCTGGAGTTCGATCTGGACCTGGCCCGTGAGGCCAGCGAGAAAAACCCGGTCTTCTACCTGCAGTACGCGCACGCCCGCATCTGCTCGATCATGCGCAAGGCGGACGAGGTGGGGTTAAAGGAGAGCCCGAACCCGGATCTGACGCTGCTGCAGCACGAAGCCGAGCAGGCCCTGATTAAGGAGCTGATGCGCTTTCCGGAAGTGATTCAGGAAGCGGCCCAGAGCTACGAGCCGCACCGCGTGGCCAACTACCTGCGCGAGGTAGCTGTGGCCTTCACGAAATTCTACGACCAGTGCCGCATCATCGGCGAGCCCGAGCCGCTGGCCCAGGCCCGACTGGCACTGGCGCGGGCAGCCCGCCTGGTGCTGGCCAACGGCCTGCGTGTGCTGGGCATTTCCGCGCCGGAACGGATGTGACCATGGCCGAAAAGTACACGGTGGCCTTCCAGGGCGAGTTGGGTGCCTTCAGCGAGGAGGCGATTCTGGCCTACTTCGGCGCGGAGCAGGCCGAACCGGTGCCGCTGCCTGACTTCGAGCAGGTCTTCGAAGCGCTCGAAAGCGGTCGGGTGGATCGGGCCATGATCCCGATCGAAAACTCCCTGTTCGGCAGCGTGCACGTCAACTACGACCTGCTGCGTGCCCACGAGGTAAGCATCATCGGCGAGCTGGAGCTGCGGATCCGGCACCACCTGCTGGGGTTTCCCGGCAGCCGCATTGAGCAGATCCGCCGCGTCTACTCGCATCCGCAGGCGCTCGGGCAGTGCCGGACCTACCTGCGCACGCACCTGCAACACGCCGAGGCCATCCCGGCTTACGACACGGCCGGTGCTGCCCATATGGTGGCCGAAATGGGCGACCCGGAGGCGGCCGCCATCGCCGGCATCCGCGCGGCCGCCAAGTACGGGCTGGAGGTGCTGGCTTCCGGGATCGAGAGCCACCCGCAGAACTACACACGCTTTCTGGTGCTGGCCCGCCCCGAGATCACGCCACCCGAGGGGCCGCCGGGAACGATGAAAACGTCGATCGTGTTTGCCCTGCGCGAGAACGTTCCCGGCGCCCTCTTCAAAAGCCTGGCCGTGTTTGCGTTGCGTGATCTGGATCTGTACAAGATCGAGAGTCGTCCCCTGGTGGGTGTACCGGGCAGCTACCTGTTTTATCTGGACGTGGCCGGGTCCGTGCACGAGGAGGTCGTGCAGCGGGCGCTGGATCATCTGGCCGAGGTGGCGGCGTTCGTGCGGGTGCTGGGTTCGTATCCGCGCGGCCGACGTGTCGATTGAGCGAAAACCATGTCGCTGACCTACAGCATCCGGGAGGGACTGGCCGGCCTGCGCCGGGCCCGCTTTGCCACGGTGGCCGCCACAAGCGCCATGACCGTGGCACTTGTGCTGATCGGCGTGTTCGCGGCCGTGGGTTACCACGCCCATCAGGTGACGAACTGGCTTCGCCAGCGCGTGGGGGAGATCGAGATCTTCCTGGAAGACGACGTGGACGAAGACGTTGCCCGGACACTGTATGCCCGCGTACAGGCCATTCCCGGCGTGGCCGAAGCCCGCTACATCTCGCGTGAGGAGGCCCGGCAGATCTTTCTGGAGGAGTTTGGCCGAGAAGGGGAGGTGTTTCTGGACGAGCCTTTTCTGCCCGCCTCGATCCGGGTCCGCTTCGAACCGTCGATGGCCGCGCCCGACACCCTGGCCCGCATGGTCCAGTGGCTCTCGACCTGGAATCATGTCGACGAGGTGGTCTTCAACCAGCCGCTGCTGGTGAAGGTGCAGCAGAACCTGCGGCTGATCACGCTGATCGGGCTGGCGCTGGGATTGCTGGTGGTGCTGGCCGCCGTCTTTCTGGTGGCCAACACGATCCGGCTGACGGTCTATGCGCGGCGGCTGCTCATCCGCACGATGAAACTGGTAGGCGCCACCGACAGATTCATCCGCCGACCTTTCGTGATCGAGGGCATGGCGCAGGGACTCATCGCGGGGCTGCTGGCGGCCAGCATCGTGGCGCTGGGCTACCAGATGGTGGCCGGCTACCTGCCCCAGCTTGAAGGCAGCCGGGGGATGTTTCTCGTCGGACTGC
>WFPM01000086.1 GCA_015487635.1 Rhodothermus sp.
AATGTCGACGCCTGCCACCGCGATGGGGAGCAGTCCGACGGGCGTCAACACCGAAAACCGGCCGCCGACGCCGGGCGGGATGGCATAGCGTCGGTAGCCGAAGGTTTCGGCCAAGTCGTGCAGGCGGCCGCGGGCCGGATCGGTGGTAACGATGATGCGGCGGGCAGCGTCCGGAAAGCGGGCTTCCAGCCAGGGACGCAGCACGCGAAAGGCCAGCATCGTCTCCAGCGTGGTCCCGCTTTTGGAGATGACGTTGACGTACACCGACTTGCCTTCCAGATAGGCCAGCAGTTCTTTCAGATAGCGACCGCTCAGGTGATGGCCGGCAAACAGCACCTCCGGGGTGATCGGGCGGCCGGTTTCGGGATCGACAGGTGGTCGGAATTGGGGGGCGAGGGCTTCGATGACGGCCCGGGCGCCCAGATAGGAGCCACCGATGCCCAGACACAGGAAGACGTCGGCCTGCTCGCGGATCTCGGCGGCCGTGGCGTCGAGGTCCTCCAGCAGGGCGTCGTCCGGCTGCAACAGCAGGTCGCGCCAGCCGAGCATTTCGTGGCCGGGACCGGTGCGCTCCAGCAACATGCGATGGGCGGCTTCCGCCCGCGGGCGAACGGCTTCCAGATCGTGCGCTTCGAGGAAGGGCAGGGCGGGGGAAAGATCGTAGCGAATCATGGCGGCGTAAACATGAGCTTGAGGTTGTAACTTTATTTTCCGTAAGATCGGCTTTTTCTGTAAAGCCCACCGAAAATCATGCGCGAATTTATTTCAGTCGAGGAAGCCCGGAGCATTATTCTGGAGCAGGTCGCGCCGCTTCCAGTCGAACGGGTGCCGCTGACCGAGGCGCTGGGGCGGCGGCTGGCCGAGGCCGTGGTCAGTCGCGATGACATTCCGCCATTTGCGAATGCGGCCATGGACGGCTACGCCGTGCGGCTGGCCGAGGTGCAGTCGGTGCCTGCGACGCTTCGGGTCGTGGCCGACGTGGGGGCCGGGCAGCTCCCGCCCGAGTCGATTCCGCCGGGGGCCTGTATTCGGATCATGACGGGCGCGCCGGTGCCGGCCTGGGCCGAGGCGGTCGTGCCCGTCGAGTGGACCGAAGCCGGGGCGAACGGCACCGTGCGCATCCTGCAGGCACCGGCCGCTGGCGAGAACATCCGTCCGGCCGGGCAGGATGTACAGGCCGGCGAGCGGTTTTTCGAGGTAGGCCAGCGCATCACGCCGCCAGCGGTGGCCATGCTGGCCACGCTGGGCGTGGCCGAGGTGCCGGTGTTCCGACGGCCCCGCGTGGCGATCGTTGCGACCGGCGACGAACTCATCGATGCGAGCCGCCCGCTTACGCCGGGACACATCCGCGATTCGGCCGGACCCGGTCTGGCGGCTCAGGCCCGGTGGCTCGGGGCCGAGGTGGTGGGGCCGCAGCGGGTGCCCGACGATCGCGCCGCACTGGAACAGGCCCTCGAACAGGCGCTCGAAGCCGACGTGCTCGTGTTTTCCGGCGGCGTCTCCGTGGGCCTGTACGATCTGGTCCGGCAGGTACTCGACGGCCGCGGCACCCGGTGGCTTTTCTGGAAGATCCGGCAGCGGCCCGGCAAGCCGATGGCTTTCGGCCTGCTGGAAGGCAAGCCGGTCTTCGGATTGCCGGGCAATCCGGTTTCGTCGGCGCTTTGCTTTGATCAGTACGTAGCACCGGCGCTTCGCCGCATGCAGGGACAACAGGAGGTGTTGCGGCCGCGGTTTCCGGCCGTACTGGAGGCACCCACGCCGAAAAAGGCCGGCCTGCACTTCTACGTGCGCGGCATCGCCCGGGCCGGAGCGGACGGTCGCCTGCATGTGCGCGATACCGGCCCGCAGGGCTCTAACCTGTACCACTCGATGGTGCGGGCGAACTGCCTGATCCACCTGCCTGAAGCGCTCGACGAAGCGCCAGCCGGACTGAAAGTGGAAATCGAATGGCTTCCCTGGACCCTGGAACCCTGAAAAGATGCAGATGCGCCGGTGGGCAGACCCCGGGGCGCTCGTCCGGAGAACATTGCTTCGGCGGCACCTTCGCGGCCGACTCCAGGCGGACCCGCGGGGTAAATCTTCCCGAAACCGGCCACAATCCGTTTTTGGAAAGCGCTTTAACCTCAAACCGATTACCTGCCATGAAGCGGATCGTTGGTCTACTTGCAGGCCTGGCATTGCTGTCGTCCGGCTGCATTTCACTGGGCGCGTTTCAGGGACCCGATGTACTGCCCGAAGGAAAGACCGAAGTGGGCGTGGGGAT
>WFPM01000087.1 GCA_015487635.1 Rhodothermus sp.
CTCCTCCCTGGCAGGGAGGGGGCAGTACCCAAGCAGAAACGCCGACGTTGAAACCCGCACAGACGCCTGCTGCCAACGCCGGCCGCCGTCTGGAGACCCCGCTCCCCCTTGTAGGGGAAGCTGCCGCGCAGCGGCGGAGGGGGTTCACAGCAATACCCCTGCGGGCCCGAAGCGACGGGGGGGTCTGCCTGAAACTATCGCCGACGCCCGCAGGCGCAAACCCCGGCGGTGAAAACGACCGGGAATCACCCTCCCCCTTTCCCCCTCCCTGGCAGGGAGGGGGAAGAATCATCGGAAAACCGCGGCGCTGGAATACACGCAGGCGCCTGCCTCTTCCGCCGGCCGCCGTCCATAAACACCGCTCCCCCTTGTAGGGGGAGCTGCCGCGCAGCGGCTAAGGGGATTCACAAAAATGCCCTCCCTTCAGGAGGAGCTGGCCCAAAGGGCCGGAGGGGGTCATGAAATGCCGCGCACATGCACCATCGGGAAACCGTATTAAGGCTGGCCTGCAGGAAGGTTCGTCATGCAACGCAGGGCTTTCTCCGATTTCCTCAAAAACGAAGCAAACGCTCCAGGGCAGGACGCAGGCGCGGACGGGCCGAAAAGATCTTTTCTTCGAGCGTCCGGGCAAACGGCACGGGTAGGTCCTCGGCCGCCACGCGCACAATCGGCGCGTCGAGCCACTCGAAGCCCACTTCGGCGATCTCGGCGACAATCTCCGCCCCGAATCCTGCCGTTCGCGTGGCTTCATGCAGTACGAGCAGCCGGTTCGTCTTCTGCACCGAAGCCAGCACGGTCTCCCGATCCCAGGGAATCAGCGTGCGCAGGTCGATCACCTCCAGCGACACACCCCGCTCGGCCCACCAGGCGGCCTCCTCCAGCGCCCAGTGCACCCCCACCCCGTAGGTGACGATTGTTGCGTCGGTACCCGCGCGGGCTATGCGCGCCTTCCCCAGTGGCACATGGTAGACGCCTTCAGGCACAGGACCCCGCACGGACCGATAGAGCAGTTTGTGCTCGAAGAAGAGGACGGGGTTGGGTTCTTCGATGGCCGTCAGCAGCAATCCCTTAGCGTCTTCCGGCGTGGCGGGCACCACGATCTTCAGCCCGGGCACGTGGCAGAACCAGGCTTCTTTCGACTGCGAATGGAAGGGGCCGGCGCCCAGTCCGCCTCCGAACGGCGCCCGGATCGTCACGTTGACGGGCTGGCCCCAGCGATAGTGCGTCGTGGCCAGGTTGTTCACGATCTGGTTAAAGGCGCAGGAGATGAAGTCTGCGTACTGAATCTCCACCACCGGCTTGAAGCCCTCGATGGCCAGACCCAGCGCAGCGCCCACCGCTCCGCTCTCGATGATGGGCGTGTTACGCACCCGTTCTTTGCCGAAGCGCTCGACGAACCCTTCGGTCACCTTGAACACGCCCCCGTATTCGGCGATGTCCTGGCCCATGAGCAGCACGCGCCCGTCCTGCTCCATGGCCAGTCGGAGCGCTTCGGAGATGGCATCCACGAAGCGCAGCTCCCGTCGGGTGGGATTCGGCGCGCGCAGCGCGAGGAACGGCGGCGCGAACAGATCGGCCCGTTCGGCCTCGGGCGTGCTCTCGACCTCCGGTTGCGCCAGCGCGTATTCGGTCGCCTCCCGCACCTCGGCCTCCAGCTCCGCCCGAATGGCCTTTCGCTCCGCGGCCAAAAGCGCACCTTCCTGCTCCAGGTAGGCCTCGAAGCGATCGATCGGGTCGCGTTTACTCCAGTATTCAAACAATTCTTTTGGCACGTACTTCGTGCCCGAGGCTTCCTCGTGGCCCCGCATGCGGAAGGTTTTCATCTCCAGCAGCGTGGGCCCCTCGTCAGCCCGGGCCCGTTCGGCCGCCCGCCGCACCGCATCGATCACGGCCAGCACATCGTTGCCGTCCACCACCTCGCCCGGCATGCCGTAGCCGACGGCCGCATCCGCCACGTCCTCGACGGGGATGGCCTCGTGCGCCGGCGTCGAAAGCCCGTAGCCGTTGTTCTCCACCACAAAGATCACGGGCAGCTTCCAGACGGCCGCCAGGTTCAGGGCTTCGTGGAAGTCGCCCTCGCGCGTACCGCCTTCGCCCGAAAAGGCCAACACGACGAAGTCCTCGCGCTTGAGCCGGGCGGCCAGCCCCAGTCCACAGGCCACGGGCAGCATGGCGGCCATGTGCGAGATCATGCCGATGATGCGCCGTTCGGGCAGGCCGAAGTGGAACGTGCGATCGCGCCCCTTTGTAAAGCCGCCCGCCCGTCCCATAAGCTGGCAGAACAGGGGGCGTAGCGGCACGCCCCGCGTGGTCCACACACCCAGGTTACGGTGCATGGGCAGGATGTAGTCGCGCTCCTCCAGTGCCCAGGCACATCCGACCGCAATGGCCTCCTGCCCGTACCCACTGAACCACTTGGAAAGGCGCCCCTGACGAATCAGCCGGAGCATGCGCTCTTCGATTACCCGGGGCAGCAACAGCGCCCGGTAGAGCGCCTTGAGTTTCAATGCGCTAATCGTTTCCATGGGTCAGATACCACCCGACGCCACACCGGCAGTAAAGATACAGCGCACCCCATGGTTCTGGAAGCCCCGGTGCCTGCCCTTCATCTGAAGTGCATAAAAAGGGGCTCACAGGAACAGCTCAATA
>WFPM01000088.1 GCA_015487635.1 Rhodothermus sp.
GCCGTAGAGGTCACCCTCAAAGTCCAGCACATGCACCTCCAGCGTACGCCGGTCGCCTGCAAAGGTGGGCCGCATACCGATATTCATCATGCCACCCCGTGGCTCGGCTTCGCCCGGCAGCCATACCCACACGGCATAGACACCGCTGCGCGGCACCAGCTTACGCGGATGCATCGGATGCAGGTTCGCCGTCGGGAAGCCCAGCACCCGTCCCCGCCCGTCTCCTTTTACAACCGTGGCCTGGAGCATATAGGGTCGCCCCAGCAATTCGGCCGCCTGCCGCACGTCGCCATCGCGCAGCAGAATAGTCCGGATCAACGTGGACGAAACGGTACGATCGCCCACCACCTGCGGTGGGATGACATCGACGGCAAAGCCGTACTGCGGCCCTAGTTGCTGCAACAGGGACACGTTCCCTTCCCGGTTGCGGCCGAACGTGTGGTCGTACCCCACGCAGATGGCCTGCAGGCCGATGCGGCGCACGAGGATTTCTTCGACAAACTGCCGGGCCGGCATGGCAGCCAGTTCCGGCGTAAAAGGCAGCACGATGAAACGTTCGATGCCCAACGCCTCCAGCAGGGTAGCCCGCTCCTCCACCGTGGTCAGCAGGGGCACCGGTTCCCCACGCAGCACTTCGCGCGGATGCGGATCGAAGCTGAGCACTGTGCTGACACCGCTACGCTCGCGCGCCCGTGCCTTCAAAAACTGCAACACGGCCTGATGCCCCCGGTGCACCCCGTCGAACGTTCCGACGGTCACGACCGAGCGCGCATCGTGCTCGACCTGTTCCAGGCCTCGTTCGAACTTCATGACTTCTCTTCCGACCGGGATGACACCCGGGCCTTTAACGCTTCGGCCAGCGCCTCCAGCGTCCAGGCCTGTTCAACGCGATACGGCCCCGAACGGGTGCGCCGCAGTTCGATGAGATGCGCACCGCACCCCAGCGCCTGCCCGAAGTCGTGCACCAGGCTGCGGATGTACGTGCCCTTCGAACAGCGCACCCGGAAGGCCACGTCGGACCCGTCGCGGTCCAGCAACTCGAACGCGTAAATCTGCACGCGCCGACTCGGGCGCTCGACTTCTTTTCCGGCCCGGGCCTGTTCGTACAGCCGTTTGCCTTTTACCTTGACGGCCGAATAGGCCGGCACCTGCTGCACAATTTCTCCGGTAAACTGCCGGCGCACCCGCTCCAGATCTTCGTCGGTGAGATGCTCCCAGGGCCTGCGCTCTACCACCTCGGTTTCTGCGTCGTACGAGGGCGTAATCTCGCCGAGCCGCATGACGCCCTCGTACTCCTTCTCCTGAGCCATAAAATGCGTCATCCAGCGCGTGGCACGCCCGACCAGGCAGATCAGCAGACCGGTGGCCATGGGATCGAGCGTGCCGGCATGACCGATCTTGCGCACGCGGAGCAGCTTCCGGAGCCGCCGGATCACGTCAAAGGACGTGATTCCTTTCGGCTTGTCGATCAGGAGCACAGCAGCGTCCCACCGCTCGGACAGCCGGGGATAGCCGTACACCAGCGCGTCAGGGTTCTCCGGCAGCGGGACGGACATGGATCAGGAGCTCTGTCCTTCACTCTGACTTTCGCGACGGGCCCGCTCTTCACGGATACGCGCCAGCAGCTCTTCGACCCGCTGCGCCCGCTCGATGGTTTCATCCAGGATGAAGCGCAGCTCGGGCATGAAGCGGAGCTGGTGGCGGATGCGCTGCGCGAGTGCTGCCCGAATCTGGGGCGTCAGTTCCTGCAGGCGGCGGAACGCCGCCTGCTTTTGCTCGGGCGAACCGTAAATGCTCACGTACACCTTGGCGATCGACAGGTCCCGCGTGGGCTGCACGTCGGTGACCGTCGTCATAGGCGGCAGCTGATCTCCGAACTCAAATTGCAGGATGTCTGCCAGCTCACGTTTGAGCAGACTGCCCACGCGCTGCACCCGGATGCTGCTGCTCATCAGACCTCCAGTTTGCGCCGCTGTTCGACGATTTCAAAGGCCTCGATCTGGTCGCCCACCTTGATGTCATTGAAGTTCTCGATCCCCACGCCGCACTCGTAGCCGCTCTGCACCTCCCGCACGTCTTCTTTGAAGCGTTTGAGCGACGAGATCGTGCCTTCGTAGATGACCACGCCGTCGCGGATGACGCGCACACGGTCGCCCCGGCGGATGCGTCCCTCGACGACGCGGCAGCCAGCCACCGTGCCGACCTTCGGGATCTTGAAGGTCTCGCGCACCTCGGCCACGCCCACCACCTGCTCGGTCTTTTCGGGCGACAGCAGTCCCTCCAGGGCGTCGCGCACGTCTTCGATGGCCTGGTAGATGACCGAGTAGAGCCGGATGTCCACGTGCTCGCGTTCGGCCAGCTGGCGGGCGCTGCTGGTGGGACGCACCTGGAAGCCGATGATGATGGCGTCGGAGGCCGAAGCCAGCATCACGTCGCTCTCGGTAATGGCCCCGACGCCGCTGTGGATGATGTTCACGGCCACTTCGTCGGTCGAAAGCTTAAACAGCGCATCGCTCAGCGCCTCGACCGAACCGGCCACATCGCCTTTGATGATCAGGTTGAGCTCTTTCAGGCCTTCGCCCTGCGCCATGCGCCTGCTGATCTCGTCGAGCGAGATGCGGCGCTGCTTGCGCAACATCTGCTCGCGGCGGATCTGCTGGCGTTTCTGGGCGATCGCCCGTGCCTCTTTTTCGTCGGGCACAACCACAAACTGGTCACCGACCTCGGGCAGTTCGTCGAAGCCGAGCACCAGCACCGGGATGGAAGGCCCGGCAGCCTCGACGCGGTTGCCCCGTTCGTCGAACATCGCCCGCACGCGGCCACTCGTCACCCCGGCCACGAAGGGGTCGCCCACGCGGAGCGTCCCGTTCTGCACCAGCACGGTGGCCACGTTGCCGCGCCCTTTCTCCACGCGGCTTTCGATGATGGTGCCGACGGCCGGACGGTTCGGGTTCGCCTTCAGTTCGTGCAACTCGGCCTCCAGCAGCACTTTTTCGAGCAGGTCGTCCACGCCTTCGCCGGTCTTGGCCGAAACGAAGGCACACTGCACCTGACCGCCGTACTGCTCAACCAGCACGCCGTGCTCGGCCAGTTGCTGAAGGACGCGCTGCGGATTGGCCTCGGGTTTGTCGATCTTGGTGACGGCCACCACAATGGGCACGCCGGCCGCTTTGGCGTGGTTGATGGCCTCGATCGTCTGGGGCATCACGCCGTCGTCGGCCGCCACCACCAGAATCACGATGTCCGTCACCTTGGCACCACGGGCACGCATGGCCGTGAAGGCTTCGTGGCCCGGCGTATCCAGGAACGTGATGTGCCGACCGTCCGGCAACTCCACGTGGTAGGCGCCGATGTGCTGCGTGATCCCCCCAGCCTCACCGGCCACCACGTTCGTCTTACGGATATAGTCGAGAAGCGATGTCTTGCCGTGGTCAACGTGCCCCATCACCGTAACGATGGGTGCCCGCGGCTGCAGATCCTCCGGGCGATCCTCGGGAATTTCGATCTCCAGCTCGTTGTAGTCGGAGATGAATTCGACTTCATAGCCGAATTCATCGGCCACGAACTGGATCGTGTCGGCGTCGAGCCGCTGGTTGATGGAGACGATCATGCCCGCATTGAAGAGCGTCGAGATCACCTCGCTGACATCGACGCCCATCAACTCGGCCAACTCGCCCGTTGTGATGTACTCCGTCACCCGGAGCTTACGAGCTTCCTGCGCTTCTCGCAGGGCTTCCTGCTCACGCTCCTGGGCATGGCGCTCACGCCGTTCGCGGCGCCGGCGCTGGCGAATGCGACTGACGCCTTGCTCCAACTCGCGTAGCGTCTCCTGCAGCGACTGTTCGACCTCCTCCTCGTCGACGCGGCGGATCCGCTTCCGCTTGCGTTTCCGTTTACCCCGCGGTTTTTCCTTCTCCTCGTCCTCGATGGCCACTTTGACGACTTCTTCATCCGGCGCAGGCTTTGCCTTGCGCTTCCGCTTGCGTTTGCGCTTGCCGGGCCGCGCCTCGTCGTCTTCGATTTTGGATAGATCAATCTTGCCGATCACCTTGGCCCCCTGCAGCACCACCTGTGCCCGGATGACCTCGTCTTCTTTCTTTTCTTCCGTTTCTGCCGCCAGCTCAGGGGCTTCCTCCTGCGGAGCCGATTCGGCTTCAGCCGTCGGCGGCGTTTCGGTTTCCGATGCTTCCGCCTCCGCTCCTTCGGTCACTTCCTCGGGCTCCACTGCGGGGACCGTTGCGGAGGCCACTTCCTCTTCTTCCTGATCGGGGGCAGGCTTGGACGCGACCGCGGCCTCGTCGTCGGTGGCTTCTTCTACCTCCACGGACGCAACAGGCGCTTCAGAGACCGGCTCCTCGGTGATTTCTTCAACAGCAGCTTCCGCTGCTTCCTGCTCGGCTTCTTCGACGGCCGACGCTGAGGCTGGCACCTCCTCAACCATCTCCTCTTCCTCCTCTTCCTCCTCGATGGCTTCGGCCTCCGCCTTCGCCGCCCGGGCGGCCGCCTCACGCGCCTCGCGCAATTCTTTCAGCCGGGCAGCCACCTTCCGGTCGTGGGCAAACGCCTCCAGCAGCGCCTCATAGGCGTCTTCATCCTCTAGGACGGCATTGACTCCCCGACCGGAGAGCGCATGGGCATAGCCCAGCTCCTTGAGCTGCTGCTCAATGGTATCGATCCCGACGTTCAGCTCTTTGGCCAGCTTGAACAGCCGGATTTTGAACCTCTTTGCCATAAGCGCCTGTTGCGTCCTCCTGCGATCGGCGTTCAGCCTTCCAGTTCTTCTTCGTCTTCTTCAAATTCCGAACGAATGACATTCATCACGCGCTGCGCGGTTTCCTCGTCCAGCCCGGAACGCCGCATCAGCTCTTCCACCGAAAGGTCGAGTACGGCCCGGGCCGTATCGCAGCCGATCTCGCGCAGCCGCGCGATGATCTCTTCGTCCAGCTCGTCGGCAAACTCTTCGATTTCGATATCCTCTTCATCAGGAAGAATTTCCCGATAGACGTCCAGTTCGTAGCCGGTCAGCCGCGAGGCCAGCCGGATGTTGACCCCACCTCGCCCGATAGCCTGGCTGACCTCGTCGGCCCGCACGACCACCTTGGCACGCGGTGGGTTGGCCTCTTCGTTCAACGTGACCGAAAGCGGTTTGGCCGGCGCCAGCGCCCGCTTGATCAACTCCCGGGGATCGTCGGACCACTCGATGACATC
>WFPM01000089.1 GCA_015487635.1 Rhodothermus sp.
CCACGGACCCCGACCCGTAACGTAGGTCAGCTCCACCTCCTTCACTTCCCCCTCCCCCAGCAGCCGCTCCCGAAGCGCCACCAGCGCCGGATGCACCCGAAGCTGCAGCACCGTCCACACCCGCCGACCCAACCTCGCCTCCAACTCCAACAGCCGATCCAACTCCCCCGGCCTCAACACCAGCGGCTTCTCGCATAAAGCGTCCGCCCCTACCCGAAACGCCAGCCGAATGTGCGCCCCGTGCAAATAGTTCGGCACGCAAATCGACACGTAATCCACCCCCTCACCCCGATCCCGCAAATCCTCCAGATGCGCCTCAAAAAGCTCCGGATGCAGAAAAAACAACGCCTCCGGAAAGTACCGGTCCAAAACCCCCACCGCGTCCACCACGTCCAGCGCCGCCACCAGCTCGCCCCCCACCTCCTGAATCGCCTGCAAATGACGCGGCGCAATGTAACCCGCCGCCCCCGTCAACGCAAATCGCTTCATAGCAGCACTACCTTTTCGCTTTCAATGCCGCGCGTCGCATAGCGCGTGTCCAGCACCGCACGCGCCTGCGCAACCACCCACCGATAGTCCACCGTGCTGTGGTCCGTCGTGATGATCACCAGGTCCGCCCCCGACACCTCCTCCCGCGTCAACGCCACGCTCCGGTAGCTCCGACCCCCCACCTGAACCTCCGGCACGTACGGATCATGGTAGCGCACCCTCACCCCGTCGGCCTCCAGCAACCGCAACACCTCCAACGCCGGACTCTCCCGCCAGTCCTCCAAATCCCGCTTGTAGGCCACCCCCAGTAGCAACACCCGCGCCCGCGACGGCGCCACCCCCAGCCGGTTCAACACCCGGTAGGCCTTCTCCCGCACAAACTCCGGCATCTTCCGGTTGATCTCCCCCGCCAGCGCTATAAAATGCGTGTTGAAGTTCAGCTCCTTCGCCTTCCACTCCAAGTAGTGCGGATCGACCGGTATGCAATGGCCCCCCACCCCCGGCCCCGGCCAAAACGGCATGATCCCGAACGGCTTCGTAAAGGCCGCCTCCAGCACCTCCCACACGTTCAACCCCATCCGGTCGCACAACAACGCCAGCTCGTTGACCAGCGCAATGTTCACCGCCCGAAACGTGTTCTCGAACACCTTCACCAGCTCGGCCGCCTTCGCGCTCGACACCGGCACCACATGCTCGATCGTCTGGCTGTAAAAAGCCACGGCCACCTCCAGACTCTCCGGCCCTACGCCCCCTACCACCTTCGACGTGTTCCGTGTCGTGTAGCGCTGGTTGCCCGGATCGACCCGCTC
This sequence comes from Rhodothermus sp., assembly GCA_015487635.1. GTDB lineage: Bacteria > Bacteroidota > Rhodothermia > Rhodothermales > Rhodothermaceae > Rhodothermus. The sequence continues at coordinate 1,299 of WFPM01000089.1, forward strand.
AGGCGAATGCGCCAGGAAAAACTCCCGCTCCACCTTCAGCCCGCTCTCTTCCTCCAGAATCGGCAACATCACCTCCTCGGTCGTGCCCGGATAGGTCGTCGACTCCAGGCTGATGAGCTGGCCCGGACGCAGCCGCCGCCCAATCTCGTGCGTGACGCGCTCGACGTACTGCAAATCCGGCGTGAGGTTTTTCGTCAGCGGCGTGGGCACGCAGATCACCACTACGTCCATCTCCGGCACGCGCCCAAAGTCGGTCTCGGCCACGATCCGGCCTTCGGCCACCAGCCGCCGCAGCTCCTCGTCGCGCACGTCCCGGATGTAGTTCTCCCCGCGGTTGACCTGTTCGGCCCGGCGGGGATTCTGCTCGATCCCGATGACGCGGTAGCCCACCTTCGCCTTCTCCACGGCAAAAGGCAACCCCACGTAGCCCAGCCCCACCACGCCCACCACCGCCTCCTTCGCCCGAATCCGCTCCAGCAGCGCCCTTTTTACCGCGTGATCGATCTGGCGCTGCGTCGACGTAGCTACTTCACGAAACTCCACGACGTGCTCTGCTTAGTTCAGTGTCAACTATTTTTTTTTCTTTTTTAAACTCTCGGTGTCTTCCGTTCACCAGCGCCTTCACCTCGCCCCACCAGGTGGCGGGACGGAAAAGCGCACGGACTTCTTCGACCTTCCGGCGCTCCTCGTCGTCCGAAGGCGGACGCGAGAGCCAGTGGTTCACGAAGGCCAGCCCCAGCCCCACGAACACGCCCAGAAACAGAAACAGCAGCACGATCAGCTTGCGGCTCGTGCCCGAGGGTGCGTCGGGCGGCACGGGCGGCTGCACCACGCTGAGCACCGGCGCCTCCTTCTGCACCTGAATCTCGGCCTGCGTCTTCTGCAGCTGCAGCTCGCGATAGAGCTGCTCCTTGAAGCTCACCTGCCGCTGCAGCCGCTCCATTTCGGCGCGGAGTCGGGCCGTCTGCGGGTTGCGGTTTGCATCCAGAAAGCGCGCCAGTTCATTCTCGGCCTGCCGCAACTCGGCCTCCACCTGCGCAAACTTCCGCTCCAGAAACTCCAGGTCCTGCCGCGCCTTTTTGGTCTTGATCCGGTTGATGGCCGCCTGCAGATGCCGGATGGCCCGCGCCACCAGCGCCGCCGACAGGTACGGATCGTCCGTTTCGGCCCGCAACACGATCACACCTCCACCATCACTCAGCAATCCTCTTCCACTTTTTTCAGATGCACTAAGCACCCCACGAAGCGCCCGGATCGCCGTGTATTCCTCCTCTGTCGGGAGAATCAGCGCGCCCGAGTAGAGGTCCCGCACCGGTGTTTCTTCACCGCCGCTGAGCAGGCTGCTCAGCCAGTTCAGCGGATTCAGGTACGACAGCCAGCTCTTCCGGCCGTAATATTCGACCAGCGTCATGCGCCGGCCCTCTTCGGCGATGTAGAACGTGTCGCGCGCCAGTGCCAGCAGAAAATCCGGGCTCTGCACAATGTCGGGATAGACGCTGGGGCTGACGATCTCACCCTCGCCCAGATTCAGTCCGAACGAACGCAACGCCGAAAGCGCCCCGCTCGTGGATCCCGTGCTGCTGGGCGCCAGTTTGGCCTCGGCCACGTAGGACTTCGGCGACAGCAGCGCCACGACCACCCCCAGCACCAGCGCCACCAGCACGCTCACGACGATCACGCGGCGCTGGCGGGCGATCACCACACCCAGGTCCAGCAGCGAAATCTCGTCCTCCTCCGGCGGGCCATAGTACGACCACCCCGGCGGCGCCGGAGGCGGCGTGCCCGAAGGCTGGCGTTCCTGCTGCGATGCGTCGCTCATACGGCTGCGTGGTCGGGGACGCCCGGTCGATCCGATGCGGGTCCGCCAACAAAGATCGGACCTGACGGGCAAAAAGTTACAACACGCCTGCCGTGAAGAAAAGCCCCGGAGGTCTTTTCATCAGATCCCAACGCATCTGCGGCAAATGCTGCCGGAAAGAACGGGCGTTCTTTCCGGCCGAAGAGCAACGGGCACGTTCCCGGGGATGCAAGACATCCGTGCCGGTGACCACCACTGACGCATGGCGCTGAAGATAAAATGCGTCGTTCTCTGTACTCCACACGCGACCGTATCCATTCCCCTGTACCCTGGTGCCTGTGCGCGACCTCTCAGGCGCCCTACCAGGGAGAGCGAGCCCGAAGGACTTGAGGGGGCTTTGACAAACCCTACCCCTGACCCCTTCCTTGCAAAGGGTGGGGGAAGCTTATAAGCAGAAAACCTCAGCGCTGCAACACGCGCAGGCGCCTGCATCCCCCGCCAGCTATAGCCTCCAGAACACGCTCCCCCTGCCAGGGGGAGCTGTCGCGAAGCGACGGAGGGGGGCTGCCTGAAACTACCGCCAACGCCTGCAGGCTCGAACCCCGGCGGGGGAAACGACCGGATTGGACCCTCCCCTTTCCCCCTCCCTTGGCAAAGGAGGGGGAAGAGTCATCGGAAAGCCTCGGCGATGAAATCCGCACAGGCGCCTGTTTCTACCGCCAGCCGCCGTCCGGAGACCCCGCTCCCCCTGCCAGGGGGAGCTGCTGCGAAGCAGCTGAGGGGGTTCACAAAAATGCTCCCCCTTCCAGGAGGAGCGGGCCCGAAGGGCCGGAGGGAGTCATGGAATGCCGCGCACAGGCACCATGATGTTCCGGAAACCGTATAAGCCACGGAGGCGTCCGCCACAGTGGCGTTCCCCGGAACGGCACGCCGCTGCGCTTCGGGCCTGACTACAGGCGCGCTGTGCTGCAAACGACAGGCTATAACGCTCAACGAAACGCTATACAGGCGCAATCGCGAACCTTTTCGACACGATTTTTCGGACGACTTCTCGATACCCTTCGTCATTCGGGGACGGGCGCGCGACGGCCGATAGATGCCCCGGCGCTCCTGTATTTCTGCTCAGAGCGTTTCGAACTCCAGACGCTTCAGCATCTGTTCCGGAATCCGCTTCCGAATTCCCAGAATCTCGATGCCCACCACCTGATCCTCGGCATTGTAATCCAGAATAATCCCCGGTCGCACTTCCTCCGATTCCACCACCGCCGACTCATCGAGACGCAGGTAGAGGGCGTCGTTCTTCGTGTCCACTTTCAGTCTCATCGTTTTTTTCGCTTTAGCCTGCGATCAAAAAAGATGGTTACAATACGTTGTGGCGCTGCCTCCGGATTAACTACAACCCGCAGATACCTTCCGCCAAACTCTTCAATCGCCCGAAGGTAGTGTAACGTTCCGTCTTCCTTCCACTCGGTTATTTCAGGCTCCTCCAGCACACGTTCTACCCATGCTTCCAGGATATTCCGTTCCCGTAGCATCTCACGGGCGTGTTCAGAGAATTCGTAGGCGGACATGAACGCTACCAGAGACGGCGCTTCGCTTCGTTTCTTGCCTGACTACGAACAGAGCCTGTTTGTAGTACACCACGGAGGCGTCAGCCGGAGTGGCGTCACCCGAGACGGCACTCCGCTTCGTACCTGACTACAGGCACGTTCGTAGTGCTCGCTCAAAGGTTTGCAGGCCGCAATTGTGAACTTCTTCGACACAACTTTTCGGATGACTTCTACGCATTTGCACGCGTCTGAACGAAGTCCCCGCTTCACCGCAGCAGCGCGAACAGCGCCACGATCACTCCGATCTGTCCCGCCCAGAAAATGAACATCCACCGCACCAGACTCGCATAGCGCTCGCTGAGCGCCACTTTCACCTCGGCAATTCGGCTGTCGAGCTTCGCCTCTACGGCAGTGATACGCTGCTCCAGACGGGTTACCTCTTCCGTGATACGCTGCTCCAGACGCACTTCCACTTCAGTGATTCGGTTGTCCAGGCGCGCTTCCACTTCGGTGATGCGATGATCCAAGCGCTTTTCTACCTCGGCCATCTGGACCTCCAGCCGTTTGCCCTCCTCCGTCACCCGCCGCTCGAAACGCTCGGCCAGAATCCCCAGCAGGTTGTCCCGTTCGTGACGGGCTGCTTCGTTGAGCAAAGCGATCAGCGCCTCGACGCCCTCGTCGCCGAGTTTTTCGCGCAGAACTTTCGGGACCGTCAGAATCGCCATGGGCGGAAAAGGATGTCTTTGTGCGAAAAGGCAAACTCCAGGGAGCGTGCGATAGGTTCCCGGACCGGACCGCCCCGGGGCCATCACCAGCTATCTCCTCCAGACCCCGCTCCCCCGCCAGCGGAAACTGTCGCAAAGCGACGGAGGGGCAACAATGCAACCCTCCCCCTGGCCCCCTCCCTTGAGAAGGGAGGGGGTAGAATCATCGGAAAGCTTCGGCGCTGAAATCTGCACAGGCGCCTGTTTCTCCCGCCAGCCGCTGTCCGTAGACATAGCTCCCCCTTCAAGGGAGAGCGGTCGCGAAGCGACAGAGAGGCACCAATTCAACCCTCCTGACCCCCTCCCTTGGAAAGGGAGGGGGAAGCGTATAACGTATAAACAGAAAATCTCAGCGCTGAAACACGCGCAGGCGCCTGCCGCCACCGCCAGCTGTAGCCTCCAGAACACGCTCCCCCTTTCAGGGGGAGCTGTCGCGAAGCGACGGAGGGGGTCACAAAAATGCTCCCCTTCCACCATGGGGAGCTGGCCCAAAGCGACTGAGAGGGCATGAGATGCCGCATGCACATGCACCATGATGTTCCGGAAACCGTATTACACCGTCGACGCGGAAATGACGTGACGTGCCATGCCATTTTTTCGTATCCGGCGATCACCCGGCATGCAGGCCCAGCCGGCGCTCCAGCGCTTCACGGCGGCTGCGGCTGACCTTCAGGCGCACGCCGTTTTTCAGACGTACCGCATAGCGCCCTCCGGGGCCGCGCAGCAGCACGTCGATCAGGTCGATCCGCACAATGGCGGAGCGGTGGATCCGGATGAACAGCTCCGGATCAAGTCGCTCTTCGAGCGTCTGCATCTGCTCGCGGATCACATATACCTGATCGCCCACGTGCAGCTCGGCATAGGGCCCGCTGGCCGTGATGTAGTCGATCTGCCGGACCGGAATGACGCGCACCTGGCCGCGCATCTCGACGGCAATGCGTTCCAGGTACTTCGAAGGATTCGGCTGCGGCGAAGGCCGTTCGTCCTGCAGGAGTTGCAGCAGGCGCTCGCGCAGCGCCTCCACTTCTCGGAGTTTCAGCAGGCGGCGGGCGCGCTCCAGCGCCTGTTCGAAGCGTTCGTCGTCGAAAGGTTTGAGCAGATAGTCAATGGCCGCCACCTCGAAGGCCTTCAGCGCATACTGATCGTAGGCCGTCACAAAGATGGTCACGGGCATCTGTTCGGGACCGATCTCGCGCACCACGTCGAGTCCGGTCATGCCCGGCATCTGCACGTCGAGAAAGACCAGATCGGGTTGCAGCGTGCGAATGGCCTCGATGGCCTCCCGGCCGCTCGAGGCCTGTCCGACCACTTCGATGTCCTCGCGGCCTTCGAGCAGGTCCAGCAGGCGCTGGCGGGCCAGCGGCTCGTCGTCGACGATCAGGACGCGCAGCGAACGGTCAGGCGTCGGCATGGGCGCTCACGTGCAGGTCGGCTGCCGTATGATACGGCAAACGGATGCAGACTTCCACGCCGCCTTCCGGAGGCTGATGCAGTTCCATCCGGTAGGCGTCGCCGTAGAGTCCCTCCAGGCGGGCCCGGGTGTTGCGCAGCCCCAGTCCTTCCTGCCACCGGCCGTCGCTGGAAAGCCCCGGTCCGTTATCCCGCACGCAGAGCCAGAGCTGGTCGTCCTCGCGCCAGGCGCGCAGCGTGATGCGGCCGGTCGTTTCAAGGCGGCTTACGCCGTGTTTGATGGCGTTTTCCACGATAGGCTGCAGGATCAGATTCGGCACCAGCGCATCGAGCACCTCTGGATCGATCTCCTTCCGGACTTCCAGTCGTCCCTGAAAGCGAATCTGTTGAATGTCAAGATACCCTTCCAGGAAGCGCAACTCCTGGGCCAGCGGCACCTCCTGCGCCCCACTTTCGTCGAGCGTGTAGCGCAGCAGTTCGCTCAGGCGCGCAATCATGTGCCGCACGCCTTTCGGGTCGCGCTCGACCAGCGCCGAGATGGCGTGCAGCGTGTTGAAGAGGAAGTGCGGGTTGAGCTGCATGCGCAGCGCCTGGAGCCGGGCTTCGGTTAGGCGCGCCTGCAGGTCGGCCGCCTGCGCCCGGAGCCGGGCGGCTTCCTGCTGACGCTGCTGGTACCGGATGAAATAGTCCCGGGCAAAACCGGCCGCCAGCACGGCAAAGTAGATGATCAACTCATTAATAAACCAGAAACGCTGGATACCCATCAGCAGATTGAAGCGCTCAGGCCGCCGCCGGGCGAGCTGGTATACATAGAAGTAAAGGTAATCGGACCAGACTTCCATGGCCAGCGCCACCCCCAGGCCAATCAGCAGATGCAAGACGAGCCGTCCCTGCCATCGAGGGCGATCAAAAGCCAGCTTTCGGCTGAGCCAGAAGATACCCGGCGTTAACAGCGCCCAGGTATAGTAGTCCGAGAAAATGTAAAGAACCTGCCGTTGCAACAGCGCAGCGCCTCGATCGGCCCAGCGCGGATCAAGTAACCGGCCGGTCGTCACCAGCACCGCCAGAAACGTCCAGAACAGCCATATGACCAGCACCTCGACCCACCACCGCCGTAGAAGACGTCCGCCCTCCCCTTCTACGTTAAGTAAGGCAGCCATGTACCATCACCGCTTTCCTGGATAACTTGAACTGAAACGCTCGTCGTTTCAAAAGATCGCCCCCGATGCATGAGCTGCACGAACGTGCTTATGAACAGCACCGGGTGTTTTTCAAGACAACTTCGCAGTATCTTAATTTAACTCCAGTTGCAGATTTTATTTACCGTTGTCTTACTCGTCAAAAGCGCGGGTCTCTGGCCGTTCTCAAGCCCGCCTGTACCGAGCGGCTACTGCAAAAGCCATTCGCATCGGGCCATGAAGCGGTTACTCCTCGGATTCCTGGTCACCCTGTACGCATCGTCCGTCTATGCCCAGACCGTCCTTTTTCAGGAGCCGGTCGACACGACCGGAGCGTTTCCGTCTGGCTGGCTGGCGCGCCTCTGGACAACGACCGACCAGACTCCTTCGCCGGGCTCCGGCGGGTCCAGTTTCGTGTTGCAGGGACGTCGGGCAGATCGGCTCTGCACGCCGGTTTTCGATGCGCGGGTGGCTCATCTGGATACGCTCTCCTATCTGGCACGCAGGACCGGCTCCTATCCGGCCCTGTACCTGATCGTACGCGCTTCGATTGACGGTGGCGAAACGTTTCCCTTTGTCATTGCGGCGGCCGGCAAAGCGCTTCCGAGCTCTGATGGAAGCTGGGGCATACTGCGCTTTTCGCTACCGGCGGCCCTGTCCGGTGCACCGACCCTGCAGATCTGCTTCGACGCCCTCGGGGGCACCAGTGCCGGCGCCCGCGTGCAGTTGGACGATATTACATTGCACGGCACGGGGCTACTGCGCCGGTGGCCGCTGGCCGTTCGGCCTGCCCGCATCGAGGCAGGCTTTGTGGCGGTGGGCGACACCGTGTCGCTACAACTTCAGGTGCGCAACCAGACCGACCGTACGCTGGCCGTCACACTACCACCCCCGCCGTCGCCCTGGCGGCTGTCGCGAACCGCCGTGGCTCTACCGCCCCGCCAGACCGATACGCTGACCCTTTTCGTGGCCCCCACACTGGCCGATACGTTCAGGGCCACCTGGATGCTACCGGTGGATGGTGACACGCTTTCCGTGCCCCTGCGGGTTACCTCGACACCGCCGATCCATGCTCTGGGATGGCGTACGCCGAGCCTTACAGCCCGTGCACAGGATACCGTGCAGCTGGGGCTGCAGCTTCAGCTTTCGGGCGAAGCATCCGCCCTGCAGGGGCTGCTGGTGACCCTCTTGTTGCCCGCCCACAGGCTGACCTATCTGGAGGCGCTACCCGGCGCCTCGCTCCCAAACCCGGCGCAGTGGACGCTGCAGACCGCCCGGCTTGGCGATACGCTACAGGTTTTGCTGCTGGGGGACGGCCTCCATGCGCTACCGGCCAAGAGCTATCCGGAATTGCTGCGCCTCCGGATGGTGCCCGTTGACGTGCCGGACACGGCCCGCCTGGTCCTGACGCTGAACGCGCTGCAGGCTACCGCGGCAACTCCGGAAGCCTCGCCAGTGCCGCTGGCGCTTCACCCACGGCGCCTGCATCTCACGGTACGTCCACGCGCGGCGCAGGCTGTCCTTTTCCCGGACACGCTGCGGTTACCGGCCACCGTGGCCGGAAGCCGTCAGACGGCCACCGCCTACCTGAGCAACCCCGGCGGCGAGCGCACGCTCCACGCCCGCGTCCTCCCTCCCTCGGATCCCACGTTGACCGTCTCGCCCGACTCACTGGCCGTCGCACCGGACGACACGGCCCGGCTGAGCCTTGCCTTTCAACCCACCCTCCGCGAGTTCGGCTATCGCGTGGCGACCGTGCGCGTTCGGCACGATGGCCTGGGCGCGGACACGCTGCTTGTGGTCGAAGCAACCGGCGTCGGCGGACTCGGCGACGCCACCGAAGAAGGCGCCGTGGACGTGGCCGATCTGCAACGAGGCATTCGTTTCGTACTTGCGCTGGAAGCACCCGAAGCGCAGGATCGGCTGGTACTCGACGTGGCGCCCTTTCCGTACGGGGACGGCCGATTGCAACTTGACGATCTGAGCGCACTCGTACAGGCCATCGCGCGCAACGCCTGGCCCGACGGTCATCCGCTTCCAGTACCTCCTCCCACGCCGCCGGCGACCGGCAAGCAGGAGGTGCCCATCGTCTTCCGTCCGGTAGTCGAAGCGAACGGACGCCTGCATCTGGAGATCGACGCCCCGCGTCCTTTCGGCGCCCTGCAACTCGTGCTGCCGCCCGTCTTCTACGACACGGCCGGCACCACGCTGCCCCCGGAGGCCCACCTGCTGACCACGACCATACCGGATCGCCTCACGCTCTTGCTCTATCGTCTCGACGGGGCTTCCTTCCCGCCGGGACGTTACCGGCTGGGCGTCCTGGAGACGGAGCGGGCCGACACGCTGCGCCCCCTGCGCTGGGTGGCCGTCGATGAAACCGGCCGCTATCTGCCCACGGCCGTTCATCCAGCCAAAGGTACCGGGGTCGCACCCGTTTCCGGGGCGACTGTTTTCTTCCCGCCCTATCCGCAACCGTTCTTCGTTGGCCGGCACAGCGCGCTGGTGATTGCCGGTGAACTCCCGGCTCCGAGCCCCTTCAAGCTGGAGATCTTCGACCTGCTGGGACGCCGACTGGCCTTTGTTCAGGAGCAACTGCCCGCCGGGCCGTTCCGGTATCGCTGGAAAGTCCACAGCACGCAGGGTCTTTCGCTCGTGCCAGGACTTTATCTGCTCCGCCTGCAGGCTGCCGGTACCGTGCGCATCTTTCCCATCGTGGTGCTTCGCTGAAGCACGCATCCATAGCGCCCGCGTGCTGTTCGTAACAGTTTCGGTGCAGCTCGTGCCGGCGGCTGTATCCCGCTGTTTTACCTGTTGTATAAGGATGCAGCGGCACGAAAAACGACCGTACGAGACATGCGCACGATTTTACTGGGATTGCTGCTGAGCGTGCTGGTGGACGGATGGGTGCAGGCGCAAAACCGTCCATTCAGGTCCATCTTGCGGGCCACCCGACTCACGGGGCAGGTACTGGACGCCTCTACGAATCAGCCTATCGAGACCGCCACGATAGCCGTCTGGCGAACGGCCGACTCGACGCTGGTTACCGGCACCGTAACCGATGCAGAAGGGCGCTTTACGATCGAAGGGCTCCGCCCCGGACGCTACTACGTGACGATCAGCTTTGTCGGCTATCGACGTCAGGTAATTTCGGACGTCACGCTGCGCCCGCCTTCTTCCCTGCAGGCCGATCTGGGCACCATCCGGATGGAGCCTGACACGGCCCAACTGCAGGAGATAGAAGTGGCGGCCAAACGCGAGGCGGTGGAGATCGGTATTGACCGGATCGCCTATAATACCCGGGATTTGCTCGTGAGTGTCGGCGGCGCCGCCATCGACGTACTCCGAAACATTCCGTCGGTCGAAGTTGACATTGAAGGCAATATCAGCCTGCGCGGCAACCAGAACGTAGCGATTCTGATCAACGGACGCCCCTCACCGCTGCAGGGCGAGGCGCTCACGCGTTTTCTGGAAGGCCTGCCCGTCGACGCGATCGAACGCGTCGAGATTATCCCCAACCCGTCTGCCAAATACGATCCCGACGGCATGGCCGGTCTGATTAATATCGTGCTGCGTCGGAATCGAGATCTGGGCCTTGGAGGTAGCCTGACGCTGGGTGCCGGTACCTACAGCACCTACAACGCTTCAGGGATGCTTACCTACCAGCGCGGCCGCTGGAATCTGACTTCCACCTACGGTTTCCGCACCGGCGAGCGGCCGGTCGAGGGCACCCGCTTTCGCGAAAACCGATACCAGGATCCACTCACCTATCTGGAACAACTGGACCGGGGCACCCGCGATCGCTACGCCCACAATCTGAACACGACGCTGGAATACCGACTCAGCCGCTTGAACACCCTGGGCGCCTCGGCCCTGCTCAGCTTCCGAGGCGGTGGTCAGAACACGCGGGCGCTTTATCAGCATCTGGATGCCTCTCAGATGCTAATCTCTCAGTATGAGCGACGCGTCGAAAGCGACCGCAACGACTTCAACATGGATTATCGCTTCTTCTTCCGCCGCATCGTCGATCCTTCCAAACACGAACTCAACGCCGAGTTGCGCTACGAACGAGCGAAAGAAGACGATCTGGAGCATTACCTGCAACAGACGCTTTCCCTGGAGGGCGATCCAGTGAACGTAATGCGGCAGGAACAGAACGATCAAAATGAACGTGGTTCGACCCTCTCTCTGCAGATCGACTACATGCGGCCGCTCGGCGACCGGCTTCGCCTGGAGGCCGGCTACAAGGGCGACCTCAACGTGAACGACTACGCCCAGCGCTATGAAGTGCAGGGGATGATGCCCTTCGTCAACGACTTTCGCTACACGCTGCAGCGCCATGCCGCCTATGGCATCATTAACTACGACCTGGGCGTTTTCGGCGTCCAGGTCGGGCTGCGTGCCGAGCAGGCCTACACGGAATTCGAGCAGAAAACGCTGGGCGAAACCTATCGGAAGGACTACTTCAGTCTGTTTCCCAGCGTTTTCCTGAGCTTCCGACCGGTGCAGACGCACCAGTTTCGCCTGAGCTACAGCAAGCGCATTCGCCGCCCCAGTACCTGGCAGCTCAACCCGCTCAGTGATCTGGCCAATCCGTTGTTCCGGCGCCAGGGCAACCCCTACCTCGATCCAGAGTACACACACGCCTTCGAGTTCAGCTACTCCTGGATCTCTCCGACCGTTACGCTGACGCTGACCCCCTACTATCGGTACACGGTCGACGTCATTCGCTGGTACGAATCCCTTGATCCCGAGACGGGCATTTCCACCGTCACGTTTCGCAACCTGGCCTCGCGAAATGACTGGGGCTTCGAGACGGTAGGTACCTTCCGGCTGGGCAACCGGCTCAACGCCTTCGCCAGCCTGAACGTCTTCCGGGTCACAACGGATGGCAGCAACGTCGACACGGATTATGGCAGCGATGCGATCGGCTGGAGCACGCGCCTGAACACGACCCTGAGCCTCATGCCCGGTCTAACACTCCAGTTCTCCTACTTCTATCGTTCTCCGATGGACATTGAAAACGGACGGATTTACGGCCGCTCAATGGCCAACCTGGCGCTCCGCCAGCAACTCCTGAACAATCGGGCCAGTCTGAGTGTGCGCATCAGTGATCTGTTTAACACCATGCGTATCCAGACGGTACGGGAAGATGCGCTGTTCTATCAGCGTTTCAGTCGGAGGTGGAACGCCCAGCAGGTCTTCCTGACCTTCACCTACAACTTCGGTCATCAGAATCAGCGCCGGAACCGCCGCTGGAGCGAAAACGGCGAAAACGAACGCCCGGAAGACATCGAAGGCGTCTTTATTCAGCAATAAAGACCGAACGTGCTTCAAGCAAAGCTCGCGTTCCCCGGGGAACGCGAGCTTTTTCTTTAACGGCACACCCGTGTGCATCGGGGCTAGGGGCGGACACCTATTGGGATGTTGGAAATGCAGCAGGCCGTCGTTAATTCGGTAAAAGCGCCTTCGTGGTGCGTCCGTTCGGGTAGGGTTGTTCAAAAGCCGATGTGTGTCAGCGAGATCATCAGCATGAACCGAAAACCGCTCCCCATCAGGTGACTGCGCGGACTTCCGGCCGCCGCAAGGCGCAGCCCCCAGGCGTGCAGCTGCAATCCTGTGCCGCCGTAGAGCATAAGCGCCCCGTCGCCGCCGGTCAGCACCCCGCCGAACAGGGGAAGGAAGCTCCATCGGGTTTCGGCGCCCAGTGCAAGTTGCGGCACGCGGGCGCCGTTCGTTCCGGTGCGGTTCAGTCCCAGTGAGAGCGTCGCATGCAGGCGGGTGGTGCCGCCCAGCCAGTAGGTCGCGCCCAGATGCAGCGCGGCCGGAAGCATGGTGGTCACGCCGGTTTCCTGAACCCGCACGTCTTCGTAGGCAGCCCGGGCCAGACTGTCGAGTTGGTGTTCGATGTAGGCGCCCAGATCGTTATTAAACTCCGTGCGCAGCCGGTCCATGTCGAGCTGCACGCCTGTAAACGCAAAAACCGAATCCCCCGGCGTATGGCGCCTCACGTTTTTCCAGCGCAGAAAGCCCAGGTCGGTCAGGCTGGCACCGAGCAGCAATCCGGGCAGCAGCCGGTACTGCAAGCCCAGCGAGAGGCCGAGCCCCCATCCCTGTCGTCGCAGCCCGGCCATCTGTCGCGCAATGTCCCCCCCGGCTCCATCGTTCACCCGGCGATTGTCGAACAGATCGAATCCTTCCAGCAATTCGCCTGCGGCCCCGGTCAGATCCAGCGTATAGGCATAGCGATGCACGACCTCTGCTGCCCCGACGGTGACCGTCGAACGCATCGCCCCTCGCACGTAATGGCTGCCCAACAGCAGGCGAGGTGCGACCCCGACGATCAGGTCCGGATTCAGCTTGCGGGCGTAGCCCACCACCAGTTCATGATAGGTCATTGCCTGAAACTCGCCGTGGACGGGCACCGTGCGCGGTTCTTCGGCGCCTTTCAGGAGCACGTCCGGCAGTCCCCGGTTTATCCACAGCCGCTGCTGCTGACGAATGCGCCAGGCCACCCCCCAGGCCGACCACCACCCGGTATGCGTCAGCGCCAGCGGAGTAATCTCCACCGCTTCGCCTGCGGTACGCCAGGCGTTGGCGCTGCCGAACCAGGCGTCGAGCATGCGGTCCACCTCGGCCGGCGTTAGATGCCGTCCGGCCGCCAGATACCGGTTGTAGAGATCGAAGCGCACCAGACTGCCGCCCGCCAGTCCGCCCAGTTCCATCAGGCGCAGCCGGGGTCCCGTCACGCCTGCGTTCATCAGGGCGGCGGGATTCAGAAACAGCGCGTCCGCCCCCGAGACGGCGGCCGGGTTGAAGCCGGTCTGGGCGGCCCAGGCGCTCAGGCGGGTGTACTGCGCCCGCACCGATCCCGTAAGCAGCACCAGCAGCGCGAATACTCCGATCTGTCGCAGTATGCGTGCCATGGTCTATTGCTCCTTTAGTGAACGCGCATGCGATAGCGGAAATACCCCTGAAGCTGCAGGCGCAGCGCATCGGAAGCCCGGATGCGCACGGCCGCCACCTGTTCGGCCGGCGTCTGCACCTGCAACACCAGCCGTGCCCGGCGCCCCTGCTTCAGCAGTGCCAGTTGCTCGCGATTCAAGGTGACCGAGAGCTCTCCTTCGCGATAGGTTGTGGCAAATCCCTGCCCGTCCACAGGCGCCGCGGCGACCTGCAGCGTATTCTCCGCCGGAATACGCACGCCGATGGGTTGATCGAAGGCGTCGAGCAGTTCGACTTCGGTGGCGACGGTTAGCGGGATGCCGTTCGCGTAGCGCAGCGTCAGTCGGGCCTCTTCGACCTGCACGTCGTCCTGAGGGTCGGTGGGCAGATCCAGCGAGCTCAAATCGATCTCCACCGTGTCCTGCACCTCGATGACGTCTGCGGCAATGTGCAACGGAATGCGCAGGCCGGCCCGGGCCGTCACCGTCAGCGGCTTGCGCAATTGCACGACCCCGCCGGCCACCACCCGCCCCACCACGCGCAATTCCTGCGGCAGCAGGCTGAGAAATTCGTCGATGTTGGAATTCGTCGCATCCAGCACGTAGGTGCGCGTGACCGGCCGATTTGGATCATCGGTGCCCACGAACGGCAACCGGATGAGCTGATCAGCGTCAAGGGGCGACCCGTTGTAGCGTAGCGGGGCGATCACCGGATCATCCGGCGTCACAGCATAGGCGCCCCGGCCCTGAAGGAAGCGCGTCGATCCGTCGGAAGCCCGTCCCAGGATGGCCAGGTACAGCGTGGCCTCTCCGCCGATGTTTGTGGTCAGGCTAAGCGTCAGGCCGGTTCCCTGCACCTGCAGGCCGCTGACCCGCTTGCTGAGTTCGTCGAGGCCGTCCACGCTGGAGACTCTGGCCTCCGCGTCCAGCGCCACGTCGAGCAGCCCGTCGCCGTTCACGTCGTCGTTCAGGTCGGCCGTCAGGTTGTTGACTTGCAAGCGGGCGTCCTTCAGGTCTAGATGCTCCAGGCGCACCGTGGCCCGCACGGAATCCGTCGCTTCCAGCGCGCGCGCCTGTGAGGCCGTCTCCAGCCGTCCATAGATGTGGTAGCGCAGTGTATTCTGGGTGGGATACAGGCGCAGATCACGCAGGGGCAGCGTCCTGGTTACGGCGGTACCGACAGGAATTCCGGCAAACAGGTACCGGCCCGGATCGTCGACTGCACCGCGCACGAAGTGCACAACCAGCGTGTCGCCCGGCCCATAAGGAGGCCGACGGATGTCCGGAAAGCTCATCCGGAGCGTGTCCAGGCTCACGTCCAGCGTACTCAGCAGGTCTTCCAGTACGAGCTGTCCGTCGGCCAGCGTGACGTAGTCGCCCACTCCGAAGGAGACCTCGTCACTCTGGATTGAAATGGAACCACCGGCCTGGAACGTTTCACCCTGCGGGTAGAAGTACAGCGCATCCAGGCGAACGGTCCCCTGAAGACTCATTTCCAGACGGTCAGCCGCAGAGATGTCCACGGGCGTCGGGCTCCCCGGTGTCGAAACCGTGGCCACCGCATCCACCTCCCGGGAAATCACGCCGAGCTGCACCGGCACCGTAACGGTCTCGCCCGGGCCCACGGCGACCGGCCCCAGTTGCAGTGCCGTGTATCCGGCCGGATAGCCGCCCACCGGTTCGCGCGTCCGGATCTGGAGCGTTTCGATCTGCAGGGCAACCGGAAGCTGGTTGTGAAGCGTCAGGGTCAGCTCGCTGGAAGCCAGCACGGCGCCCACCAGCTGGCTTTCTCCGGCGACGGTGATTTGCCGGCGTTCTACCTGTACCGCCTGGCCCGGGATGGCCGCGCGAGCACGATCGGCCTCCAAGGTGGTCGTCCACACCTGAAGCTGGATGGTCCCCGAAGGCTGGGCGGCCCCACTCGTCGTGCCCAGATCCAACTCGTAGATCAGCTCGGGAACCAGCCGCTTGCCGGCCAAACTGGCCATTCCGGCGGCCGTCTCGCCGGGCTGCAGCACCCGTTCGAGCACGACTTCCTGCAGCAATTCGCCGGTATCCGCATAGCGAATGCGCAGGCGCGGTGGACCGGCGGCCCGACTGTCGGTCAACGGCACGTCCAGCCCGTTGTAGAGTGACACGTGCAACTCGTTAACACCGCCGGTGGCGTTGCTGAGCACGACCTCGGTTCCCTGCTGCAGATCGATCAACTCCGTGCCCAGATCCAGACGGGCCGGCGGTGAGGGAATCGACGCCTCCAGGGGCAACAGGGGCACCGGCATGGTCGTGTCGACCAGGGCCAGCGGCATGATGCGAAGCACCTGCAGGTCGAAACTGTAGGAGGCACTCAGATCCTGCTCCAGCACCTCGCCTACGCCGGCCGCCACCGAAACAGGTGCCGGCGTGGCCCGCTCGGCCAGCGTACGGCTCAGCTCGTCCAACTGTACGAAATCCTCCAACTCCTTCTCGGCCACCAACGCCAATACGTTGTCCGACTCTACCCGGAGGAGCGTGTCGAGACCGTGGCGGGTCGTGTCGATCAGCGCGTCGGCACCTTCCTGCGGTCCTACCAGCACAAACGTCTTTTCCAGCAGCAACGGGGCCTGCAGGGACGATTCAAAAGAAAAGTCGGGAGCTCCGGTGGGCATTTCACAGCGGCTGAGACTCAGACACAGCAGCAGGCCCAGGCACCCGGACAACACACGTCGCATCGATCCGTAAGCCGTCTGGTTCAACTTCCCGAAAAGAGGGGGTGCAGCTATCCTTAGAGGGTATCGGCCTCCGGATCGACGCGCTTAAGTCCGTCGGAGAAATACGCAAACTTCCGAAGTTACACCCGCCGCATGCCCTCGGCTACCGTTGCCAGCGTGCGGTCGATTTCTTCGGTCGTGTTGTAGTAGGTGGGCGAAAGGCGCAACATCCCGTTGCGAACCGAGGCGATGATCTGCCGTTCTTTGAGAAATGCCGCCAGCGCCTCGGCCCGCGGATGTCGTACGGTCGCGATCCCGGAGGCATACGCCGGATCGTCGGTGCCGTAGCGCGCCAATCCCAGCCGCCGGAGCCCGTCGGCCAGCCGCCGTTGCAGAGTCAGCACCCGTCGCGCGCACCAGTCCATCCCGAGCGCCAGATACTGTTTCAGCGCAGCATGCAGCGCCACGATGGCCGTCTGGTTGGGCGTGCCCGTCTCGTAGCGCCGGGCATCCGGGTAGAATTCCAGTCGATAGTCGAAAAATCGACTCCAGTCCACCGGACCGTGCAGCCAGCCGGCCGGCGGACGAAGCACCTCCTGCAACGCGGGCCGCACGTAGCAGACGGCTAGCCCCTGCAATCCCATCAGCCACTTGTGCGTGCCTGCCGCCAGAAAGTCGATCCCGGTCGCTTCCACATCGAGCGGCAAGGCGCCCAGCCCCTGAATGGCATCGACGCTGACCCAGACGCCGCGCTCGTGACAGCAGGCGACGATTTGCGCCAGATCGGCCCGGAATCCCGAAAGGAACTGCACCCAGCTCAGCGTCACCAGCCGGGTGCGCGGGGTGAGCACCCGCGCCACATCCTCGACGGTGAACGTTCCCTGCCGATGCGGAATCCAGTCGATCTGCACGCCCCGATGCTGCAGATTCATAAACGGATAGACGTTGGCCGGAAACTCGCACGCCGGGATGGCAATGCGGTCGCCCGGCTTCCAGTCGAGCCCCTGCGCCAGCAATCCCAGCGCCGAGGAGGTGTTCGGTGCAAAGGCGATGCGATCGGACGTCGTATTCAGTACGGTGGCCACGAGTCGGCGCGTCTCGTCGATGATAGGCCCCAGGTCCTCGTAATTGTCGATCGGACCCAGGTACCGCTGCCGCAGGTAGCGCTGCACAGCCTGCACCACCGGTCGACTGAGCGGCCCCGTGGCGGCATGGTTCAGGTAGATCTGCGTCTGCGTGTGCGGAAAGCGATGGCGCAGCGCACGCAGTTTTCGATCATTATCCATTGTCACAACCGTTCCGTTCACAGAGCGATCACCTGACTGTGTGCTTCCAGCAGCGCCCGCGCCTCGACGGGCCCCACGTTGAACAACAGATCCAGCGCCGTCATGTCCGGCACAAACCCCTCGAAGTTCTGGCGGTACACGGGTTCCTCGAATCGGAGCGCATAGACGCGAGGAGCCGCCGTCCGGTCAATTGATGCCGTCGCTTCGGGTAGCAGCAGCGTATCGGCGGCCAGCACGCGGGCAATTTCTGCCATTGAAGCGGGGCGCCCCACCAACTCCGAGGCCCGCACCACCGGCACGTCGAGCTCGAAAAACTGGAGCGTCAGCAGCACCGTCGCACAGGTCAGCTCGCCCAGCGTCTGCCATTCCTGCCGGAAGAGTTCTTCCAGGCGTGGTTCGTAAAATTCGAAATACGGCGTCGTCCGGTAGTTGTAGCAGAAGGCCCGCCAGTGGCGGCGCTGCCAGCCGCGGAGCTGTCCGATGGCGGCCCGGTCGATCGGGACGCCGTGCTGATGCGCCCGGAGCGGCACGGAGATCCACTGCCAGCCCTGCGGGTTGCGAAGCCGCGTGCGATTGTGGTAGGACTGCCGGCTGTACTGGAACGTATCGGCCAGCACCAGCCGACCGGCCCGAAGCGCCAGCGCCACGCGCTCCAGGCGCGGGAAATATTCCGGCGGAACGACGGCCAGCATGCGCGATCGGATCTTCGTCAAACAAAACGCTTCGGCCGTAATTTAACGGCCACGCATCATTGTTTCTCGAAGCCCTGTCCCACGTGATCGTCCTGACGCTCCTGCTCGGCACGCTGCACCTGCTGCTCTGGGGGACGCTGCTGGCCTCGCTGCACTATCTGCGGCGACAGCCCCGTCCGGACCCGAAGGCCGACGTATGGCCGTCGCTTTCGGTGTTAATCCCGGCCCGCAACGAAGCCGCCAACCTGCGCCGCCTGCTGCCCACGCTGCTGCGCCAGGACTACCCGCACTTCGAGGTGATCGTCTACGACGACGGCTCGGACGACGCCACGCCCTTCGTGCTGGAGCGTTACCGCGCCGATCGACGCCTGCGCGTGCTCCGGGGCGAGGGGCCACCGCCCGGATGGGTGGGCAAGGTTCATGCGCTCTACCAGGCCACCCGGCGTGCCCGCGGCACGCTCTATCTGTTTCTGGATGCCGACACCGAGCTGCTGCGGACGGACGCGCTCCGCCATCTGGTGGCTCGCTACCGGGCGCTGCCGACAGGTTCGGTAGCCACGGCACTGCCCGCGCTGCGGGGCGGCGGCCAGCTGCTCGTCAGCCTCGTGCCGCTCATGATCCTGGCCGGACTGCCCTGGCCCCTGGTGCGTCGCCTGCCCCATCCCCTGCTGGGGGCCCTCAACGGCCAGTGCTGGCTCATCGACGCCACGCACTACCACCGGCTGGAACCGCACCGCCACCACCGGAACGAAGTGCTCGAAGACGTGCAAATCGGCCGTTACCTGAAAAAGCACGGTCTGGTACCCGAAATGCTGGACCTGCGCCGCGAACTGGCCGTGTATATGTACCCTGACCTGAAGGCGGCCTGGCAGGGCTTCCGCAAAAATGCCTACCTGCTCATGGGCGGCCGACCGCTTCCCTTCCTACTGCTCTGGCTCGGCTACGGCCTGGCGTTCGTGCTGGCACCGCTCTTCTGGGGACCGCTGCTCGTTTCCATACTCGGCCTCAAGCTGGTGGTCGATCGGCTGCTCGGTCACCCGCTCTGGCTGAGCCTGCTGGCGCCGCTTTCGCATCTGCTGGCCTGGGCGCTGCAGTTCGACTCGGCCTGGAGCCACGGGCGCAGACGCGTCCGATGGAAAGATCGGCCCGTCGGGTAACCCGGAACCTGAATGTACCGACGGAAACCCGCCGTTCACACCAATCTTTTAAGCGGCGTTCAACCACCTGTTTTTATCAACCATGCGAACTTCGTTTCTCATTCTGTCGCTGATCATCGCCATCCTGGCCGTCATTTTTGCCCTGTCCAACCCGGGGTACGTGACGCTGCGCTTCGGTCCCTATCAGACCGAGCAGTCCACGGCGCTGGTGGTGCTGATTAGCTTCGCGCTGGGCGTGCTGGTGGGCATCCTGGCCACCGTTCCGGGCCGCATCAAACGCGCCCGCGAGATTCGCCAGCTGCGCAAACAATTGAGCAGCGCCGGGAGTGAGGCGACGCTGTCTTCAGGACCGGGCTCGATGAGCGAGAATCCATATGGGTAATTCGCGGTTGGTTGTAGATTACACGCGTTGCGGTCACTCCTCAGACGGCCTGCTGCAAGCCCGGTCATACGGTCTACGGTCTTCCCTCCGGAAATGGTGATC
>WFPM01000090.1 GCA_015487635.1 Rhodothermus sp.
CGGCGCAAAAACCAGCGGTAGCAACCCTCCCCCTTTCCCCTCCCTGGCAGGGAGGGGGAAGCACCTAAGCAGAAAGGCTCGGGGCTGCAACACGTGCAGGCGCCTGCCGCCACCGCTGGCTGCCGTCCGTAGACCCTGCTCCCCCTTTCAGGGGGAGCTGCCGCGCAGCGGCTGAGGGGGCTCACAAAAATGCCCCCTTTCAGGGGGAGCTGGCCCGAAGGGCCGGAGGGGGTCAGGGGAGGCCGCGCACATGCCCCATGATCCCCGAAAAATCATATAACGCCACTGCGGCCAGCGCCTTCCGGGGCTCACTACCAACGCGCTTGTAGTAAGGCCCAAAGCGCCGACCTACGCCCCCCCTTACATGACAGGATAACCTTCCCCGAACGCCCTTTACATCAGCCATCCCAGCAGTCCACCCAGGCCGATCGCTCCCAGCAGCCATATGCCCAGACATCCCGTGCGTCGCTGCGTACCAGCCGCTGCGCGCTGCGGTCGTCCGCTGCTACTGTAGCTCGCCTTCGAAAACAACGGACGTGCGCGCTTCTCGTGCTCGCGGTCCTGCAGCCGCCGCTGCAATGCTTCGACACGTCGGACCAGCCGGACCAGCCGCTTGCTGGGACCCCGCTTCTGTTCGATCCGGCGGGCCGTCTCGAATGCCTCCAGCGCCTGCTCCAGCTTCCCCTGCTCCTCGTAGAGCACGCCCAGCCGCTCGTAGGTGAAGCTCAGATCGCATCCTTCCCGGGCGTTGGCCTCGTAGAGCGCCAGCGCTTCGGCCCTACGGCCAGCCCGCTCCAGCGCCTCGGCCTGTTCGTTGCGGGTAAACCAGACGGCACGTTGACCCATCGTTTTTTTCTGTTTATGCACCACGAAATGAAAGCCGTGCTGTATTTTTTACGGAAGCGTCGCAACCTGCATCCGGCACGGCTCGTTCGCGCAACGCTTGCCTGTGCACGCTGCCCTTTCGTTTCACCAAACCAGAGCACGACCTATGCTGTATGCGGTGATCATGGCGGGTGGTATCGGAAGCCGTTTCTGGCCCAAGAGTCGTATCGACCACCCCAAACAGTTTCTAAAGGTATTCGGCGAGGCCACGTTGCTGCAGAACACGGTGGCCCGTCTGCAGGGACTGGTTCCGATCGAGCGCTGCTACATCGTTACCCATCGGCGCTACGTGGGAAAAACCCGTGAGCAACTGCCTGCACTCCCCCCTGAAAACATTCTGGCCGAGCCCATCGGGCGCAATACGGCGCCTTGCATCACCTACGCGGCAATCAAACTGCTGGCGCAGGACCCCGACGCGCTCATGGTCGTGTTGCCGGCCGACCACGTGATCCGCAACGTCCGGGCCTTCCACGAAACGCTGCGCGTGGCCATCGAAAAAGCGCAGGAGCCTGGCGCGCTGGTGACGATCGGGATCAAGCCCACCTACCCGGCCACCGGCTACGGATACATCCAGTTCGAGGGCTCGGCCGAGCATCTGTTCGAGGAACCACGGCCCTACCGGGTACGCACCTTCGCCGAAAAACCGGACCTTCCCACCGCCGAACGCTTTCTGGACTCGGGCGACTTCCTCTGGAACAGCGGCATGTTCATCTGGCGGGCCGACTCCATTCTGGCCGAAGTGCAGCGCTACCTGCCCGACCTCTACGAAGCGTTCGAGCCACTGCGCCAGGCCATCGGAACCCCCGACGAACCCCGGCTGGTCGAGCAGGCCTATCAGATCTGCCCCAGCATTTCGATCGACTATGGCGTCATGGAGCGCTCCAAGAACGCCTGGGTCGTACCCGGCAACTTCGAATGGAGCGACGTGGGCGACTGGCGCGCCGTCTACGACCTGAGTCCTAAAGATCAACTGGGCAACGCGCTGAAGGGCCAGGTCATCGTGCGCGATGCCAGCCGTAACTACGTCGATACGGAAAAGCGCCTGGTGGTGCTTATCGGGATTCACGACACGGCCGTCATCGACACCGACGACGCGCTGCTCATCTGTAACCTCGATAGCACCCAGCAGGTGAAAAACGTCGTCGAGTACCTTCAGGCCCACAACCTGGAGCAATACCTCTGAGAACAGCACCGCATCGCTTTATCCAGCGGCGTGAGCGTTTCTGCTCGCGCCGTTTTTTTCTTCGTCTGTTTCTTCATGGAGGCTTAACGCCGGGCTCGCATCTTTGCAACGTGCTCGTCGTAGACCATTGCGTCAACAAATGACCAATCAGTCACTTTTTGACGAGTCGTTCATGGAGTCTCCTGTACTCTCCCGCAAAGAACGCGAGCGCCTGATGCGCCGGCGGGCCATGCTCGAAGCGGCGCGGGCCGTCTTCGCCGAAAAGGGGTACGTCGATGCCACGCTGGACGAAATTGCCCAGCGGGCTGAGTTCGGCAAAGGCACGCTCTACAACTACTTCCCCGGTGGTAAGGACGAGCTGTTCTTCACCGTCTTTGAGGAGATCTTTGCGCAGTTTCGCCAGCTGATTGCGCAGTCCTTTGCCGGGGCCGCCTCGTTCCGTGAGGGGTTCGAGACCTTCCTGCGGGCCAGCTTCGAATTCTTCGAACAGCATCGGGACATGCTGCTGCTCGTCACGCGCGAGTCGCAGCGGATGCTGGTCAGTCCCGATCCGGAGCGAGCCGCCTTTTTCCAGAAACATCACGAAACGTTCCTGGAACTGCTGACCCGCCACATTCAGGCGGCCATCGAGCGGGGTGAGGTGCGGCCGCTTCCGGCCGAAGCCGTGGCCCACACCATTCTGGGCAACCTGCATGGCCTGGCGATGCATCGCCTGTTAAAAGAATGCGTGGCCAGCAAACCGCAGCATGTCTTCCCTACTCCGGAGGAAGCCACACGCTTTCTTTCGACGCTGCTCCTGGAGGGCCTGTTGAACCGAACGCAAACGACGGGAAAATCATGAGTCGCTGGAAAATCATCGGGCTGCTGTTACTGCTGGCACCCGGCGTCGGCGCCCAGCCCCTTCTGGCGCCGAAGTCGTCCGAGCAACCCGTGGTCCTGACGCTGGAGGAGGCCATTCAGATCGCGCTGGTACAGAACCGTACCCTGCAGCGTGCCCGGCTCGACGTGGAAAACGCCAGCGCCCAGGTGCGCGAGGCCTGGGGGCAGGTGCTGCCGCAGGTGAACCTGAGTGCCGATTATGCACGCAACCTGAAAACTCCCAATCCTTTTGCCGGCTCAGCAGCAGGCAATTTCTTTCGCTCTCTGGGTTTCCTGGACTGGCTGGCCTACAACGAGCAGGCCCGCACCGATGATAACCCGGAGACCGAGCCCATCTCGTTCGGGGAATTCGTCGCGCGTCAGCAGCAGGCGCTGCAGGCAGCCGGCATTCGGTTGCGCACAGGCGACAACCCGTTTGCCGTAGATAACCGGTTCACGGCGGGCATTACGATCGAGCAGACGCTTTTCAGCAAAACGGCCTTTGCGGCCATCAAAGGGGCCGAAATCCTGAAAGAAATCAACCGCCGCGGGGTCACGCGTCAGGAGCAACTGCTGATCGATCAGGTGCGGCGGGCCTTTTATGGCGCGTTGCTGGCCCAGGAGCAGGTCCGCGTAATGACCCAGAGTGTGAAGCGCACGCGCGAGACGCTCCAGGAGACGATCCGGCGGGTAGCCCGGGGCGTTGCGCCCAGATTTCAGCGGCTGAGCGCCGAGGTAGAGCTGGCCAACTTAGAGACCCAGCTCATTCAGGCCCAGAACCAGGCCGCGCAGGCGCTCGACCAGCTCAAGCTGTTGCTGGGCATTCCTATTGAGCAGCCGGTGCAGCTCCGGGGTACGCTGACCGTGACCGCTCCCGGCCGCTACCAGCAGATCGCACTGGACGATGCCGTGGCGCTGGCGCTGGAGCGTCGCCCGGATCTGGAGCAGCTCCGGTTGCAGGTCAAGCTGCGCGAAGTGGATCGGGAGTTGGCAAAAGCCGCCCGGTATCCGCGCCTGAGCGCCTTCGCCAGTTTCAGCTACATCGGCAACGTGCCGGATTACCGGACGATCGTGCTCTCGGACCCGAACGATCCGTTCAAGTTTTCGCAGCGCACGAACGACTTCTTTTCGAGCGACTACTGGAATCCTTCGGTCAACGTCGGGCTGCGGCTCACCTGGATGATTTTCTCCGGCTTTCAGACTTCGGCCCGTGTGCAGCAGCGTCAGATCGCCGTTAAGCAGGCCGAACTCCAGTACCTGGAGCAACTGGAGCAGGTGCGGCTGGAAGTGCTGCAGGCCATGCGTGACCTGGAAGCCGCCCGCAAGCGGCTGGTCAGCCAGGAGCGCAACGTCGAGCGGGCCGAACTGAACTACGAGCACGCCCGCATCCGGCTGCGCGAAGGCGTTGCCAGTCCGCTGGAAGAACGCGAAGCCTCACAACAACTCGACCAGAGCCGCCTCAACTACCTGCAGGCCGTTTACGACTATCTGGTGGCCCAGAGTGCCTTCGAGGCGGCCGTGGGGCTGATTGCCCCGCCCGGCCAGGAAGACCGGATTACCCTGACGCTCCGCAACGAAGCCCGGTAGTTCCCGTCAACCAGAAAGCCATGAACACCGCCATGCATACACCCGGATGGATTCACCTCTCGGCCCTGACCGGCCTTGTCGCACTGGTGCTGCTCGGCGGCTGCGCCCCGCCGGATGCATCGGCACCGGCCTCCGATACGGCACTGGCCGCCGCCAAACGACGCGTGCGCGTCGAGCTGCTTGAACTGCGCCCGACCCGGTTCGTGGACTGGATCGAGGTGACAGGCACCATTGAGGCCGAGCACGACGCGACGCTTTCGGCGCAGGCCTCTGGCACCGTCGAATACCTGGCGCCCCTGGGTAGCCGCGTCGAAGAAGGCGCCCTGCTGGCCCGTCTGGATCAGACGCTGGCCCGTGCGGCGCTCAAGCAGGCCAAAGCGCAACTGGCCAGTGCCCGCGCCGCCTACCAATTGGCCCTGGACAACTTCCGGCGCCAGGAGCCGCTTTTCCGCGACTCGATCATCAGTGCGCTGGAGTTCGAAAACGTTCGCGCGCAGCGCGACCAGGCCGAAGCCCAGCTCCGGCTGGCCGAGGCGGCCGTCGAGCAGGCTCGCAAGCAACTGGCCCACACGGTGATCGAGGCGCCGTTTGCCGGAACGGTCGAGGCACACTTTGTGGACGTGGGCGAGCAGATTGCCATGGGCCAGCCGGTCATCCGCCTGGTCAACCTGCGCCGGGTGAAGGTCCGGGCCGGCGTGCCGGAGCGCTATGCGCGCGACATTCACGTGGGTACGCCGGTCGATCTGCGCTTTCAGGCCTACGGGCTGCCGCCACGCCAGGCCACTGTGACGTTTGTCGGCAACGCGATCGATCCGGCCAACCGCACCTTCCCCATCGAAGTGCAGCTGGACAATCCGAACGGCCAGCTCAAGCCTGAAATGGTCGTGCGGGTGCGGCTGGCCCGTCAGGTGCTCGACAGCGCCGTTGTCGTTCCCCTGCCGGCCGTTGTGCGCGACGAGACCGGCACCAGCGTGTTCGTGGCCGATTCGTCGGCCGCGGGGCCGGTGGCTCGCCAGCGTTACGTCACGCTGGGCCCCTCTTCGGAAGGACTGGTGGTCGTCACGCAGGGCCTTCGCTTCGGCGAAAAGGTGGTCGTGCTTGGCCAGAACGATCTAAGCAACGGCGACCTGCTCGACGTGCTGCAGACCTACACCGTGGCCGCCCGGGCCGCCGACGCGACCACCGACAGCGTCCGTACCCTTCAGACCCCGTAACCCGATCGGTTCGGAGCCATGCAAATCACCGATCTTGCCATACGCCAGCGTACCACGGTCCTCGTGCTGACCGTACTGCTGGCCGTCGGAGGGCTGGTCAGCTACCTGACCATTCCCAAGGAGTCCTTCCCCTCCATCGAAATCCCCAACATCGTCATCACGACGGTGTACCCCGGCGCCAGCCCGGAGGACATCGAATCGCTGATCACCAAGCCCATCGAAGAAGAGCTGCAGGGCATCACCGGGATCGACGAGATCCGCTCGACCTCGACAGAGGGTGTCTCAACGATCGTGGTGGAATTCCTGCCCGATCAGATCTCGCTGGATGAGGCGTTTCAGAAGGTGCGGGATAAAGTGGACATCGCGAAGGCGGAGCTGCCCGAAGATGCCGAAGAGCCAATCGTCAGCGAGATCGACCTCTCGGAGCTGCCCATTATGACAATCAACCTGGCGGCGCCCTATGCGCTTTCGCGCCTGAAAGAGGTGGCCGAAGACCTTTCGGATGAACTGGAGGCGCTGCCGGACGTGCTAGAGGCCACGGTCGTGGGCGGCCTGGAGCGCGAGGTGCAGGTGAACATCGATCGTGCGGCGTTGCAGGCCTATAACCTGACTTTCAACGACGTCATCAACGCCATCCAGCGCGAAAACACGAACCTGCCGGGCGGCTCCATCGACGTAGACCGGCTCAACTACCTGGTGCGTGTGGACGGAGAGTTCGAGGTGCCGGAGGAAATCAACAACATTGTGATCAAAGCGCCGGGTGGCAAGCCGATCTACGTGCGTGACGTGGCCGAGGTGGTCTTCGGCTACAAAGAGCGCGACAGCTACGCCTATCTGCGCGTGCTGCAGCGCGAGGAAGATGGCCGTCTGGTGCCCGTCCACGATCAGTCCGGCGAGCCGCTCCAGGTGGTAAGCCTGAGCATCCGCAAGCGTTCAGGAGCCAATATCCTGGAGACCACCGAGGCCATCCGCCAGGTGCTCGACCGCTTCCCCTTCCCGGCCGGCACCGAAGTAGTCATCACAGGCGACCAGAGCGAAGATGTCCGTACGCTCGTCCGCGACCTGGAAAACAACATCATCAGCGGATTGATCTTCGTGGTAGCGGTATTGCTGTTCTTCCTGGGCGTGCGCACGGCCACGCTCGTCGGCATTGCCATTCCGCTGTCGATGTTCACTTCATTTCTGGTCTTTCAGGCGCTCGGCTACACACTCAACTTCGTCATTCTTTTCTCGCTGATCATCGCGCTGGGTATGCTCGTCGACAATGCCATCGTCATTGTCGAGAACATTTACCGCTTTCGGGAGCAGGGCTATAGTCGCTTCGAGGCGGCCCGGCTGGCCACGGCCGAGGTGGGCGGCGCCGTGGTGGCCTCGACGGCCACGACGGTGGCGGCCTTCGTGCCCATGCTCTTCTGGCCTGGCATTATCGGCGAGTTCATGAGCTTTCTGCCGCTGACGCTCATCATCACGCTTATCTCGTCGCTGTTTGTGGGGCTGGTAGTCAACCCAGTGCTGACCGGTTACTTCATGCGCGTAGAGGGCGAAAAAGCGCCGCGTCCGCCCCGACGGGTACGTGTCCTGACGGCCTCCGTGATCCTGATGCTGGGCCTGGTGCTGGGGCTGGCCAACTGGAAGACGCTCGTCGTACTGGCCGTGGCCGTCCCGGTGATCTATCTGCTCCACCGCTACATTTTCAGCCCGATCGGCCACTGGTTTATCCATCACGGCCTGCCGGGCCTGATCCGACGCTACCGGACCTTCCTGAGCTGGATGCTGGAGCGGGACTATTCGGTGCGGCATGCGCTGCTGCGCAACACGTTCGCGCTGGGCAGCTTCACGCTCGGCGTGGTGCTGTTGGTGCTGGGCGGCGGTATTTTGGCGCTGCTGGGTGGTGGTCCGGCCGGTATGGTGCTGACGATTCCCGGCACCATCCTGGCGGTGGTGGGTCTGACCGGCATCATCCTGCACACGCTCGAGACGCTCTTTCTGGGTGGCTGGGCGACGGTGCGCGGCGGGCTGATCTTCGGGGCTGTGGTGCTCCTCATTACCGGCCTCATGTACCTGAGCCCGCGCGAAGTGGCCCTCACCACGATCGTCGAGTTGCTGGCGCTGCCGCTGCTCATTATCGCCGTCGGTCTGCTGGGCGCGTTGCTGAACCGTCGGGGCCGTCGCTACCTGATTCTCACGGACAACCGCGCCCGCCTGCTCAACAGCGTGCTCGGCGCGCTCTTCGCGATTCTGGCAATGTTTGCCATTGCTCCCACGGGCGTTGAGTTCTTCCCGAAGACCGACCCCAACCAGATTCAGGTCACGCTGACGGCCCCGCTGGGCACGAACGTCGAGACGACCGACAGCATTGCCCGCGAGGCGCTGGCCCGCATTGAGCAGTTGCTGAACGAGCATCCGGAAGACCGAGCAAACGTCAAAAACATTCAGGTGAATGTGGGGGTGGGCGGCGACCGGATGTTCGGTGGTGGTTCGTCGAAGCCCGAGGTGGCCACGATCACACTGGATCTGGTCGATTACGAAGACCGGGCCGTCTCCAGCCGCGAAACGCTGGACCGTCTACGCCAACAACTGCAGGGGCTTCCTGGCGTAACCCTTGAGATCGACCAAGATCGTATGGGACCGCCCACCGGACCTCCGGTGAACATCGAGATCTCCGGCCCCGAGTTTACGGAGATCGTGCGCATCACCCAGGAAATCAAGCAGCGGCTGACCGAAGCCGCCGAGACGGGACGCATTCCCGGACTGGTGGACATCATCGACAACCTGAACACGGGACGGCCAGAGCTGCGCGTGCGCATCGACCGGGAGCGGGCCGGACGCTTCGGACTGAGCACGCAGCAGGTCGCCTCCACCGTGCGGGCCGCCATCAACGGCATCGAAGCCAGTCAGTACCGCACGGGCGAGGATGAATACGACATCACGGTCCGGTTGAAGGAGGCCGACCGCCGCTCGCTCGAAAGCCTGCGCAACCTGACCATCCTGCATGAAGGCCAGCAGATCCCACTGGCGGCCGTAGCTGACTTCGAACTGGGCGGCGGACTCGGTGCCATCACGCGCCTGGACCTGCAGCGCGTCGCCACCGTCAGCGGCGACGTGGCGCCCGGCTATAACGCCCGGGCCGTGCTGCAGCAGGTGCGTCGGTACCTGGCCGACTACGAGCGCACGCTGCCGCCGGGCTACCACCTAGCCTACACCGGCGAAAACGAAGAACAGCAGGAGTCGTTCAGCTTCCTGACCACGGCGCTGCTCATCGGCTCGGCGCTGATCTTTCTGATCATGATCGCTCAGTTCAACCGCGTCAGCGGGCCGTTCCTGATTATGATCGCCGTGGGCCTGAGCCTGATCGGCGTGCTGTTGGGCCTGATCCTCACGCGCACGGCCTTCGGGCTGATGACCTTCATCGGATTGATCTCGCTGGCCGGTATCGTGGTCAATAACAACATCGTGTTGATCGACTACACGATGCAGCTTCAGCAGCGTGGACTCAGCAAGCACGACGCGATCATCGAGGCCGGGGCCACGCGCCTGCGTCCCGTGATCCTTACGGCGTTGACCACCGTGATCGGACTGGTGCCGCTGACGTTCGGCATCAACATCGACTTCGTGGGATTGCTGATCAACTGGGAGCCCAACTTTCAGCTTGGCTCGGAAAACACCCAGTTCTGGGGGCCGATGGGCACGGCCATCATCAGCGGGTTGACGTTTGGGACGTTCCTGACGCTGGTGATCATGCCCGTGCTCTACTCGTCGTTCGATTCGGTAGCCACCCACCTGCAGCGCTTCCTGGGCCGCGCGCCTGTGGCGGCCGAGGTGGGCAACGGCGCAACAGACACCCCACCGGCCGATGTAGAAGTCCGGCCAAGCACTGTGCCCCGGCGCTGAGCTTCTTTGATCATGAAAAAAGCCTTCGCTGACTTCGGCGAAGGCTTTTTTTCTTTTTGTATCGAGCGCGATTTTTCTAAAGCGAAGCAGGTTCTGAAGCGCCTACTGTGGCCTTTTCCTTTGAGGCGGTCACGGGATGAACCGCACACCGGGCCTGCAGCCGCCAGTTCTGCCAGTGTCCCCAGATAAGCAAGGCGCTCCCCAGCATCGTGACCAGCGTACCGCCCAGCACACCCATCGTTTCATGGCCGGGAAAGCTGGCCAGTAGCACCAGCGCCAGTCCCGGCCCGAAACCCCACAGCACCCGCTTCTGCCGGTGCCGCCGATAGCCCTGATAAAACGCCAGTACCGTGGTAGGCACCAGCAGCACGGCAAACACGACATGCACGTCTTCGTGCCAGGTAACAACCAGCGCACTGACCGGCAACACCACCAGCGCTAGCGGGAGCAGCAGACAGTGGACGAGACAGATCCCGGAAAGCCAGATCCCCACCCGATCCCACCGTGATTTTTCGGTCAACATCTGTTGTTATGCGCCAGGCTATACGTCAAAACTACCGGTCGGCAAACGCCGGAAATAACGGGCAAGATTCTAAAAAAGCGCCACGCTGCTATGTTTTCGTCAGTGTAAGTTTTGTATACTCCCTATCCAGAAGCGGGCCTGTGTCCTTCCATGCTGGTCATTTTTCTGAGTAACTATGCGACACGGGGGTCTACGTTACGGATTTTTTGTGCTGCTTTTGCTGGCGGCACCGGACCTTTTCGCGCAACGCGTCTGGGTTGCGCCCGGACCCTTTCTGCGCTTCGGCTACGGTCCGTCGCTCAGTGAAACGGACTATTCGACCTATGCGGTCGAACCGTATGCACTCAAAGGCGAGCTTGGCTATCAGTTCCCGCTCGGATTGAGCCTCGGACTGGCCTATGAAGGCGGCAACTACCCCAAGGTCAGTCGCATCTATCATCGTTTTCACATCATTCAGGCGCTGCTTCGCTGGCGGGTTTTTCCTTTTAAGCGTTTCAGCCATTATTTCAACATCGGTCCGCACATTACACTGGGCGGCTACAAGACGGGCTTCGGGATTAACGCCGCGCTGGGCGCCGACTATGTGCTCTCACGCAACGTGGCCTTTTTTGTCGAAGGAAGTGCCAATGCGGTCTTTCCCGACCGGGCCTCTGAGGGTATCCGGAGTGGTCGCGCGGCCTTTGACGGCCTGGGCTTTCTCGGCGCCGGCCTGCGCATCACGTTCCGGCCGCTTCCAATCCCGATCCGGACCCTGAACATCGAAGGTCCCGCCCAGCTTCAGCGCCGGGAGTATGGCACCTTCACGGCCCGCGTCGATGACCAGGCCACGCAGCCTGTTTCGTACATCTGGTTCATGGGTGACGGCACCCAGTACACCGGTCCTGTGGTCGAACACCGCTATCGCCTGCCCGGTCGCTACGAGATTCAGGTGCAGGCGCGCAATGCGGCCGGCGTGGTGCGCACGGCGACCCATCTGGTCGAGGTCGTCGAAACGCCGCGGGCCGTCCGCATCGTCGCTTTCCAGCCGCTGGCCGACACGATTAAGCGAGGAAATTTTGTCACTTTTGAAGCACAGATCGAAGGAGCCCCACACATCCGGTATTTCTGGAACTTCGGCGATGGCAACGGAGCCCTTGCCGCGGACAACCAGTATCGCTTCGAAGAAGGGTTGCGGGCCGGAATCATGTCGCTTCATGCCCAGGCTACCCATCGCTTTGATCGTCCCGGCACCTATACGGTCTCACTCATTGCCGACAACGAGCTGGGGCGAGACTCGGTGCAGGCCCGGATCGTGGTGGAACCGACTACCTGCGACCTGATCTCGACTCTGGAATCGGTCACCTTTGAGTTTGGCAGAAGTACCCTTACCGATTCGGCCCGTGCCGTTCTCGAGCGGAACGCCCGCGTGCTTCAGAGCTGCCCCGAGCTGGTCGTCCAACTCGTCGGTTACGCCGACTACGTGGGCGGCGAGGCGTTCAATGCCCTGTTGTCCCTGCGCCGTGCGCTGGCCGTGTACAACTATTACCAGCAGCAGGGCATCGAACCGGAACGGTTGATCTTCCGGGGCCTGGGCGAGCTGCCGCCGCCCTGCCCGAACCCGGCCGAACGTCCGGGTTGCCGAGAGCTGCGGCGCGTGGATACGATCGTAATCCGCTGGCCACGCTGACGGTGACAGAGAACAGAAAAGGCCGTGGCGAGTGGGCCACGGCCTTTTCTGTTCGCAGGATGCCCCGAAGTCAGGGTAGCTGC
The DNA here is from genome assembly GCA_015487635.1 of Rhodothermus sp. Lineage (GTDB taxonomy): Bacteria > Bacteroidota > Rhodothermia > Rhodothermales > Rhodothermaceae > Rhodothermus. The sequence continues at coordinate 11,891 of WFPM01000090.1, forward strand.
AGTGTAAGGCGAAGTTGCACGTTACGGCCGGGATCCAGCACACCGTAGGGTCTCAGGCGGCTGAGATGGCTCACGTAAGCCCGGTCCAGCAGGTTCTGCACAGTCATCCATTACCAGTTGCCAGGCTCCCAGCGGCCAGCGGGCCGAAAACGCCGCATTCCAGAGCACGTAGCCTTCGGTGGGCGCCTCCTCAGGCGCCACGCGCCGCTGGTCGGCCATCAGCGTGGGTCCCAGCCGGAGCATGACCTCGCTGGCCGGCCCCCAGCGTTCCCGGTGTACTTCGATCCTGGTGATCAGACGCAGTGGCGGCGAAAACGGTAGAGGCTGGCCGGTCTCCCGGTTCTCCGTGTAGGTCACGTCGCCACCCACATGCAGGTGCAGCCACTCGGTCACCCCCAGGTTCAACAGCAGCTCGCCGCCCCAGAGCAGCGCCTGCGCCTGGTCGAACTGATAAATGAAAAGCCCCGAGTCCGGATCACGTTGGCCGGTGGGCCGCGGAAAGATGAAGCGATCGATCCGGTTGACGAAGGCGTTCAGTTCCAGATACCAGCGGGAGCGCAATCAGCGCAGCGTGCCGTACAGCCTCAGGCTCTGATCGGGCCGGAGCGTTAGCGTGCCCACCTCGAAGCGGCTGGTCCCTTCGTGCACGCCCCGCGAAAAGAGTTCGTTGAGCGTGGGGACCCGCCTGGCGGGCCCCATGTTGAACGCCAGCGACAGATCCGGGCGCACCTGCCAGCGCGCGGCGTGGTTTTCGTAGCCGAGCTGAAGCATTCCGTTGCGTTCCTCCAGCCCGGTGTTGGGGACTACCCCCCGGGGCGTGTCGTAGCACCGGCCTGGCGGAGCGTCAGATTGCCCGCATAGGCCCAGTTGCCCTGGCGGCCGCCCGTTTCCACATGTATCCCGCCCATGCGCGTGTTGCTGGCGCCCTCGAACGTGACCGTGCCGGTGATCGGCCGCCCGTAGCCGAACGGTCCTTCGGTGGCCAGTTGCACGACCCCGCCCAGTGCGTCGGAGCCATAGAGCAGGCTGGCCGGTCCCTTGACCACTTCGATGCGCTCGGCCGCATGGGCGTCGATTTCCACGCCGTGCTCGTCGCCCCACTGTTGACCTGCCTGACGGACGCCATCCTGCACCACCAGCACGCGCTGCGCCGTCAGCCCCCGGATCATTGGCTTGGCAATGCCGGTGCCTGTATGCACCAGATGCACCCCCGGCGTCTGCGCCAGCGCATCGACGGCCGTCATGCCGCGGGCCAGCCGCAGCGCATCGCCTTCGAGCACGGCCACCGCCTGCGGCGTCGAAAGCACATCGGTAGCCTGTGCCTTGGCCGTAATCGTGACGGCGGGCGCCTCAATGGACGTGGGCGTCAGCGCCACATCCAGACGAACCGGCCCCGCTCCATAGAGCACGACCTCACGCGTTTCCGGTTGATAGCCCCCAAAGCTGAAC
>WFPM01000091.1 GCA_015487635.1 Rhodothermus sp.
GCCGCATCGCCGTGAATCAGGATGGGGATGACCGCATCGTAGTGATCACCGCCCGGCGCGTCGGACCGCTGCCGCCGGAGCTGGTCCTGCCTGGCGCGCACCATGCCCTCGACGACCGGATCGACCGCCTCCAGGTGGCTCGGATTGGACGCCAGCGTGATCTTGACCTCGTTGCCGCTGGGCGAGCGGTGCACGCCTTTAGCGCCCAGGTGATACTTCACGTCGCCCGATCCCTGGGTGGTGTTCGGGTCGATGTTGCCCTCGAACTCGGAGAAGATCACCTCGTAGGGCTTGCCCAGGATATTGGCCAGCACGTTCAGGCGGCCGCGATGGGCCATCCCGATGACCACCTCCTCAACTTCCTGATCGGCCGCGTCCGAAAGAATGGTATCAAGGATTGGAATGAGCGACTCGGCGCCTTCCAGCGAGAAGCGCTTGTGGCCGATGTACTTCGTGTGCAGGAAGCGCTCGAACGCCTCGGCCGCGTTGAGCTTTTGCAGAATGCGCCGCCGCATTTCGGGCGAGATCGGGTCGGCCGCCCGTACCGGCTCGATGCGTTCCTGGAGCCAGCGCCGCTCGGTCGGATCGGAAATGTGCATGTACTCGATCCCGATCTTGCGCGTGTAGGTCTGGCGCAGGATGTCCAGGATCTCGCGCAGCGGCGCCACATCTTTGCCGCCCAGCCCACCGGTGACGAACTGGCGGTCCAGATCCCAGATGGTCAGGCCGTAGGTGGCCGGATCCAGCTCAGGATGATAGGTCCATTCGTAGCCGAGCGGGTTGATGTCGGCCTGCAGGTGGCCGCGCACCCGGTAGGCCCGGATGAGCTGCAGCACGGCCGCCTGCTTCTGAATCATGGTCAGTTCTTCGCCGTTTTCGAGCCCGCCCAGCAGTGGCGTCGTGTCTTTGGCCAGACGATAGGGCTGGTAGGGAATGCCCAGATCGGCGAAGACCCGCTCGTAGAATTCGTGCCGGCCCTGCAGCAACTCGTCGATGTAGGCCAGAAACGCGCCGCTTTCGGCCCCCTGGATGACGCGGTGGTCGTAGGTGGATGTGATCGTCATCACCTGGGAGAGGCCCAGGCGGCTGAGCATGTCCGACGGCAGCGCCGCATATTCAGGCGGATAGCCGATGGCACCTACGCCCACGATCACGCCCTGGCCGGCCATCAGGCGCGGCACGCTCATCACCGTCCCGATCATGCCGGGGTTGGTGATGGTGGCTGTGGTGCCCTGGAAGTCCGCCACGTCGAGCCGCCCGTCACGCGCCCGGGCAACGATGTCATTGTAGGCGCCCAGGAACTGGGCGAAGTTCATGCGCTCGGCGTGCTTGATGTTGGGCACCAGCAGCATGCGCTTGCCGCGTCGCTCTAGGTCGATGGCAATCCCCAGGTTGATCGTTTTCGGCTGCACATGGATCGGCGTGCCGTCATCCCGATGGAAGGTCGAATTCATGTTGGGGAACGCCTTGAGCGCCTGCACCACCGCCCAGGCGATCAGGTGCGTGAAGGAGACCTTCTCGCCACCGACGTGCCGCTGGTAGTCGTTGATGAGCGCCCGGTTCTCGGCCAGCAACCGCACCGAGATGGTACGCACCGACGTGGCCGTCGGCACCTTCAGGCTGGCCTCCATGTTCTCGACGATTCGGGCGGCCGGTCCGCGCAGCGGGTGCTCTTCGACCTCCTCGGGCGGCAATTCGATCACCGCTTCTTCCGGTGCGGCCCCATCCCCCCCCGGACGCCCCACTGCCGCAGGCGCCTCGGCCGGAGCCTGGGTCGTTTCCCGAGCGGCGACGAACGATTCGCTCGGCCTGTAATCGGCAAAAAATTCCCGCCAGCTCTCGCTAACGCTTTCCGGATTTTCCAGGTACTGGCGATAGAGTTCTTCGACGTACCCGGTATTGAAGCCCAGGGTGCTCACGGTTCGATTCGGCTGGGTTGCGTTCGAGAAAAACACCGGCTACAGCCGTTGCTCGAACGATACGCCGGCAAGAAGGATTCCAGAAATTCAGCGGATCCGCGAAGGGCTTTCCCAGATGGGTTCGAGCAGTTCAAAGTCGCCCCGTCCGGTTCGGTCGATAAAGATGAACCGGCGCCCCAGCCGCCGATAGTGCCAGATTTCCAGCGGCTGCGAGCCATCACGACGCTCGACGAAGTCCGGCTCGCCGAAAAGCACGACGATGTGTCCCCGATCGGTCTGCCAGCCCGGCCGACGCCCGCCGAACTTCCGATTGGCCAGGGCCACCCGGTAGTAAAACTCCTCCATCTGCTCGTTGCGAGGCGTACCGGGCGTGGGATCGCGCTTTTTCCAGAAACTCAGAAAACGTTGCCAGCGCTCTTCGGGCGTCTTGCCCGCTTTGATGTAGTCGATGTCTTTCTGCTTGGCGATGTAGCGGAGCTGTTCGATGGCCTCGTCAAGATCCTGCACCTGCGCCAGCAGTCCGCTCCAGACGGCCGTAAAGGGTTTTTCGACCGCAGTCAGCTCCCTGCCCTCCGGATTCAGCACCCGGATGCGAAGCACGTAGGCGCCAGCTTCCAGACCTTCCGGCAGCGGAATGGTATGCACTTGCGAGAGGCTACCGACCGTGAGCGTCTTCCAGATGGCGTGCTGATAAAGCACCCGGTATTCCTCGCCGCGACCGATCCCCAGCAGCGGACCGAGCAGCGGCCAGCCGCTACGCCGTTCGGGACGCACCAGTTCATGTACGAGCTGCACGCGCTGCGGCTGGCGCACGGCCAGCTCGTAGAAGACCGGAAGTCTTGAGCGGTCAGCAGACACCGTCTGGCCCACGTGGGGCACTATCGTCTGCCGCACCGGATCGTAGCGATCCAGCAGAAGCGGATCGCTCAGCGCCACCGGCGCATCCAGACTGCGCACGCGCGTCTCCAGCGTCCGGCTGAGCAACCGCCGCGTGGCCTGATCCTCAAGTTGCACGACCAGCTCATAGCGGCCAGGCGCCAGGTTGAACGTGTACATCGAAAGGTCTTCGGGCTCGGCGCTGCGTGTGGCTGCAAAGTCGGCCACCACCACCTGACGCTGCCAGCTCGCCCGACGGATAAATCGTCGCTGATCGGCACCTTCGAGGCGGTAGATCTCTACCTGCAGGTTGTAAGTCGCCCGAAAACCGCGCTCGACTTGCAGGAATTGCAGCGTCTGATAGGGAACGGCCACGTACAGATCGACCTGCGTCTGGCCGGGTGGTGCGGCGCCCGGGGCGTTAATCGCTTCCAGAAAGAAGGGAAGCTCCGCCTGCGCATGTACTCTCCCCGCCAGCAGTAACAGGCCAACGACGAAGTGCCAGCACGTCTTTACAAATGGCAACCGCATTTTCCCGATATGAACAACTACGCCCCGGCTCTGTACCCTTCAAACGATGTAACATGGCTTCTATTGTTCCAATAATCGTCCGATTAAAGGCTTTCATTTTTAGAAAATCAACCCAACGGGCGCCAGGGCACCGCCAACGGCCAAAAAGCGCTGCTGAACGGAAAACGTCGGGAATTTTTCCTTCTCCGACCTCAGACCAGCTCTTTTCCGAACAGGGCTTCGACAAAGGCGCGGCGGTCGAAACTCTGCAGGTCCTCAATCTTCTCGCCCACGCCGATATACTTGACAGGGATCTTGAATTCATTGGAGATACCGATCACGATGCCACCTTTGGCCGTGCCGTCGAGCTTGGTCAGCACCAGACCGGTTACCTCGACGCTCTTCGTGAACTCTTCGGCCTGGCGGATGGCGTTCTGGCCGGTCGAGGCGTCGAGCACAAGCAGCACCTCGTGCGGTGCGCCTTCCACCTGACGGCCCATCACGCGCCGAATCTTGGCCAGTTCTTCCATGAGGCCGCCTTTGGTGTGCAGCCGGCCGGCCGTGTCGATGATGACCACATCAACGCCCCGGCTCCTGGCGGCGGCCAGCGTGTCGAAGGCCACGGCGGCCGGATCGGCGCCCGGATGCTGCTTGATAAGCGGCACGCCGGCCCGCTCCGCCCAGATCTCGAGTTGCTCGATGGCCGCCGCCCGGAACGTATCGGCGGCGCCCAGCAACACGCTTTTGCCGGCCTCCCGGTAACGGTAGGCCAGCTTGCCGATCGTGGTCGTCTTGCCCACCCCGTTGACGCCCACCACCATGATTACGTAGGGCTTGTGGGGTAGCGGCGCGTCAAAGTCGGCCGGGCGCTCCGGCGCGTGGTCCAGCAGGAGTTGGGCGATCTCGTCGCGAATAATGGCGTTGAGCTCTCTTGTCGAAACGTACTTGTCGCGGGCCACGCGTGCTTCGACGCGGCGGATGATTTCCAGCGTGGTCTTGACGCCCACGTCACTGGTGATCAACAGCTCTTCGAGCTGGTCCAGTATCTCGTCATCGACCTGATCCTTGCCCCGGATCAGACGATCGAGCTTGCCCAGCAGGCTCGTGCGCGTCTTTTCCAGCCCTTCTTCCAGTCGTTCTTTATCCCTCTTCCGAAAACGATCAAAAAATCCCATCACACTCCTCACGGTTTTCTTCGCTCAGGTTGACGACGGTACCGTCTGGCCCGATACAACCGGGCTTTCCGGTTCGGGTTGGCCGAGCCAGGCCCGTACGAAACGGACCACGTAGCGCAGGAACGAATAGCTCAGCAACACAACCGACGCCCAGAGCAGCACCCGGAACACAGGCGGATCGGCCTCCAGCAGAGCGGCCAGGATGGTCAACGCCAGCACCGTCACGGCCACTTTGCCGGACCACAGGCTCATGTACACACGGCGCGTGCGGTGTGCCAGCAGGGCGCCGCCCAGCACGATCAGCGCATCCCGCACAACCACGAATACAAAAAACCAGAGCGGCAGATCGCCGCGTACCACCAGCGCCATCGACACCAGCCCGGCCGTCACTTTGTCAGCCAGCGGATCGAGCACCTTGCCCCAGTCCGAGACCGTATGGGACCAGCGGGCCACCTGTCCATCGAACCAGTCCGTCACGATGGCCAGCAGGGCGAGCGCCAGCACCCACCGCAACGGCCCGTGCGTCAGCACCAGGTAGGCCAGCGGGAAGGCCAGCACCAGCCGCAACAGGCTGAGCATATTGGGGATGGTCCAGAACCGCCCCAGCGGCAACAGCCGCCCGCCCGGCCGTGTGGTATCCTCTTCCGGCATCAGGTGCTCCCGGTCGTCTTGCGTGGATGGCGCCGGGAGCATACGCCCGAACGCGTCTCAGGTTTGAAGCACCCGAACCAGCTCGGTCAGCGAAGTCCCGACGGCGGCCGCCGGAAAACCCAGGAGCTCTTCCGGCATCTGCTGTCGATTGACCCGAAATGTCCAGTAGCCATAAGCCGCCGCCCCGGCTACATCCCAGCCATTGGCCGAAACGAACCCGATCTCCCCTCGGGGCAGCTGCAGCGCCTCTTCGGCCAGCGCGTACACGCGGGGATGCGGTTTGAAAATGCCAACCTCGTCGGCGCTCAACACCCGGGTCATGTAGCCATCTAGGCCACTCCGACGCAGCAATGTATGCAATTGAACAGCCGTGCCATTTGAGAGCACGACCAGTGTGTACGTAGCGGCAAGCTGATGGAGTACCTCGGACACTTCCGGAAACGGCTGCAACGCCCGGTACGCCTGCAACAACCGCGCACGGGATTCCGAGGACAATTCCAGGCCCAGCGAAGCCGCGGCATACCGCAGGGCTTCGTCGGTCACCTGCTCGAAGCTGGCATACCGCCCCATCAAGCTGCGCAGCCAGGTGTATTCGAGCTGCTTCTGGCGCCAGCGCCGGCCGAGTTCGGCACCATGCCCCGGGAAGACCGCCTCGCAGGCTTCTTCCACCGAATGCACGTCGAAGAGCGTTCCGAAGGCGTCAAAAGCCAGGGCTTTCAGCGCACGCATTTTCATCCGGGTTGCGTCATCGATTATTCCGCCGACGTAGCGTGCACCTGCTCAAACAGGGCGGTGAGCACGGCGCGCTCGGCTTCGTCGAGCACGTGCCTGCGGCGGGCCATGACGGCCTCGGCCACGCGCAGCGCCTTCTCCAGCCGGAAGGGGACGTACCCGTCGGTCGGCGATCCCCACGAAAACGACGGCACATAGCGGGCATGAAAACCGGGACCGTACAGGTTGCAGCTCACGCCTACCACGGTGCCGGTGTTGAACGTGGTGCCGATGCTCGTCTTCGTATGGTCGCCCATGAACAGCCCCAGAAACTGGCGGCCGGTCTGCTCAAAAGCACCCAGTGCCTCGTTGTAGAGCGTCACAGGCCCGTAATCGTTGCGCAGGTTCGAGCAGGTGGTGCCAGCACCCAGGTTGCACCAGCGGCCGATATAGGCGTGCCCCAGAAAACCCTCGTGCGCCTTGTTCGAGTAGCTGTGCACGATTGTGGTATGCACCTCGCCCCCCAACTTAACCCACGGCCCCACCACGCAGTTGCGCAGATGCGCCCCGACGCGCACTTCCGCCCGCTCGCCGACGGCCACGGGTCCCACCAGCACCGCCCTCTCCGAGACGACGGCGCCCGGCCCCACGTAGATCGGCCCGTCGCCGGCGTTGAGAATGGCACCGGCCCGGATCGTCGCGCCAGGTGCCAGGAGGATCTGCTCGCGGCCCACCAGCACGGCGCCCGACTGCACCACGGCCTGATCGGCAGCACCCTCCGGACGCCCCCACGTGGCCGGATCCGTAGCAAAGGCCTGTTCCATCCAGTCGATCAGGTGCCAGAGTCGTCCGATCAGCCGCACGCCTTCGACCTCCTCTTCGGGCAGCTCGTCCAGAAAGCTTTCGGCAAGCAGCGTGTCAGGCAACGAACGCGACAGTCCTTTGGGGAGCCAGGCGGCCACCGTCATGCCGTCCTGGACGAAACGGCGGGCCGGCTCGCGATCGGTAGCCGCCCGCCGGATGCGCGTCAGTACCTCGCCGGGTTCGGCCAGCGCCCGCCCGTTCCACAGCAAAAGCCCGCCTTCGACCTGCGCCGGATTCACCGGCAGCCCGTAGAGCCGCGCGGCCACCGGCGCCACGGTCGCGCGGGCGTGCAGGCAGGCGGCCGGCGGCTTCAAAGCCCACAGCGCCCGCTCCAGGAGCGTGGGCAGCCCCAGCCGCAGATCGTACACAGGCCGCGTGTGCACCAGCGGGGCCAGATGCAGGGTGTCCCGGTCTTCGAAGACGCAGAGCTTCCACGACATGGCTTCGACTTCCTCCGGCTGCTTTCAGGATCGGCTGCTTCGATCCCAAGATACGAAAGGCCGGGGACTTCACCGGACCGAAATAACCGAAAAGATCGGCGAACATGCTCAGTACCCCAGCAGCCGGCGCAGGTTGAGCACCACGCCCAGTTCCGGCCCGCCGCCCACCAGATCGACTCCGCCAATCAGCACGATCGGATCGGCCCGAAACACCACCGCCGGCACCATGACCGGATGCGTCGTGCGCCGACCCCGATGCTCCCGCCAGCGCAAGCCGAGCGCCAGCGCCGGCTGAAGTCGGCCGGTCAGCCATCCATTGAATCCCAGCAGGCGCACGGCCAGCTCCTCCGGCTCGGTGCGCGAGCGCTCCATGACGGCCTCGTTCATGCTCACCTGCAACAGCACGCCCCACTCGGGACGCAACACCCCACCGGTTACGCCGATCGGCGTGCGCTTCAGGTTGCCACTGTAGCCAAAGCCCCCACCGGCCACGGCCACGATCGCCACCACGGCCACCCCGGCCAGCGCGGCCGGCAGCAACGTCTCGTGCTTTTCCTCTTCGCTTTCGTCTTCCTTCTTTTCGCCGCCCCGGAACCACCCCCGGCCACTGCTCCGACCGGTCCGGCGTCCCTCCGCGGCCCGCGTGCGCCCGGCCGAACGTCCCGTACGGCGTGGTTTCCGACCGACGGTCGTGCCGCCCCGCTTGCCGGCCCCCTCCACGATGATCACTTCAGGATCAATGATCACGTCGATGAAAGGCGGCCCCGGACGCGCCCGCACGATCGATCGGGCCGTAATACGCCCGCCTTCTGCCACCGAAAAGGCGATCCATTCGAGCGACAGGCTGTCGGGAGCCAGACCGGCCTGCAGCCAGGCGGCGAGCGAGTCGCGGGGGACCGGTCCGAAGACTTCCTCGACGGGAAAGGCATAGGTGGCCGATTCAAACACCTCGGGCCACGGGCCCAGGGCCAGGCTGTCGAAACGCAACGGCCATGTCGTCACCGGACGCCCCCTGACGGCAAATCGGATGCGCACGTGCATGGCCTGAAGCTGCACGCTGTCGGGCATCTGGTATCGGAGCACCCGGCGACCCCGGTAGAGCCCCCAGGCGGCCGGATACCAGGCCAGCGTGAAGCCGGCATAAACCGTGTCGGCCACCACCTCGTAGCGGTAGCCCAGCACCAGCGAGTCCAGAAACGGCAACACCTCGATACGCGACCAGGGCCCCACCTCGTCGCCGACGACCTGAGCCAACTCGGCTTCCGAAGCGGGCCAGTCCACGATGCGAAGCGTACCCTGCTGCGCGCGCAGCGGCCCGGCCGCCAGGAGCATCAGCAACCCGAAGGGCAGCAGGTGTCGCCGGAGATGAACGGGGGTGATCGCGGTCATGGACGGTCGGCGTGCGTCTGTTGGGCCGAATGCTTCGTTCAGAGCAACGGGGCTCCCGCGGCCTCATTCGGCAACAACGGTGCCGGGACGCCGACGCTCCAGCGAAGCCAGCAACTGGCCGAGCTGCTCCAGCGAGGCCAGGTTATGCACGGGCAGAAAGTGATCGATGTAAGGCAGGGCCGCCCGCATACCGCGCGTGAGCGGCCGGTAGTGCTCGTAGCGCAGCAATGGATTGAGCCAGATAAGTCGATAGCAACTGCGCGACAGGCGGGCCATCTCGCGCGCGAGCAGTTCCGGATCGCCCCGGTCCAGACCGTCGCTGATGACAAGCACGACGCCACTGGCGGGCAGCACGCGCCGGAGCCAGCGGTAATTGAACGTGCGCAGCGCCTCACCGATGCGCGTGCCGCCGGACCAGTCCTGCACGGTGCGGCCCACCTCGGCCAGCGCCACATCCACGTCGCGCAGCCGAAGCTGGCGCGTGATGCGCGTCAGGCGCGTACCGAACACAAAACTCTCGACGCGGCGCAATCCGCCTGTGATCGCATGCAGGAAGTGCAGCAGTAACCGGCTGTAGCGCTCCATCGAGCCGCTGATGTCGCAGAGCACGACCAGCGGCCGCGGTTTGTAGCGGGGCAGCCGCATGGCCAGACGCAGCACCTCGCCCTGATGGCGCAGCGCCCGGCGAAGCGTCCGGCGCAGATCGGGGCGTCCGTGCCGAGCACCTGACTGCCAGCGTCGCGTGCGGCGGGGCGGCAACGGCCAGCGCAGCGTGCGCAGAAAAGCCCGCACCGCGGCTTCCTCTTCGGCCGTCATCTGCGCAAAGTCCTTGTGGCGCAGCACTTCATCGGCGCTGTAGGTGAGCACCAGCTCCACCTCTTCGTCGGCTTCGGCGACCTCGGTGCGAGGGTGCTCTGGACGCAACGCCTCCAGTGCCCGGGCCATGCCCGGGGGCGGCGCAGGCGGCACAGGCGAACGGGGCAGCAGAGCAGCCAGTTCCTCCGGAACCGCCGGACGCCCCTGCCAGAACAGCCGGAACAGCTGATCGAACAGGGCCGCCTCGCTCTGTCGCCGCACGAACACGCTGAAAAGTGCCTGCCGCACGTCCTCACGTCGTGCCACCCCGACCAGCGCGACGGCCTGCAGGGCGTCGAGAACCTGGTCGGTGCCGATCACCAGCCCGGCCCGCCGCAACGCCTGCGCAAAGGCCACAATGCGCGCGGAAATGTCCCCACCGGTGCGCATGACTCAGGCTCCCCGGGCACGTGCCGTCTCCAGCAGGCGCGCCTGCACCTCCGGTCGCTGCACCAGCTCCACATCGTCCCGGTATTTGAGCAGGGCGCCGAGCGTTTCCGAAACCGCCGCCGCGTCCAGTTCACTGCGATCCAGCGCCAGCAGCGCCTCGGCCCAGTCGAGCGTTTCGGCCACGCCCGGTGGTTTGTACAGGTCTTCCTGCCGAAGCGCCTGCACGAAGGCCACTACCTGCCGGGCCAATCGTTCGGCCAGGCCTGGCACGCGCCGCCGCACGATCGCCAGCTCTTTTTCAAACGACGGATATTCGACCCAGTAGTAAAGGCACCGGCGCTTAAGCGCGTCGTGAATCTCGCGCGTGCGGTTCGACGTGATCACGACGACCGGCGGCACCTCGGCGCGCACGGTGCCCAGCTCGGGAATCGAAATCTGAAAATCCGAAAGCAACTCCAGCAGAAACGCCTCGAATTCCTCGTCGCTACGGTCCAGCTCGTCGATAAGCAGCACGGACGCCTGCCCGTCCCGGCTCTGCTGCACGGCCTGCAACAGCGGCCGCGCGATCAGAAAGTCCGGGCTGAAGATTTCGGCCAACAGTCGGTTGCGATCGACCTGTCCGCTCGCTTCGGCCAGCCGGATCTCGAGCAACTGGCGGGCATAGTTCCACTCGTAGACGGCCGTGTGCACGTCGAGCCCCTCGTAGCACTGCAGGCGGATGAGCGGCACCTGCAGCATGCGGGCCAACACCTTGGCCACTTCCGTCTTGCCGACGCCCGGCTCGCCCTCCAGAAAGAGCGGACGCCGCATCCGAAGCGCCAGAAAGATGGTCGTGGCCAGACCTCGCTCGGCCACGTAGTCATGCGCGGCCAGCACCTGCTGCACCGCCTCGATCGACTCCGGAAACTTCCCGTCCGACATCGGCTCCTCCGTCTGACTTCAGCGGAAGGGACACGCGGCTGGGGCGCGAACGTTTCCCGTCAGCCCGGCACCTGCAGGTAGCGACGTCCCCAGGCCTCGATGGCCTGCACCACGTCTTCCAGCGCGCGGCCGGCTTCGGTCAGGCTGTAGCGCGTACGCGGTGGCATGTGCGAGGTCACTTCCTTTTCGATCACGCCCAGTTCCACAAGCCGCTCCAGCCGCTGCGCCAGCGTGGCCGAGTTGCACCCGCCGATGGCCCGCGCCAGCTCGTTAAAGCCCCGGGGTGCCTCCAGCAGCGCCCGGATGATATGCAGCGTCCACTTCCCCTGCAGCAACTCAATGGCCGCATAGACCGGACAGAACCGCTCTTCCCCGTTCATCACACGTTAACACTTTGTTACACACTTTACAAGCTAAAGCGCTTGACTTTTCAAAGCAATGAACATTTATTTGTTGGAACAACTATTAACCAACCAGAACCTGCCCTATGGAAGTCGTATTCTGGCTGGGTCGTATTTTGTTCGGAGGCTTCTTTCTCATGAACGGCCTCAACCATCTGTTCAAGCTGAACCAGCTGGCGCCGTACGCGGCGTCCAGGAAGGTGCCGGCGCCCAAACTGGCCGTCATCGTGACGGGCCTGATGCTGTTGGCCGGTGGTCTGGCCATCCTGACCGGCCTATACGTGCAGATCAGTCTCTGGTTGCTGGTCATCTTCTTGGTATTCGTGACGCCCTGGATGCACAACTTCTGGGCCGTGCAGGATCCCATGCAGCGTTTGGGAGAACAGGTGAACTTCTTCAAGAACGTCGGGCTGCTGGGAGCGGTGTTGCTCCTGCTTATTTCTGGAGTTGAGCGCCGGAGCGCGCTTTCGTGCTTCCATGCCCCGGGTCCTGTCGTGGGGCCGGCCGACAGGCCGGCCCTATAATGTTCGGTGGACGTGCTACGAAAGCTTCCGGAGCAGGCCGGACGCCCGCTTTGCCAAACGGGAAGTTCTGGAGCAGGCTGTCGCGTGGTGGTGTGCTCGGATCAGGGTCCTTGCTGGTAGTAAACCGCAACGGCGCC
>WFPM01000092.1 GCA_015487635.1 Rhodothermus sp.
TCGGGTGCTGGCGTAGCGGGAGCAATCCACAATCAACCAGAGCTGCACAATGATGGCTCGTACGTTTCTGGTGCTGGGTGCCGTGCTGGCCGGTCTGGCGGTGGCCCTGGGCGCTTTTGCCGCGCATGGACTGGCGTCCCGAGTGACGCCCGAGCGGCTGCAGACGTTCGAGACGGGGGTGCGCTATCAGATGTACCACGCGCTGGCGCTGCTGCTGATCGGCTGGCTTCGGTATCGGCTCGGCACGCCGGGGTTGTCCGTGGCCGGATGGTGCTTTCTGGCCGGAATCGTACTCTTCTCGGGCAGTCTCTACGTGCTGGTACTCACCAACACGCCGTGGCTAGGTGCCGTGGCACCGCTGGGTGGCACGGCCTTCATCCTGGGATGGGGCGTGCTGGCATGGAGCCTCTGGCATGTGCTCCGTGCTTAACTCACCTCGTCTTCCTCAAAAAGCAGCGTGATACTGGGAAGCAGATCCTGTTCGCGGGCCAGCGCCAGCAGCGCCTCGGCCGTCGCTTCGGGCGTATCGTAGATGCCATACTCCCGGGTGTCGACCGCCAGCGCGTAGCCCACCTCCTCGTCGATTTCGCCCGGCTCCCATGCCGTCGCCTCCTCAATCGTGAAATGTCCTTCCTCCGGCACATAGGAGGCGATAAATCGCTCCCTGCCCTCGCGCGGATCGACCAGGCTGAGGTTGCCCAGCGCGCCGTACTCTTCGTCGTAGAAGAGGGCTTCGGCGATCAACTGGCGCGTGAAGTGATCCAGATCGAAAGCAGCCATGGCCAGCTTTGCAGGTTGGCGAAGCGATGCTCAGACAACCGAAACGGCCGGTTTCGGTTCCGTTTCTATGATACGACAGCGTCGGCTTTTACCCAAGCCGCCAGGTTTTCTTTTTGCAGATAATCTTCCAGAAACGCAAACGCCTCGGCGCCCTCGTAGACGGTCAGCTCCGCTTTGAAGCAGTCGGCGAAGTGGCCGAGCAGGCGCACGCGCACCTCGTCCTCATCGACAGGGCGGCCCAGTTCGACCGCTAGCGACGTCACGCCCCGGTCCGCGATGCCGCAGGGTACAATGTAAGAAAAATAGCGCAGATCGGTGTTCAAGTTGAAGGCGAACCCGTGCATCGTCACCCAGCGGCTGCAGCGGATGCCCATGGCGCAGATTTTTCGCTCGGGTCCCCGGGCGTCCGGCCCGATCCACACGCCGGTGCGGCCGGCCACACGTCCGGCCTGTAGCCCGTAGTCTGCGCAGGTGCGAATGATCGTCTCTTCCAGCTCGCGCAGGTAACGATGAATGTCGGTGAAGAAGCGATCCAGGTCCAGGATAGGATAGCCCACGAGCTGGCCCGGACCGTGAAAGGTGATGTCGCCGCCTCGGTCGATCCGGAAAAATTCGGTGCCGCGGGCGCGTAGCGCTTCTTCGGAAAGCAGCAGGTGGTCCAGGCGGCCGTTTTTGCCCAGCGTGTAGACAGGTGGATGCTCGACCAGCAGGAACACATGCGGGATGCGTTGCGGGGGCTCCTGGCGTTTGGCCGCCACCAGCCGGGTCTGCAGGAGCTTCTGCAGGTCCCAGGTCGGCTTGTAGGCCACGCGCCCCAGATGGCAGACAACAACCGGTTCGGCCATGGCAATCCTTGAGGGTTGGCGCGGCCTTTTACGCCGGGCGGCGGCCGACGTGCCCTCAGTTCGAGATGCTTACGCGAATGTTGAAACCGCCCTGCATGGTCGTGGACGAGGGCACGCGGCTGTCGGCGCTCTCGAAGCGCTCGTAGCGCAGCTGGAAGCTGGCCGAGACACGATTGCTGAACTGATAGGAGATCTGGGGGGCAATCGTGGTGCGCGTCCAGGAAGTGAGAATGGGGGCAAAGTCCGGGCTGAGGGCGTCCTTCGGGTCGAAGGCGTCCGGATCGTCGGCAGCGGCCTGCATGGCCCGGAAAAGCGAAAAGCGGCGCTCCTCGGTGGACGAGCGGGCGATGTTCAGACTGATGCCCACGCGATTGTTCAGGCGTTTGATGGGCAGGAATGGAATGCGCAGGCCCTGACGCTGGTAGGTGAGCGTGAAGGTCAGTTCGCTGGTGGCACTCGTGTTGACCTCGTTGTTGGTCGAAAGCGAATAGGAGCGGCTTTTCGACCAGGCCAGGTTCGTCTGCAGACGGTTTTTCCAGGTGATGTCAAGTCCGATCAGGGGCTGGTAGCGCTCGTTGATGCGCACGGCGCTCACCTCGTAGCGGGAGAAGCGGTAGCGGATGCGGCGGCCGCCCAGCGAGAATGTGCCGAAGGCGGCCTCCGGATCGTCGGCCAGTGCGTTCAGGTTGGTGCGGTAGTCGGCGCTATAGTCGGCGCTGTAGCCGTGTCGGAGCGTGACGCTCTGGGCCAGTCGCCGGAAAAACGGCCAGTTCGACAGTCCCGAGTAGGTAAGCTGCCAGCCGGGCAGGGGGATGGGGGTGTGAGGGGCCAGCAGGCCCGGCGTATGCATGAAGGCGCGCCGGAAGTCGGCCACGACCGAAGCATTGGTCAGGGCCACGTGCCCGTCGCCGTTCTCATCGCCGATCTCGGTTGGATCGGTGGCCTGGCGAAAGTCCCGGCGGTAGGTGTCGAGCTGGCGACGGAACAACTCCAGATACGAGGCACCGAAGGCCCAGATCGAGGCTTTACTGGTACCGCGTTCGGTCATCGTGGTGTCGACGCCGCCGCCATCCAGCGGCCGGTAGGAATAGTCGGTTCGTCTGTTCCAGTTGACGTTCCAGTTGAGCGCGACCTGCAGATTCGGGCTGAGCTGCAACGTGGTGGAGGCGCGCAGCTCGTAGTTGTTGCTGAGCGCGTCGGTCACCTGAAGGCTGGGGTCCAGGACCCGGTTTTCGAGCTCAATGCGACGGTCCAGGCCGAAGCGATAGCCCACCGACGGCCCCCGTCCGCGCAGCGCGTCGCGCAGGCTGTAGGCCACCTGTACGCTGTCGATGGGACCGCGCCCGACGTTGCTGGAAGCGCTGCTCCAGCCAGCCTGGCCGGTAATCTGCAGATTTTCGATGCCGGTAACCGCCAGAAAAAGTCGCCGCAGCAGGACAATCGGATTGGGCAGGCGAATCAGGGGCTTCGGTTTGTCTTCTTCCTCCGCCTGTGGCCGACGGCGCTGCTGATTGGACTGGCGTTCCTGCTCTTCCAGCTTGCGATAGAAGGCAAGCTTGCGCCACAGCGCACGGGGCCGAAGCGTCAGGCCGCTGCTCAGACTGGCCTGATTTGACACACTGGCTCCTGTGTTGCGCTGGATGGAACCGTTCTGCCAATTGAACTGAGCCGTGTAGTTAAGGTCCTGCAATTGTAGCCAGCGCGTGCGCAGATTGGGACGCAAGCTGGCCGTAAAGCGCTGCTGGTAGTTGTCGGTGCGCAGGCCTTCGGCGCCATCCAGGATACGCTGCATAACGCGTCGGAGGGGCACCGGATGCAGCCGGTACTGCTCGAAGGCCCGCACGCCCACGTCTGCCGAGTCCACAAGTCCTCGGGCCAGCGCCTCGACCATCGTCAGGCCGTGCAGCACCGTGTCGGGGGTGACCACCTGATAAATCGTGTCGACACTGATCGCACTGAGGCTCTGCTTCGTGTTGGTGTCGAAGCTCAGGTTCAAGAAGGTGAACGGATTGTACTGCAGGCTGAAGGTGCGGTTGTGGGCCAGGCTGTGCTGCTCGCGAATCGGGTTGGCCACCAGGTCGGGAAGCTCGGGATTTCCCTGGCCGGGAAGGACGGACGAGCGGTCCTGGCTACCCGAGAAGTTACGGCTGGCGTTGCCGGACCAGGACAGGCTCTGCGGCAGGTAGTTGAAGCGCAGGTCGCCCAGCAGGCCGACAAGCGGCAGATCATCCAGGAACCAGAACGGCCGCACCGTACGCGGGCGTCGAATGTTCAGCCGATAGCTCAGCGAGGTGTTCCAGCGCCAGGCGTTCCGAAAACGCTGGGTGGGGCTCCGGGCCTGGGTTTCGGCAAAGGCATAGCTGAAGCTGAGCCCATCTACCAGCGTGCGCATCAGCCAGGAGCGGGAGCCCTGTTTCTGAATGCGGAAGCTGTAAGAGCGCGTAAACGAGCGCGTCTGCACGCGTTCGATCACCTCCCGGCGGTGCAATGCGCGTTCGCGCCGTGAGAGCGTGGTGTCCCGCTCGATCTGGTTGAGCACTTCTTCGACGCGCACGTCGCCGCGGGCCGGATCGAAGCGCGGCGTGGAGGTGGAGGACTGCACCTGGAGCGAGAAGGGAATGGACCAGCCGTAGCGGCGGGGGAGCAGACGGTCCAGGTTGAAGTCGGTCGCGATGCTCCAACTCTGCTGGCTGGTCTGCTCGCGCTCGCCCAGCGTGCTCGAGAGCGAACCGAAGCCGTCGGTCTGCATGCGGAAGTTGGCCCGCACGCGGCCCAGGTCGGCCAGCTTCAGGTTCAGGTTGGCCACGGCTGCATAGCCGTTCTTTTCGTCGTAGCCCGAGACGCGCAGTTCGTTCAGCCAGACCACCACTTCGTCGAGCCGATCGCGCGGGTCGGTGCTGCCGGGCGGCGCCGGGTTGCGTACGCCGATGATAATCATCGTGATGCGTCCCAGCGAGGGATTGCCCTTGACGGCCAGGCGCGTGCCCGGTGGGGCGAATGCATCCGCATCAGGCACGCCCGGCGCGGTGGGACGGCCGTCGATTTTGTTCCAGAAGACGCTGTCGGCGGGGAAGCCGGCCGCATCACGGGCGATTTTCAGCTCGTTGAGCGCACTTAGCAGGATGTTCACCGAGTTCAGGTCGATGACCCGGTCGCCCCAGCGCTGGAAGGTCTGCCACAGTTCGTCGCTATTGCCTGAGGTAACCGAACTGGGCATAAGGGGCTGTTCGTACTCGTAGTAGTCGCCGCTGGCGTTTGCGCCCAGGCGTATGAAAAGGCGTACCTTCTGGCGGGCAGCCTCAGGGTCCTGTTGGGCCAGTGCTTCGAGGGGCGTGCCGTCGCCCAGGCGGCCGTGCAGGTGGACGAACATGCGCAGGTTCGAGTATTTGAGCAGGTCCAGCCCCTGGGTGAACGTCTTATAGATGCCGCGCTGGTGACCGGGATAGAGGTTCTCGACGCGCAGCACCAGGGCCTGTTCGCGGGCGTTGCGCACGACGCCGCTGGGCGTCCGCACCTGGCTGATGATAGCGCCGTTGGGGGTGCGGTAGATGTCCGGATTCTCCTCGTTGTTGACGCTGGAGATGCTGACGCGCGTGTTTGTAAAGAGCGTGTCTGAAGGCGTCTGTTCTTCGAGGGCCACCTCTTCGGCCTTACGCCACTGGCTCCCTACCAGTTCGAAGGTGGCAAAGCGCAGCGTGATGGGTACGCGGTGGCCTGTGGTCCACACCCGGATCGTTTCAATCAGCGAAAAGTCCTGGATATTGCCCACGCGGCGTGTGTAGTTGCGCACCGGGATGCGCACCTGGTACCAGGTTTCGCCTTTGCTGTTGGTGATGGCACCGACGATGTAATCGTCTTCGCGGTCGGGGCGAGCCAGCGAGTCGAGCACCGCCTTGCTAAGCGGGATTTCGTACTGGAAATAGCTGTTTTCGGTGTCGATCGAGGCGTTGAAGTTCAGGTCTTCGGTGTCCGGGATGCGGGAGTTGCCACGCCGCACCGAGGCGTTTGTGGCAAGCTGGTTCTGGGTTTCGTAGGCGTTCAGCTCCAGGCCGGGGAAGTAGTGGGCGAAGCGCTCCTGGAGCGGCACGCCGTTCGGGTAGAGCTCGGGCGGAAACAGTTCCGGATCGCTGAAGAACGCGTCATCATCGAAGCTGTGGTAATCGTCGCCCGAGGGATCGCGCAGCGCGCGGGCGCGCTCGGCCCGGTAGCGGGGATCGGGATTGTCGGGATCGAGCGCTTCGAGGAAACGCCGAAAGTGGAAGGCCTCCGTGTAGACTTCGGGATAGGCCGAGGGATCGTAGGAGACGAGCCCGTCGAGCCCGAGATCTTCGGTGCGGCGCAGGCTCAGATCCAGGTCCACCGAGTTGTTCTGAATGCTGGTCGGGTAGCGGCTCCACTGATCCCCCCGAAAACCGGAGGTTGGGTCAGTCATCGACAGGCCATCCTCCGCGTTGAGCTTGCCATTGGGAATCACGTCCTCAGAGATGGAGCCCAGGTCGATGTACAGTTTGGCGTCAGGACCGGCGTCGCGTTCGGGATTTTCGGGGAAGGGGCGGAAGATGAATTCGATAAACTCGATGTTTTTCAGGTTGAAATCCGTGTAGCCCTCGGGCAGGCGCTGCATCATGCCGCCCCAGACTTCCTCGGGATGGTTGAGGAAGTCTTCCAGATCGGTCGTGTAGTTGTAGGGGCCGCGGCGGTAGGGGTTGAAGTACACGTCGAGTGTGGACAGCGTCTGGTTCAACTCGCCACGGACGTCGCGGTTGGGGAAGACATCGGTGATGAGCACGGGACGGACGGCCTCTGGGTCGTAGACTGGCGCGCGGCGGGCCAGGTCGGCCACCAGCACATCGCTGAGCTGATACCAGGTAAAAACCCCGCGCCAGGTGGTGCGCAGCGAGTCGTACAGGCTGCCGGTAAAGCCGGCCGGGTAGCGGGCGATCGAATCAGGTGGTGAAGCCAGTCGCCAGCTGCCGGGCTGTTTGAGCGAGAAGGTGGTTTCGAAGCCTTCGAAGTCGTCGATGTAGGAAATGCCTTTCAGTTCGTCGGCCGGGAAGTCGCGGTTGTTGTCGCGCAGCTCGCGACGCGTGCGTTCGAAGGCCAGCGTCTCGCCATGACCGGGCCGAAGCTGGGCGAATTCGCCGGAGAAGGAGATTTCGCTGGGCTCTTTGGTCTGGATCAGGGGCAACGCATCGAGGGCATACGTGAGCCAGCGCGGTTGCGCCGTGAACGAGCCGTCGATGCCCCAGATCAGGTTGTTGATGGGCTCTTCGCCCAGGCGGAACTTGTCGACGGGCGACCTCTGACTCAGGCGCATCAGGGTGGCGCCCAGCGCCAGGTTTTCGCCCAGTGTATAATCGGCGCGTAGGCCCAGCAATGTTTTTTTCTGCAGGTTGAACAGCGCGTTCTGCTCGTAGGAGATTTGAATTTCACGGCCCGGGGTGAGGTAGGCCGGGTTGATGATGCGCACTGTACCGCTCTGATAATCGACGACGAAGTCGACGCCTTCCTGTAGCGGCGTGCCGCCCGAGGTGACGCGCACCGAGCCCTCCACCAGTCCGGCATAGGCCTGCAGGTCGTAGAAGTCCTGCACGGCACTTTTGTAGGAGCCCTGAATGCGATAGACGTTGTGTCGCGTATTACGGCGGGCGTTTTCTTTTTTCTGGGTATAGAGATCGCGAAAGACGTAGCGGTCTTTAAGGGCCGCTTTTTCATCGTCGGGCAGCTCGGTGGCGTCAATGAGCTGTTCCAGCCGTTTGCCGAACGGCTCCAGGAAGGGAAAGATGAGCAGGCCCTCGCCGGGGTCGATCGTGATACTGGGCAGGAAGTCGAAGCGGTTGTCAGGCACGGGCGCCTGGTCCTGGTTGAGGCGATCCAGGCCGAGCAGTTGCAGCAGGGTACGCTGGGCGCCCAGTTCGGTCAGAAATTTCTGGGGCGTTTTGCCGGGCGGCTGGTAGTAGATCTCCAGTTCGAAGTCTTCGGGGTTGATGCCGCGGCCGGGAAGGCGATAGAGATTACGCAGCTCCAGGTACCAGACGGCCGGATTGTAGCCGGTGGCCGGAGAGGGCTGACGGGGGCGGCTCGGCCGCAGCAGCTTGAGCACGAGACGGTCTTCGTCCTGGCCACCGCCAGCACCGCCCGTCTCTGAGGAGAAATCACCCACCTGATAGATGCGGCCGCCGGCCCGGTAGCGGAAGGCGACGGCCAGCGCTTCGTTTTCCTGCAGGCGTTGCGTGAGCGAGATGTAGCCGAGCACCTCATCGTAGGTGTAGTCGCGGCCGGGCTCCAGACGCTTGAAGCGGCCGATCTGGAAGTCGTCTTCACTCAGGCCGCGCTGGTTTTTCAGATAGGCCGCCGCGTTGGCCTGGCCGTTGCGCAGGTAGGTGTCGACTTCCCCACCGGGGGTATCGTCGTAGCGGTCGTTGCGGTTGTCGGGCAGGGCCCCGGCATCGTTGCGTATGTAGGCGTTGGCCAGCGTCAGCAGCTCCTCGGGCTCACCCAGATCGACGAGGGCCACCACCTGGCGCACGTTCTCATCGTCGCGTACTGGGTAGACCAGTTTCCAGACTTCGATTTCGGTGATGCGCTCGAAGCCGTTCGCCACTCGAATGTTTGGCGGATCGGAGAGCGCGTCCTCCCAGCGATTGCGGAAATAGTAGGCCAGAAAGAAATGGCGGCCGTCGTCGTAGTCGGTGGGTTGCAGGTCGAACGTAGTGGTCTGGGCGCCGCCGCTGATCGTCAGCGAGTTGGCCTGCCCTTCCTGCTGGCTGGCCACGGTGGTGAGCTGCAGGCCGCCAAGCTGAAATTGTGCTTTGATACCGAACAGGCTCTGGCCTCCGCGGATGAGCTGCGAAGGGGTCTGCAGCATGACGTTGCCGGCCTCAATGCGCTGGATGATTTCGTCTTCGTAGCCGGTGTATTCGAGCCGAAGCTGGTTCTGGTAGTCGAACTGGTTGTTCGTGTCCCAGTTGACATTGACGCGGAGCTTGTCGCCGATGGTACCGGTGATGCCCAGCCGCAGGTCCTGCTTGATGTCTGGATCGAGCCGGGCGGTGCGGCCCGAAAAGGCCACCTGCTGGTCGCTTTTTCGATAGTTGAAGCCGGCGTTGAGGTTGGCCTGGCCGTTGACGCGTAGGTCCACCTCGGGACGACCGAATATTGTGGTAAAAGCGCTCTGGCGGCCACCGGGCAGTGCGATGCTCACGCCCAGGCCACTCCGGCGCCGGCGGGTGGCCTGGCGTTGCTGCTGGGTCTGGACGGTGCGCCAGTTCTGGCGCAGGGCTTGGCGCAGCCGCAGCTTCCGATAGGCTTTCAGGTTGAGCGTGACGGGCACGCGCACGTCGTATCGACCGATGCGTTCATGGATGTGATAGGCTAAGCGCGTCGAGTCGAGCTGGACCTCGTGTTTCCAGGCGTTCAGGCGCAGCGAGGTCAGCGAAGCGGTGCGCGGCCACAGCCGGGCATAGGGCAGCTCACGCAAGCGGCGGGGCAGCAGACGGTCGGCCCGGGGCGTACGGAGCGTGTCGGTGCGGGAAGAGTCGGCCTGCAGGCTGTCCGGCAGCGTCTGGGCATGCAGGGCCCATGCGCCGGTCGAGGTGCGCAGTCCAGGCAGCAGCAATCCGCCCACCAGCAGCAGTACCAACCCGCTCCAGAATTTCCCGGCACGCAGCGCTTCGCTCATGACCAGCCGGACAGGGTACGTTCTTTCCGGACGTTTGCCCACCTTGCCTTCCCCGCAGGGAAAGGCCCAGGCCGGTTATGGGTGGATGGTTCGACGTGGTAGCGCTCGCGCGATACGACTCCATCGGGTTAGGCTTGCGTGCATGCCGGCAATCAAAAAGCAGGCCACAGGTAAAGCTACGATGCTGAGGGGGGGGCAGGCAAGGGGGTGTCGGATTCCAGAAGCAGATTCAGCAGATGGATCAGGTAACGCCGGAGCTGACGGCGATCCACGATGTCGTCCAGAAAGCCATGTTCTCGCAGAAACTCGGCGCGCTGGAAGCCGGGCGGCAGATCCTGGCCCACCGCCTGGCGGATGACGCGCGGGCCGGCAAAGCCGATCAGCGCACCGGGCTCGGCCAGGTTGATATCGCCCAGCATGGCAAACGAAGCGGTCACGCCGCCCGTGGTAGGATTGGTCATCAGCGAAATGTAGGGAAGACGCGCCTCATCCAGCCGGGTGAGCAAGGCGGCCGTCTTGGCCATCTGCATCAGACTGAGGATGCCTTCCATCATGCGGGCGCCGCCGCTCTGGGAGATGATTAGCAGCGGCATCCGCTCGGTGTAGGCTGTCCGGATTGCACGGGCGACGATTTCGCCCACTACCGAACCCATCGAACCCCCGATGAAACGAAAGTCCAGCGCGGCCGCCGAAATGCGATGGCCGCCCACCGTTCCGGTGGCCCGCTGTGCCGCTTCGTTGAGGCCGGTTTTGCGCCGGGCTTCTTCAAGGCGCACCGTGTACGGCTTGCGATCGAGGAACTCCAGCGGATCGGCCGAGGTCAGGTGCTGGTCGTGCAGCGTAAAGCGGCCCTCGTCGAAGAGGAGCTGGAAGTAGTCCAGGCTCGTCATGGGGAAATGATGCCCGCATTTCGGACACACGCGGGCGTGCTCGGCCAGCTCACGCCGGTGCAGGATGTGGGCGCATTCGGGACACTTCTCCCACTGGCCTTCCGGCACCTCGATCTGTTCATCGCGGGAGGTCAGAATACCCTGCGTCTTGCGTTTGAACCAGGCCATGTTGCTATAGAACTCGTTGGGGGAGGATTAATAGCATACAAAAATTCAGGAGGAAAGGGAAGCGGCCGGGGTGTGCCGGTGCGGCTTTGCCACAAAATCCTTCAGGTAGAAGGGCTCAAAGCTCGCCACGTCCTCGAAGCGTCCGGCCCGATAGCGCTCCAGCCCGAGCCGTCCTACCCAGAAGGCCCGCAGGTTATGCTGTGCGGGATCGAGCAGATGAAGCGTTGCGGGGGAGGCGGTCAGATGTGCCGCCACGCGCGCCGTGCCTTCGCCCACCAGCCAGAAGCGGCCGTCGCCGTCCGGCCGCGGCAGCCAGTCGGGCACCGAGGCTGCTTCCAGTGCGACAGGCCCGGCCAGCGTCTCCAGCGCGGCGTTCGGTCCGATCCGGTAGGCGGCCGTGTACACCTCGGTGCGGCGCGAGTTCAGCAACGGGACGACAATGTCGCCGGAGGCAGCGTACGGCGTGACCGAGGCGGCCAGCGCCTCTAGCGTGGGCACCCCGATCAGTCGGGCGCCGGTCGCCTCGGCCAGCCCCTTGGCCGTGCTGACGCCCACGCGGAGGCCCGTATAGGAGCCCGGTCCCATGGAGACGGCTACGGCGTCCAGATCGGCAGCCTGCAACGCACACCGCTCCAGCGCATTGGCAATCAACGGAGCGAGCTGCTCGGCATGGACACGTCCGCGTTGCAGAATGGCCTCAAAGCAGAGCGCATCGCCCGCAAACAGGGCCACGCCGCACACATCCGTGGCCGTTTCCAGGGCAAGGAGTAATGGTTTCATGCAGCGGTCGGCTTGACTATTTCGGATTCGCTTGTATCTTAAACAAAACCCGAAGGGGACAGTTCTTTCCCGAAAACAGCCGGGGTTTTGCGGGGCGTTCACAAAAACGCTTCGGCCCGGTTCCAAACCAGCAGGAGGTGCCTATGAAGGTCTACGAAGCCACGCACATTCGTAACGTTGCGCTGGTCGGACACCAGGGGAGCGGCAAAACGATGCTGGCCGAATCCATGCTCTACACGGCCGGCGTCATTTCGCGCATGGGCTCGATCGAAGAGGGCAACACGGTCAGCGACTACCACCCCAGCGAGAAGGAACGTGGCATGTCGGTCTTCACGTCGCTGCTGCATGTGCCCTGGCAGGACCATAAAATCAACGTGCTCGACACGCCGGGCTATCCGGACTTCGTCGGGGAGGTGCTGGCCGCACTTCGGGTGGCAGATCTGGCCATCTATGTGATGAATGCGGTCGAGGGCGTCCAGGTGGGCACGGAGCTGGCCTGGGAATACGGCCTCAAGCAGGAGATCCCGTCGATGTTCGTGGTCAACCACCTGGATCGGGCCGAATCCGACTTCCGCACGCTGGTGGCGCAGATCAAGGAGCGGTTCGGACGCGGGGCCACGGTGGTGCAGATTCCGGCCGGGACGGGCACGCGCACGATCATCGACGTGCTGCACATGAAGCAGCTCACCTATCCGAAGGGCAGCCTCACCCCGGAGGAAAGCGAGATCGACCCCGCTTTCCGCGAGGAAGCGGAGGAGCTCCACACGGCCCTCATCGAAGATATTGCGGAAAACGATGAGGGCCTGATGGAGTTGTACTTCGAAAAAGGCACGCTCACCGAAGACGAGATGCGTAAAGGGCTCCGGGCGGCCATGATCCGCCGGCAGCTCTTTCCGATCTTCGTGGTGAGCGCCACCGAGGTAATCGGCATCTCGCGGCTGCTGAGCTTTCTGGTGAACGTGGCGCCCTCGCCCGCCGACATGCCGCCCGCGAAGTTGATGGATGGCGGCACGCTGGCACCTGATCCGTCGGGGCCGCCGGTGGCCTTCATCTTCCGCACGATGGCCGAGCAGCACGTGGGTGATTTCTCCTACTTCCGCATCTACTCGGGCACGCTGGAGCAGGGCATGGACCTGGAAAACGCCCAGACCGGCACCATGGAGCGGCTGGGCACGCTCTACGCCATGAACGGCCGCGAACGAGAGGCCGTGCCGCGTATGGTGGCCGGCGATCTGGGTGCCACGGTCAAGCTGCGCGACACGCACACGAACAATACGCTCCGGCCCAAGGGTACGTCCTTCGTGTTGCCGCCCATCGAATTTCCCGAGCCGCGTTATGCGGTGGCCGTGCGCCCGCTTCGCGAGGGCGACGAAGACAAGATGATGCAGGGGCTGCACCAGCTTGTCGAAGAGGATCCGTCGCTGAAAATCATTCAGGATCCACTCCTGCGCCAGATTGTGCTCGCCGGCCAGGGTGAGATGCACCTGGAGATCGCCCGCTTCCGGCTCAAGAACCGTTTCGGTGTAGAGGTGGAGTTCGTCAAACCAAAAGTGGCCTACCGGGAGACGATCCAGACGAGCGCCCGCACCTCCTACCGCCATAAGAAGCAGACGGGCGGTGCCGGACAGTTCGCCGATATTTCCATCCACATTGAGCCGCTGACCGAGCCGTTCCAGCCGCCCTCGGACATTACCGTGCGCGGCGAGGTGACCGTCGAGACGAACTGGGGCGCGCGTGTGCACTTCGTCGATGCGATCGTGGGCGGCGTCATCGACATGAAGCGGTTCTTCGGCGCCATCCAGAAGGGCGTGCTGGAAGCCATGGAGAATGGTCCGATCGCGGGCTATCCGGTGGGTGACGTGCGCGTGATCATCTACCACGGCGGCATGCACCCGGTAGACTCCAACGAGGCGGCATTCAAGACGGCCGCCCGCATGGCCTTCCGCGAAGCGTTCAAGAAGGCGCAACCCGTGCTGCTGGAACCCATCGACGAGGTGGAGGTGATCGTGCCCGACGCCTTTACCGGCGACGTCATGGGCGATCTGAACACGCGCCGCGCCCGCATCCAGGGAATCGAAATGGAAGGCGTCTTCCAGAAGATCAAGGCCTACGTGCCCGAGGCAGAGCTGTACCGCTACGCGACGACGCTGCGCTCGCTCACGCAGGGACGCGGTATCCATCGGGCCCGCTTCAGCCACTACGAGCCCATGCCGCGCCACGTGCAGGAGAAGGTGGTGGCCGAAGCGGCGGCCATGCAGGAGGCCTGAGCCTTGCGATCCATAAACAGAAAGCGCCCCGACGTGAATCGGGGCGCTTTTTTCGTGGTGGCGCGGGAGGGATTCGAACCCTCGACCTCCGGGTTATGAATCCGACGCTCTAACCGACTGAGCTACCGCGCCAGACACCTCTTGAAATTACAGCGGGCGTCAACGTTCCCGCAAGCGTCCCTGCCAATGAGCAAGGCGGGCACTTTGTTTCGGCCCGGCCCGTTAATAGCGTGCAAAACGACAAACCCATGGCCTGGGAGCGCATTATCGGACAGGAACGCGTCGTCGAGGCGTTGCGGCGGGCGTTGGCGCAGCAGCGCGTGGCCCACGCCTACCTGTTCTACGGCCCTGACGGCACGGGCAAGCGGGCGGCCGCGCTGACCTTCGCGCAGGCGTTGCAGTGCGAGCAGGGCGGCAGTGAACCGTGCGGCCACTGCGTGCCCTGCACCAAAGTGCAGCGTCTGATTCATCCGGACGTCCAGGTAATGCTGCCGCATCCCAGCGACGTCGACCCGGACGACCTCTACGAACGCCTGCAACGGATGGCCGTCCAGCCCTATGCCACCGTAGATTACATTCGTCGTCTCGTGCTGGACGACCCGACGCGGGCGTCCAACAAGCAGGCCTTCTATTCCGTGGCCCGCATCAACGAGTCGCTCCGGCGCAGCGTCAGCTTCAAGCCGCTCGAGGGCCGCTACAAAGTCGCCATCCTGATCGATGCCGACCGGATGCGTGTCGAGGCGGCCAACGCCTTCCTGAAGCTGCTGGAAGAGCCGGGACCGCAGACGGTCTTCATTCTGACCACGTCTCGTCCCGACCATCTGCTGCCCACCGTTCGCTCGCGCTGCCAGCATCTTCGGTTCGATCCGCTCCCGGCCGAGGCGATCGCGCAGGCGCTGGTGGCGCGGGAGGGCGTCGAGGAGGCGCGGGCCATGGTGCTGGCGCGTATGGCCGACGGCTCCTACAGCCGAGCGCTCGACCTGCTCGAAAACGAAGTGCTGCAGGCCGACCGCGAGCAGGCGCTGGCCTTCCTGCGCCAGGCCTACCGCTTCCACAGCGAGACGCTGATCGACCTGGTGGAGCAGCTGAGTGGGCTGGGACGCGAGCGCCTCAAAGGATTGTTGCAGCTCATGCTGGGCTGGGTACGCGACCTGGTGCTGTTCCGGACGCTCGGCGACAGAGCCGAGCTGGTCAACCTGGACCAGCAGGAGGCCATCCGGCGCTTCTGCCAGAACCTGCCCGGGGCCGATCTGGAGGGCATGGCACGGCTGCTCGAAGAAGCGCTTGAACTGATCGAGCGCAACGTGCAGCCGTTTCTGGTGCTGAGTGTGCTGGCCGCCGCGCTGCGCGACGCCATGCACGGCCGGGCACCGGAACGCCTGGTGCCGGCGCTGGACGATCCGCTGACGCTCGGACTGGCCTGAGCCGCGGAACCTTGTGGTCTGCGCAGGTCTATCAGAGACACGTTGGCTTCGAAAAACCTGCCTGATCATAGACGCGATGGCCTGTGGTAGTGCGTGCGTGCAGGGAGGGGGATGCGGCAGTGGGTGCGCCTCTGGCAACGGCTGCCCCTCGCTGCACGTGTTCGACTGGCTGAGTCATCTCAGCGGCCCCTATCCGACCTACGACATCGTGGAGGTCCGCTTCAAAGGACGCCGCAAGGGGCTCTACCGCAATGTGGACCGACTGGACCTCCAGGCGGGTGACTATGTGATCGTGGAAGCGGATCGGGGCGTGCACTTCGGGATCGTCCACCTGACCGGCGAGCTCGTTCGTCTGCGCGTGCGCGCCAAAGGCCTTGATGACGATGCCGAGTTTCCCCGCATCGTGCGCCTGGCCACACTTGAGGACATCGACCGGTGGGAAACCAACAAGCAGCAGGAGATCGAGGCGTTCTACGTCGCCCGTGAAGCCATCGAACGGCTGGGGCTTCCCATGAAGTTGGTCGATGCCGAGTGGCAGTTCGATCACAAGAAGATCACCTTCTACTTCACGGCCGATCATCGCGTGGACTTCCGGCAACTGGTGCGTGAGCTGGCCCGCACGTTTCGCACGCGCGTCGAGCTGCGTCAGATCGGCGCGCGCGACGAGGCAGCCCGCATCGGGGGCATCGGCTCCTGCGGTCGTGAACTCTGCTGTTCCACCTGGCTGCAGGAATTCAAACCGGTGGCCACCCAGACGGCCAAGATCCAGAACCTGCCGCTGAACCCGGCCCGTCTGAGCGGCCAGTGTGGCCGGCTGAAGTGCTGCCTGAACTACGAGCTGGAGCAGTACATGGCCGCGCTGAAAGACTTTCCGCCGGTGGACACGCCGGTCGAGACCGAACGCGGCCGTGGGACCGTTCAGAAGCTGGACATCTTCAAACGGCGCGTCTGGATCCAGTACGAGGACGGAAGCTGGGAAGATATGGCGCTTGAAGACGTGCAGCCGTATCTTCGGCCCAGAGCCCCCGCAGGCAAATCCTGAAGGAGCAGTGGGTTCGGGAAAAATCCGACTGTTGGTTGTTGCGCTCTGGCTGCTTACCGCGAAGGTAGGGCAGGCTCAGGACGGCCGATGGCTGGCGCAGGTGGACAGTCTGTGGCGGCAGGGCGCCTTCGAGGAAGCACTGGCGCTGCTGGACGACAGCCTGCGGCGCAGCCCGAACGCTGCCGAACTGCGCTGGCGCCGGTCGCGCGTGCGCGTCGAACTCGGCCTGCGCGCCCCGGATAAGGAACGCCAGCGTGAACTGTACCGGCTGGGACTGGAGGATGCCCGCGTCGCCATCGCCGCCGACTCGCTCAACAGCCGCGCCTACGTGGCGGCTGCCATCGCCGCCGGACGGTTGGCGCTGGTCTCCGGTCCACGGGCCAAGGTGGAACTTGCCCGCCAGATCCGCGCCTACATTGACCGGGCGATCGCGCTCGATCCGAACGACGACGTCGCCTATCACCTGCGCGGGCGCTGGCGTTACGAGGTGGCCACGCTCAGCTTCTTCGAACGCACGCTGGTGCGCCTGATCTACGGCGGCCTTCCGGATGCCTCGCTGGAGGAAGCGGCCGAGGACTTTCGGCGGGCGCTGGCCCTCCGCGAGCGTGTGGTGCATCACCTGGAGTTGGGCCGCACGCTGCTGCGACTGGGCGACCGCGAGGGGGCCATCCACGAGCTGGAACGGGCGCTCGCCCTGCCGCCCACCGAACCCGACGACACGACCTATCAGGAAGAAGCCCGTCGCCTGCTGGCGCGCATTCGCTGAACGCTTGCCAGAGTGGTACGCCCCTACAGATAAAACACGCAGGGCGGATCTCTATGTCTGTCCACCATTCCCTTCAGCAAACAGCGCGACAACCTTTCCCGCCTTCGCGTGTTCTTTATCCCGCGTGTATCTTCTGAAAAACAGCCACGGACGAGCATAGATGGCGTACTCTGCGGAAATCAGCCGGACTTCGCCGACGGCCATCCTGTTTCTGCTGGATCAGTCGGCTTCGATGCAGGAACCGTTCGGCGGAGCCGAACAGCGGGGCGATGCCGCACCGAGCAAGGCGCGGGTGCTGGCCGACGTGGTCAATCGCCTGCTGCAGAACCTGATCCTGCGCTGCGCCAAGGAAGACGGCGTGCGCGACTACTTCTACGTAGGCGTGATCGGCTACGGCGAGCGCGTGCAACCCTTGATTCGCCCTGCCGAGGAATATCGGGTGGCAGGGGACCTGGTACCGATCAGCCATCTGGCCGAACGGCCGTTGCGCCTGGAAGAGCGCCTGAAGAAAGTACCGGACGGCAAGGGCGGCTTCGTCGAGCAGCGCGTCAAATTTCCAGTCTGGTTCGATCCCCATGCGAAAAACGGCACGCCCATGTGCCAGGCGCTCGATCTGGCCGCTTCGATGGTGCGCACCTGGATCGACCTGCACCCGCATTCCTTCCCGCCTATCGTGATCAACATCACCGACGGCGAGGCGACCGACGGCGATCCGCTGCGCTACGCGCAACAGCTCCGGAGCTTTGCCACCGACGACGGCGAGACACTGCTTTTCAACGTGCATCTCTCCTCGTCCGAAGAGCCGGCCGTCGAGCTGCCTTCCAGCGTCGATGAGCTGCCGCGCGACGAGTACGCGGTGCTGCTGTTCCAGATGTCGAGCCTGCTGCCCTTTACGATGCGGGCGGCAGCCGAGCAGGAGGGCTACCGCGTGACGATGGACACGCGCGGCTTCGTGTTCAATGCCGATCCGGTGGCGCTGGTGCGCTTTCTGGAGATCGGCACGCGTCCGAGCACGCTGCGCTGAGCCGGCCATGCACGCGCCCCTGGTGCGTACGTTCTGGCTGCCGCGGGACGGTAACGCGCCTACCGCGTGCGAGGACGCCTTCGCCGTGCGGCCCGGCTGGCCGTTTGCGGCAGCTGTGGCGGACGGCGCCACCGAGTCGGCCTTTTCGGGCGCCTGGGCCCGGCACCTGGTGCAGTGCTTCTGCCGCGATCTGCCTGCTACACCCGCGGCCCTGCAGCAGCGGCTGGCGCAATGGCGCGCCGCCTGGCAACCCGACGTGCCGGCGGCGCTTCCCTGGTATGTGGCGGTCAAGCTGGAGGAAGGCGCCCACGCCGCGCTGCTGGGGCTCGTCGTGCAGCCGGACGGCACCTGGCAGGCCGTGGCCGTTGGCGATGCGGTACTGCTCCACCTGCGTGGGAATCGGCTGCTTGCGGCCTGGCCGATCGACGATCCAGACCGATTTCATCACCGCCCGACGTTGATCGGCAGCCGGGATGACGGAGCGCCACCCGTCGAAGGCACCGAAGGACGGTGGATGCCGGGCGATGCGTTCGTGCTGGCTACCGATGCGCTGGGCGCCTGGCTGCTGGGCGACGATCCGACGCTGCCGTTGCGTCTGGCAACGGACGAACTGGCCCGACACGTTACGGCGGCCCGCCGCCGTCGCGCGTTGCGCAACGACGACGTGGCCGCCGTAGTGGTGCACTGTCCGCGGTAGGCGGACGCTCAGTGGAACTGCTGCGCCTCGGTGGAACCGGCCAGGGCCACCGTGCTGGCCTGCTCGCCGGTGATCACCATCCGCACAGCGTCGAAGTAGCCGGTGCCCACCTCGCGCTGATGCCGCACAGCCGTGAAGCCCTTCTCCATGGCGGCAAACTCCTTCTCCTGCAGGCGCACGTAGGCCGACATGCCTTCGCGTGCATAGTCGTAGGCCAGTTCGAACATGGCATAGTTGAGCGTGTGGAAGCCGGCCAGCGTGATGAACTGGAACTTGTAGCCCATCGCGGCCAGCTCCCGCTGGAAGCGGGCAATGGTGGCCTCGTCCAGATGTTTTTTCCAGTTGAACGACGGCGAGCAGTTGTAGGCCAGCAGTTTACCGGGGTATTCGCGGTGGATGGCCTCGGCAAAGCGCCGGGCTTCGTCCAGGTCGGGCGTGGACGTCTCGCACCAGATCATGTCGGCGTAGGGCGCGTAGGCCAGGGCGCGGGCGATGGCCTGATCGAGCCCGGCGCGGACGCGGAAAAAGCCTTCGGGCGTGCGCTCGCCGGTGAGGAAGGGGCGATCCCGCTCGTCGATGTCGCTGGTGAGCAGCGTGGCGGCGTTTGCGTCGGTGCGGGCGATGATGATCGTGGGCACGCCCATAACGTCGGCGGCCAGGCGGGCGGCGATCAGGGTCTGGATGAACTGGCCGGTGGGGACGAGCACCTTGCCGCCCAGGTGGCCGCATTTCTTTTCGGAGGCGAGCTGGTCCTCGAAATGAATGCCGGCGGCACCGGCTTCGATGAGCGCCTTGGTCAGCTCGAAGGCATGAAGCGGACCACCAAAGCCGGCCTCGGCGTCGGCCACGATGGGCACGAGCCAGTCGATCGAGTCGTCGCCTTCGGCATGGTGAATCTGGTCGGCGCGGAGCAGCGTGTTGTTGATGCGGCGCACGAGGGCCGGGACACTGTTGGCGGGGTAGAGGCTCTGGTCGGGGTACATCTGACCGGCCAGGTTGGCGTCGGCGGCCACCTGCCAGCCGCTGACATAGATGGCCTTGAGACCGGCTTTGACCTGTTGCATGGCCTGGTTGCCGGTCAGGGCGCCGAGCGCGGCCACGTAAGGTTCGGTGTGAAGCAGTTCCCAGAGGCGCCGGGCGCCGCGGTCGGCCAGCGTATAGGCGATGTCGACCGAGCCGCGGAGGCGGAGCACGTCTTCGGCGGAGTAGGGTCGGCGGATCCCTGCCCATCGGGGATTGGAGCGCCATTCGGCTTCGAGACGAGCAGCTCTGGCCGCGTTGATCTGTGGACGCATGGCAACTGCGGGGTTGGTTGATGATTGAAAATGTCTGATTATACCATACGGTCTGCGAAAAGATATGTCAATAGCGAAATTTCGCCAACATAGAAATTTCACAAAAGGGGACTTTCGGCCGACTTGTTCGTTAACGGAGCGGTCCAGCCATCGCATACCGTCTGTCGCATGGAACTCAACGCCGACCTGGTACGCTTCGTCCTCGGCCTGAAACTCAAAGCGCTCCGCCAGCAGCGCGGCCTGACGCTTCAGGATGTGGCCGCACGGGCCGGCCTCTCCGTCTCCTACCTGAGTGAAATCGAAAAGGGCAAAAAATTTCCGAAGCCCGATAAACTCATCGAGCTGGCCTCGGTCTTTTCCGTCTCCTACGAGGAACTGATTTCGCCTCGCCTCGACGAACGGCTCGATCCGCTGGCCGCGGTCTTTTCGTCGGCTTTCGTGCAGGAGTTTCCTTTCGAACTGTTCGGCCTGACCCCCGAAGACCTCTTTCAGCTCTTTACAGACCACCCCATGAAGGCCGGGGCGCTCGTGCGCACCTTCCTGGAGATCGGGAAGATGTACGACGTGCAGGTGGAGCACTTCCTGTTTGCCGCGCTGCGCTCCTACCAGCAGTTGCACAACAACTACTTTCCCGAACTGGAAGAGGCCGCGCGCGCGTTTCGGGTCCGCTACGACCTGCCCGCCGGCGAGCCAATTCCGCCCGAGCGCCTGCGTCGGATTCTGGAAGAAGACTACGGCTATCGGATCGACACGGAGACGCTTCCGCGTCATCCCGTGCTGCACGGTTTTCGCTCCGTCTTTGCCGAAGGATCCCGGCCCGTGCTGTTCGTCAATGGCCGGTTGCTGCCGGCGCAGCAGGCCTTTATCCTGGCCCGGGAGCTGGGTTACCGGTTTCTCGACCTGAAGGAGCGGGCGATCACCTCGTCCTGGCTGCGCGTCGAGTCGTTCGATCAAGTGCTCAACAACTTCCGGGCTTCCTACTTCGCCGGGGCGTTGCTGCTGGACGAAACCACGCTCTGCGCCGATCTGCGCACGTTCCTGAACTACCCGCACTGGGACGGGGCCGTGCTCCGGGCCTTTCTGAAGCGCTACGGCGCCACGCCCGAAATGCTCTGCTACCGGCTGACCGAACTTCTGCCGCAACACTTCGGCCTGCGGGAGCTCTTTTTCCTGCGGCTGTTTCATCGGCCGGGCACCGATCGTTTCCAGCTCACGAAGGTCTTCAACCTGTCGCGCGTCCCGGTGCCGCACGGCATCGGGCTGGGCGAGCACTACTGCCGCCGCTGGGTGGCCATTCAA
>WFPM01000093.1 GCA_015487635.1 Rhodothermus sp.
GCCGCCGGTTTTGGTAGAAAAATTCGGCTCAAAAATTTTCGGACGCAGCGCTTCGGGAATGCCGCGCCCGTTGTCTTCCACGGTGCTGTAGGCCCAGCGGTGTCCCTCGTCGTCCACTTCCAGGCGCGTGGTAACCCGCACCCGTCCCGGCCGTTCCGGCACGAGCGCCTGCAGCGCATTTTTGATCAGGTTGATGTAGGCGCGTCGCAGCTCTTCACGATCGGCCTGTACGACAAGCGGCTCCGGATGCAGGGCCAACTCGATGGGCCGACCGGCTTCGGCTTCCATCAGCCGGGACGCTTCGCGGATGACCTCATTCAGGTCCACCCGTTCCAGCCGGCGCGTGGGCATGCGGGCCAGCGTCGAAAAGTCGGCAGCGATGTGTGACAGCGTATCGATCTGTTCGATGAGCGTGGTGGTGACCCGTTCGAAGAGCTCGGCAAACCGGCCGGGGTCGTCTCGTCGCGCAAAGGCGCGGCGCAGGTGCTGGACGGACAGCTTCATGGGCGTCAGGGGGTTTTTGATTTCGTGCGCCACCTGCCGGGCCATTTCGCGCCAGGCCAGCTCGCGTTCCTGTCGGGCCAGTTGCTCGCGGCTTTCGGCCAGTTGGCGGAGCATCCAGTTGAAGGTGCGGGCCAGCGCGCCCAGCTCATCGCGCGACTCGACGGGAAGCGGCCGGTCCAGTTCGCCCCGGGCTACCGCTTGCAATCCTTCACGGAGCCGGGCCAGCGGGCGCACCAGCGCGCGGGCCACCAGCCAGGCCGTCAACAGTACCAGCGACATCAACACCAGCAGCGCTCCGAACAGATAGGCCACGGTGCGCGCCCGCTCCTCCTCCAGCCGCTCCTGCTCGGGCAGGGCCGGCACGGCCACTACATAGCGCGGCCGTCCCGCTTCGTCGAGCAACGCCCGGTAGCCCGTCCAGTAGGCGAACGTCCCCAGACGCTCAGGCACGAAGGCCGACCGTTGCGCCCGACAGTAAAGTGCCTCATAGGCAGCAACGGGCATTAGGGGCTCGATCAGCCGCTCGCGCACCAGACGCGGGCGCGTGGTGGCGATGAGCTGTCCGCCTCGGTAGAGCTGCAGGTCCAGCCCGGCGCGCC
The DNA here is from genome assembly GCA_015487635.1 of Rhodothermus sp. GTDB lineage: Bacteria > Bacteroidota > Rhodothermia > Rhodothermales > Rhodothermaceae > Rhodothermus. The sequence continues at coordinate 1,104 of WFPM01000093.1, forward strand.
GCGCGAGCGAATCCAGCGGAACGCGGTCCAGCACCTGGTAGGGCAACTCGCCCGGAAGAGCCGTCTGCGTCAGCGTACGCTCGACGCGGTCCAGGTACTGGCGCAGCCAGGCCTGCACGGCCCGCTGGCTTTCGGCCTCCAGCACGCGCACGCCGACCACGCCAACCACGACCACCGCCACGAAGCCCACCCCGACCAGCGCGTTGAGGACGCGATCCTGAAACCGGGCTTCGGGAAGCGGAAGCCACCCTCTGCGCCAGCGATAAATCAGCCCGCCTGCATACACCGCCAGCATCAGCAGCAGGCCGGTCAGTGTCAGACGCAGCAGGTAGTACAGGTGATCGAAAATCGACAGTGCGGGCAGACGGGCGGCGTGTACGGTCCGGGCTGCGTCGTCCACGCGCCGGTAGCAGGTCAGATACGAGTGGGCGTTTTCGGTCTCGGAGCGCCACAGCACTGGTTGTTGCCGGAGCCGACGCGCCACCGCTGGATCGAGCCGATAGCGGTCAAAAGCCAGGCCCTGGCTGCGCACCAGGACCCCGTCTCGAAACTCGGCCAGCGACAGCCCTTCCTCCAGCGCTCCGGCAAAGCCGGCCGGCACCAGCACACGTGGAAACGGGGTCTCGGTGCCATAGAGTGGACTGAGCGGCTCGGCCCGAACCATCACCCAGCCGGCCACACTTCCATCGTCGCGCCGCACCATGGCGAAGCCGGCATACTGTAACCGACCGGATTCGCGCCGTCCGACCAGTTGCATGATGAACGGTAACCGGCCATCGGTGCGGCGAAACGCCTGCCAGAGCACCGCAAACGCGGCGGCATCCTGCACCAGTGCCTCCGAGCCGGAAGCGATCGGACTCCCTTCGTAGCGGCCGACCGGCCGGCGTTCCCGATCGAAAAAGGTCAGGTTCACTTCATAGGTCCCTGTCAGCGATCCCAGGAGGGAACCACGCAACAGCGCGTCGGCCAGCGAGTCCAGGCGGACCGGATCCGGATCGGTGGTCAGTAGCATGGCCAGCAGGCTGTCGGTAGCCAATTCCTGCAATGTCTGTTCGATGGCAAAGACGAGCCGTGGATCCTGGCCCTGCCCGAACTGATCCAGCGCCCGCTCTACCTGCATGCGACGCTGCGCGTCCAGTGCCGTGTGCAGCATCGGATAGAGCAGCAAACCGAGCACGAAGGGTACGGGCAACAGCGCGCGCAGCGTCAGCCAGCGTCCGGCCCGCGGCCACCGCACCCTCCAGCACGAGACGGACAGTCCAGCCCCCACCAACACCAGCGCAACCGGTAAGGGCACGACGCGATCGAGCGGCATCAGCACGTAAGCAACGCCCACGACGGCAAGCGCCGGCCCGGCGGTCAATCCCAGCCGGACGTGCCACGCTTCGAGTCCGAAACCGCCGAGCCACCCTGTCCCCCGGCCCAGCGCCTCCAGCAGCACCAGCAGTGCCAGCAGCAGCACCAGTAGCCCGATCCAGACCAGCAGCACGAGCCGGGGCGGAAACAGGCCGGTCCGCGCCAGATAATCGAGCGTGCTGTCGAGCACGCTGTGGCGCACGAACAGTCCTAACAGCACTACCAGGCTCAGCATGAGCACAGCCGCTCCCATCCGGACGCCCACCGCGCGCGGCATGCGGCCGAGCGTCGTGGCGGAGGGGTTGCGCCGGCATTCGGCCACCACCCCGCGCACCCCCAGGGCAAATCCCAGCGCAAAAAGAGCGGTCAGCAGCAGGTCGCCGATCGAGCGCATCAGCCCGCCGCCGAAGGCCGAAGCCAGATGGGCCGGATCAAACAGCGGGGCCAGCGGCGTACGGCCCCGCTGCCAGCGGTTGGGCACGTCCAGCATCAGCAGCAGGTAGCGGGCGCCCCACCAGGCCAGTCCTACCAGGGCGGCGCGTTTCAGCAGGCGTTGCGGGCTATCCTGTGCGGTCCACATCCACCGGACCAGGCCGAGCAGTGCCCAGACAAGCAAGGCCGTGGCCCACAGCGCCAGGATGTGATCGATCCGCCGCGCCGCATCCCGAAGCACCTGCGACGGTGCCGGCATGCCCAGCAGCAGCGTGCCCAGTTGGCCGCTCAATCCCTGCAACGGGTAGGCGGCCTGTCCATCGACGGGCGCCGCCTGTCCCGGCAACAGGAGTTGCACCGTCACGCCCAGCTCGCGCTCCCAGAGACGGAGCTGATTGTACGTGTCGAGATAGAGATTTTCGACAGGCATCTGCCAGCGGAGCA
>WFPM01000094.1 GCA_015487635.1 Rhodothermus sp.
GCAATCCGGCAATCACGCCGACGCCGGTAGCCCGTCGGCTCAGGATCGCCAGTAGGAAGGCGGCCAGAATGGGGCCGTAGAAAACCGAGCCGATCTTGTTGATCCCCTCGATGACGGTCGGCGCCACGCCACCCGCCAGGAAGGCGAATCCAGTGCAGATCGTCCCCCAGAGGACCGTCAGCAGGCGTGAAACGTTCAGATAATGCCGATCGGAAGCGCCGGGGCGCACATATCGTGCGTAGAGGTCCTGCACCGTAGCTGCCGCGAGCGCATTGAACGCCGAGTCGATGCTCGACATAACGGCGGCAAACATGGCCGCCAGCAGCACTCCGGTAATGCCCGCCGGGACGTAGTGCTTGATGAAGACCGGAATCATGTAGTCCAGATGATCGGCCGGGATGGCGGCAGCAAATGACGGAACCGCCTGTACAAAGCCGGCAAAGAAAAGACCCACCAAGATGTAGGAGAGCACCAGCGGAAAGCGTCCGACACCGTTCAGAAACAGGGCGCGACGGGCCGTTTCCTCGTCAGGCGTCGAAAGCACACGCTGGATCTGGCTCTGATCGCACCCATAGTAGGAGCTGTACAGAAACAGGCCACCCAGCAGCATGGGCCAGAAGCCGAACGTAGCGCCATCACCCAGTCCGTGGGCCGTCAGGTCAAGAGCCTGCAACCGCTCGGCCGGAACGTGCGCCAGCAGCACCTCCGGGCCACCGCCCACCTTCAGCGCATAGCCCAGCACGATGAAAATGCCCGCCCAGAGCACAAAGAGCTGGATCACGTCGCTCCAGATGTCGGCGGCGATCCCGCCCATTGTGGTGTAGAGCAGACAGATGCCGCCGACGAGCAGGATCGACACCGGCAGCGAAGTTTCCAGAATGGTCGAAAGCAGGATGGCCGCCGCGTAGATGGCCACGCCGGTCGCCAGACTCCGGCTGAGCTGAAAGATCAGGCTGAACAGCAGCCGGGTGGCCGCGCCAAAGCGACGCTCCAGATATTCGTAGACGGTGATGACGCCGGCCCGATGGAAGGCGCGCGCCAGCACGGCCGCCACCGGGATCATGGCCAGCGGCACGGCAAATTCGTATTGCAGCCACTGCAGGCCACCCCCCGGCCGCAGCGCCACGAAGGCCGGGGCGCTGATCATACTGATGACGCTGGCCTGCGTGGCGATGATCGAACAGCCGATGACCCAGGCAGGCATTCGGCGGCCGCCCAGAAAGTAATCTGCGCGTCCCTGGAAACGCCGTCCGATGAGGTACGACAGCAGGACAAGTCCAGTAAAGTAAACGCCGATGACCGCATAATCCAGCGTCGTGATCATCCGCGCACGTCTGATGGCTCTGTAGTTTGGGGAAAGATAGGCCTTTCTGGCACAAGTTTGACATTAGTTTTAGCAGCCTAAAAGGTTACGTAAAACGTCCACCGGAGGTAAACGTCGGGGTTCAGCTCGTCCGCATCGTAAGTTACCACCTCAATATTGGGTATGAGATGCACCCGTACGCTCATAGCCAGGTCCAGCCCTACAATCCAGAGTGTAGCTTTCGAAGTGGGCGCAAACGGGATATAAGCAATCGACGCACCTTTCGGGTTCGGGTCCAGAAGCCGATCGACCCGTCCAAACAGGTTGACCTTTTCGCCCGTACGCACGACGGCAAAGCCCGACACGTAACGCAGATCGCGGTCGGCGCCCTCTTCGACCTTTACATGCTGGGCTTCGTACTCCAGCCCGACCCGAAAGGCCTCGGTCCGATAGGCCCCGAAGCCGTGCCAGGTAGTTCGTGTTTCTCCAGCCTGCGCACGGGCATAATCGGCGTAGGCTTCCAGCACCACCGCATCGGTCGGGAAAAGCTGCAACGCCAGCCCGACCTTCTTGCCCCGATAACCCTCCGATTTCGTCCCCTCGCCGTTGCCAAAGACCGCATGGTAGCGCACCACGCCATCACGGGTCAGCTTTCCTTTCAACGCCACGCCAAACTCTCGCGAAGAGCCCAGTTTTTGCAGGTCGGCTGGTGCCTTTTCCACGGAGCGGTAGCCCCAGACCGATTCGACCAGATTGAACAACGCCGACGACGAAATGCCCAGGTACAGCTCATGTTGCGCATTCAACTTCCACTTCAGATAGGCATCCTTCACAAAAGGCACAGCATTGCCCGCACTAAAATTGCCGGGCGAATTCATCTCCAGACGCAACCGGAGGGCAAAAGCGTCGTCCAGATCCTGGTCGTACGTGAAGTAGATACGCCGAATCCAGAAGCCGTTTTGATTTTTTAGCTCTGCATTATAATGACTAATAATGTAATAGAAGTCGCCAAAAGCCAAGCCACTGATTCGCCCCTGTCCCTGCACTATTGCGGGCAGCAACAGGCACGCTAAAAGCCATTTTGCTATGTGACGCATACGAATTAATCGGGTTTGCCTTGTACATAGACTGGCCACATGTTACATAAACAGATTCCGCTCTGATTAACCCTTTTGTTAACTTCGACCAAATTCTAAATCGCCTCACCGAAACCAGATCAGAATCCATGCGATGAGCACGAGCAGGCCCAGGGCCTGGATGCGGTAGTTCTGGTACCAGGGCAGGCCGGCCAGCTCGCGGGACTCCTGACGGAAGAATTCCGGCGACCAGGTCAGTCCTTCCACCTCCTCGGGTGCAGGCGGCGGCTTGAGCAGGCTGGTCACGACCATCGCAATCACGCTGATGACCAGCAGAATGGGCGGCAGGTAGAGAAAGTGCAGCACGGGCACACCGGCGGCCACCAGCGCCTGCTGCTCGGGCGAAAGCGGTCCGGTCTGCACGATGAGCCGATCCGTCAGATTCAACCCCAGAAACACGGCGGCGGCCAGATGCCCCACCACCAGCCCGACAAAGGCGCTGCTGCGCGTGGCCCGCTTCCAGAAGATGCCCACCAGGAAGCAGGCGACCACCGGTGGTGCCAGGTAAGCGAGCATGGCCTGCAGGTAGGTCCACAGGTTCGGAAAGCGCACAATCTGCGGCGCCCAGAGGATGGCCAGTGCCATGAAGACTGCCGTCACCCAGCGTCCGGCCCCGACCAGTTCGTGGCTGTCCTGCCGTTTGAAACGTCGGATGAAGTCCATCGTAACGAGCGTCGAGGCTGAATTCAACGTCGAATCGACGCTCGACATGATGGCGGCCACCAGTGCCGTGATCACCAGCCCGC
>WFPM01000095.1 GCA_015487635.1 Rhodothermus sp.
GCCGGCACGACGCGGTCGTCATGATCGGCGGTCATGATCAGCGTGGGCGGGTAGCAGCGGTGCAGCCGCACGTTGTGCAGCGGCGAGTAAGCATACAGAAAGCGGAAATGCTCCGGGTTGTCCGGCGAGCCGTACTCCGGCACCCAAGCCCAGCCGATCGTGAAGCGGTGATACCGGAGCATGTCCAGCACGCCCACCTGCACGATCACGGCGCCGAACAGCTCCGGCCGCTGCGTGAGCACCGCGCCGGTCAGCAGGCCGCCGTTGCTGGCGCCCCCGATCGCCAGACGCTTCGGCGACGTGTAGCCCTCCCGGATCAGGTATTCGGCCGCCGCGATGAAGTCATCGAACACGTTCTGCTTGTTTTCGAGCATGCCGGCCCGGTGCCAGGCCTCGCCGTACTCACCCCCACCTCTCAGGTTGGCCACCGCGTAGATGCCGCCCAGTTCCAGCCAGACCAGATTGCTCGGATTGAATGAAGGCGTCAGGCTGATATTGAATCCTCCGTAGCCGTACAGGTAGACGGGATGCGAGCCGTCGCGCACCAGCCCTTTGCGGTGCACCAGAAACATCGGCACGCGCGTGCCATCTTTGCTTCGATAGAAAACCTGACGTACTTCGTAGCGGCTTGCGTCGAAGTCGATCTCCGGTGTGTGGAAGACTTCGGTGATGCCGGTTTCCAGATCATGCCGGAAGATCGTAGTCGGATAGATAAAGCTGGTAAAGCTGAAAAACAGCTCCGGGTCGTCCGGGCGACCGCTCACGCCCGAGACGCTGCCGATGGTAGGCAACGCGATCGTATCCAGCGGCGTGCCGTCGAGCGCATGTACCGTCAGCCGCGCCTTCACGTCTTCCAGCGCCCGCACGACGAAGCGTCCCCCGGCCAGCGTCACGGACTGAATGACCGCTTCGCTCTCGGGAATGAGCGTACGCCAGTTGGCCCGTTCCGGGCGGGTGAGGTCGATGGCGATCAGCCGACCGTTCGGGGCGTCCAGGTTGGTCAGGAAGTAAAACGTCGTGCCGCTGTTGCCCACAAACTCGTAGCTGGCATCGAAGTCGTCCAGCAGCCGCACGACCGGCCCGTCCGGCTGCGTAAGATCCTTGTAGTAGATGCGGTTGCGCGTGTCGGTCCCTTTCCAGACGTTGATGATCAGGTAGCGCCCGTCGTGCGTCACCTCGGCGCCGAAGCCCAGCTCCGGATCGTCGGGCCGCTCGTAGATGAGCACGTCTTCCGACTGGTCCGTGCCCAACCGATGAAAGTACAGTTTCTGATAGCGATTGGCCGCCGCCAGCGTGTCGTCGGTCGGCCGGGGATAGCGGCTGTAGAAAAATCCGCTGTGATCCGGCATCCAGGCGGCCCCGCTGAACTTGATCCAGCGGAGCGTTTCGGGAAAGTCCGCGCCGGTTGCCACATCCCGGATGCGGAAGATGCGCCAGTCGGAACCGGCCTCGCTGAGCCCGTAGACGACGTAGCGGCCGTCGCGACTGATGGCCAGCGTCGTCAGCGCTACCGTGCCATCTTCGGAAAAGGTGTTGGGATCAATCAGCACACGCGGCGTCCCTTCCCGGCCCTCCTGTACGTAGAGCACCGACTGGTTCTGCAGGCCGTCGTTCTTGAAGAAGAAATAACGCCCCCCTTCTTTCCGGGGAAGCCCGTAGCGGGGATAGTTCCAGAGCGCTGTCAGCCGCTGACGAATCCAGTCGCGTTGCGGAATGCTGTCGAGATAGGCAAACGTAAGTGCATTCTGCGCTTCAATCCAGCGGCGGGTCTGTTCGCCGTCCAGGTCTTCCAGCCAGCGATACGGATCGGGCACCGGAACGCCGTGGTAGTCGTCCACCACCGGCACCCGGGGCGTTTCGGGATAGACGAGCTGCTGCGCCTGCAGCGCCGGCGCCAAAAGCAGCACCGCGGCCAGGAAGCAAACGTGTGGTCTCATCGTGCTCATCGTGCTGATTTACAGACATTCGGAAGCAATTTATCAAACAATTGCCATAAAATGGCGGATTACCCCAGCCAAAAAAAGCCCGGGTTCACCTTTCGGCGAACCCGGGCGCTCAGCCTACCGCAGGCGCATGCTCAGGAAAACACAAACCCCCCGGCCGTCCGATCCTCCAACCGCCCCAGCCGCTCCAGACGCGGCGCCTCAAATGCCCGACGACCACCTCCTCGCTCCGCCTGCACCTGCTCTCGCCTGGTTTCCGCTTCGCAACGCATAATAACCTCCTCTTTTTTTGAATCCAACTGACTTCCCTCAACGCAACAACGTCACCAGCCGATGTTCCATCCGACGCCTACCGCCGCTCCCCTGCACCTCCACCCGCATCACATACGTCCCACTCGGCAACGCCGACGAAGCCAACCAACGCACCTCATGCACCCCCGCCGAAAACTCCCCACCGGCCAGACGCGCCACCACTCGACCCAGCACATCATACACCACCACCGATACCTGCGACACCTCCGGCAACGCCAACCGCAACGCCGTCGCACCTACCGACGGATTCGGCAACGGCCCCTCCAGCGCAAATCGCACCGGCTTCATCTCAAAGGCCACCGTCGGATCCAGATTCGCCACCAGCAACCCGCCCGGCTCCGACGGACACGTCGTCGATACCTCCGCAAAGTAGGTCCCCGTCGGATTGTTCGGATCCACCTGCTGGAAGACCACCTCCACGGTCGTCGGCGGACTAAAACCCGCGTCCAGCACGTACGGCCCCATGCCCGTGCCGCTGAACGTCTCGCCACCGGTGCCCTGCACCGACACCACCGTCAGGTTGTCCAGCAAGGTGAAAAGCAGTTGCTCAATGCCGTCAGGCGAGTAGAACGTGGCTATCCCCTGATTGCCCACCACCTGCTCCGATTGAATCACCGCTGGCGTGCACACCGACGGCTGCACCACATTGATCGTGGCCGAACAGGTAGTGCTGATCAGTCCGTCCGACACCGTAAAGGCGGCGTTGAAGACGCCAGTGGCCGAAGGCGTCCATTCAAACAGCGCCGTCTGGGGAGCCGTGCCTACGGCCGGATTGGGCGTCAGAGTAGCGCCGGCCGGCAGACGGACGGCCGAGATCGACACGGTGTTGCCATCGGCGTCATTGTCGTCGGCATCGCCTGTGGCGTCATCGCCGGTGATTGCGAGGTTGACCGGATCGCCCAGGTTCACCGTCAACGGCGAAGGTGGATCCAGCGTGCAGCTCGGCAACTGATTATCTTCGCCCTCAATGCGGAAAATGAAGTCCAGCGCCGTCCACGCCTTAGGCGCACTCTGCTCGGGATCCACGCCGGGATCATACTCTTCGATAATCACCTGCACCGCCCACTGCGAGCCATCCGGGAAGCGCGTCGCATCGGTGTTGTTCCAGGAGATCAGGCCGGTCTCCGGGTCGATCGACAGCACGGAAAGCGGCAGGTAGTAGATACCCGATTCGGCCGAAGAGGCAAACCGGAAGCGGAGCTGATCGCCGTCCGGGTTCGCGTAGGGGATCGGGTAGGTGGCTGGATTGCCCCGGGGCATACCGACAAACGCGCTGCCGTTGACCACGGCCGAAGCATTGCTTCCGTCGGCCAGCACGCGCGCCTTGAAGCGGAAGGCAGCATTGCCGGCATTCCGCAGAAAATCGGGTCGGCA